>NZ_JBDGJH010000017.1:0-156033 GCF_057656995.1 Mycobacterium sp. Soil_C_30 | reverse complement strand
ACCCACGCCCACCGACAAGACATGCGCCACAAGGCAATCCACCAGCGCCAACGCCTACTTATCCACAGTCAGCACTTCATCCACAGCCCCGACGCGCGGGTCTTGACGCAGGGCAAGCGTGTTCCCTTACGTCACGATGGTTCCGCGTACTCAGAGCGAGTCGATATCCCGAGCCGCACCCTTGTCCGCTGACAAAGCCAGTGCCGCATAAGCTTTCAGTGCTGGCGACACCACACGCTGCCGGTCTTTCGGCTTGTACCCGCCAGAGGCCTCCAGAACCTGGCGGCGACGGTCCAGTTCCTCATCGGGGACATCGACCTGGATGCTGCGGTGCGGGATGTCGATGGTGATCAGGTCACCGTTTTCGACCAAGGCGATGACACCACCGGCGGCCGCCTCGGGGGAGACGTGGCCGATCGACAGGCCCGAGGTGCCGCCGGAGAACCGCCCGTCAGTGATCAGCGCGCACTGCGCACCGAGCCCACGGCCCTTCAGATACGAAGTCGGGTAGAGCATCTCCTGCATACCGGGGCCGCCCTTGGGGCCTTCGTAGCGGATCACCACCACGTCACCGGGCTGCACGCGCTTGTTCAGGATGGCGTCCACCGCGTCCTCCTGGGATTCCAGCACCACCGCGGGACCCGAGAACTTCCAGATGGATTCGTCGACGCCGGCTGTCTTGACGATGCAGCCGTCCACCGACAGGTTGCCGCGCAGCACCGCCAGGCCGCCGTCGGCGGAGTAAGCGTTCTGCAGGTCGCGGATGCAGCCGTTCTCGGCGTCGGTGTCCAGGCTCTCCCAGCGCTCGGACTGCGAGAACGCCGAGGCCGAACGCACGCACCCCGGTGCGGCATGGAACAGTTCAACAGCCTCGGCCGAGGGGGAGCCGCCACGAATGTCCCACTCGCGCAACCACTCCGCCATGGATCCCGCGTGCACGGTGTGCACTGTCTCGTGCAGGTGCCCGCCGCGCCACAGCTCGCCGAGGATCGCGGGGATGCCGCCGGCGCGGTGCACGTCCTCCATCAGGTAGTGGCCGTTGGGGGCCACCTTGCACAGGCACGGGACCATCTGACTGCGCTTCTCGATGTCCTCGAGGGTGTAGTCCAGTTCGGCCTCGCGCGCGGCGGCCAGCAGATGCAGCACGGTGTTGGTGGACCCGCCCATGGCGATATCGAGGGCCATGGCGTTGTCGAACGCGTCGCGGGTGGCAATGGCCCGCGGCAGCACGCTGGCGTCGTCCTCGTCGTAGTACTTGCGCACGATGTCCATCACAGTGCTGCCGGCCTTCTCGTAGAGCGCGCGACGAGCGGTGTGGGTGGCCAGCACCGAACCGTTGCCGGGCAGCGCCAGTCCCAAAGCCTCGGTGAGGCAGTTCATGGAGTTCGCGGTGAACATGCCCGAGCACGAACCGCAGGTGGGGCAGGCGGCTTCCTCGATGCGGGCAATGTCGTCATCGGAGACATCGGTGTTCACCGCGTCGGCGATGGCGGTCACCAGGTTCAGCCGGGTGCGGACGGTCCCGTCGACCAGGACGGCGGTGCCGCCTTCCATCGGGCCGCCGGAGACGAACACGGTGGGGATGTTGAGGCGCAGCGCGGCCATCAGCATGCCAGGAGTGATCTTGTCGCAGTTGGAGATACACACCAGTGCGTCGGCGCAGTGTGCGTTCACCATGTACTCCACGGAGTCGGCGATCAGCTCGCGCGACGGCAGCGAATACAGCATGCCGCCGTGGCCCATCGCGATGCCGTCGTCGACGGCGATGGTGTTGAACTCGCGCGGCACGCCGCCGGCGGCCGAGATGGCCTCGGACACGATCCGGCCGACGGGCTGCAGGTGGGTGTGACCCGGCACGAACTCGGTGAAGCTGTTGGCCACCGCGACAATCGGTTTACCGATATCGGAGCCGGCCACCCCGGCAGCACGCAGCAACGAGCGCGCCCCCGCCATGTTGCGACCGTGAGTGACCGTGCGGGACCTGAGTTCAGCCATAGCACACACCCTGGCATTCAGGGCGCCTACGTGGGAAGTCGGCGCTGATACTAGTACTGGTACTACTACGATCAACATATGGACAAACGCACCAGGCAGCGTCTGGCGCTCGGTGAGTTCCTGCGGGCCCGCCGGGAGGCGGCGCCGCGTGCCGAACTGGGTTTTCCGGCCGTGCCCCGGTTGCGGACCAGCGGCCTGCGCCGCGAAGAGGTCGCCGTGCTGTCCGGCGTCAGCGTGACGTGGTACACCTGGCTCGAACAGGGCCGCGACATCAACCCGTCCAAGCAGGTGCTCGACTCGGTGGCCCGCGCGCTGCGGTTGTCGCCCGCCGAACGCGACTACGTGCTGGCACTCGGCGGGTACACCGCCGAGCCGGACGTCACCGGGGACGCCGGTCCGACACCGCCCCACATTCAGCGGTTCCTGGACGCCCTGGCCGGCTACCCGGCCTTCGCCATCGGGCCCACGTGGACCATCGGCGCGTGGAATCGGGCCTACGCCGCGCTGTACCCGAATATCGAGACCACCGCGGCCGCCGACCGCAACCTGCTGCTGCTGGTGTTCATGGACCCAGCTATCCGGGAGTTGTTGCCGGACTGGGAAACCGACAGCAGACGGTTCCTCGCGGAATTCCGCGCCGAGGCCGGCCCGCGGGTGGGGGAGCCGTCCTACACCCAGCTCATCGAGCGGTTGCTGGCCGGCAGCGAGCATTTCCGCACGGGTTGGCAGGCCAGCAGCGTCGAACGGTTCGCCTCCCGCGAACGCCGGTTCTTCCACGCGAGCGTCGGAGAGCTGATCCTCGAGCACCATCAGCTGACGCCCGCCGACGCGCCGGAGATCCAGATCGTGGCATACCTGCCCGCACCCGGCAGTGGCGCTTCAGAGCGGTTGGCCCAGTTGGTGTCTCGGGGCTGACCGGTTGGGTGGAGCGTACCCCAAGGCGCTGTTCTCGGCGCGGATCCGGACCGTCAACACCAGCGCGTTGGCCAGGCTGAAGATGATCGCGGTCACCCACGCCGAGTGGATCAGCGGCAGCGCGGCCACCTCAGCGGTGACAGCCGTGTAGTTGGGATGATGCACCCAACGGTATGGACCCCGCTGAACCAGTGGTGCATTCGGTATCACGATGAGGCGGGGGTTCCAGTGTCTGCCCAGGGTCGTTGCGCACCACCAGCGTACGGCGGTGCTGATCACCACGACAGCCACCATGGGCCAGCCGAGCCACGGGATGAACGGACGTCGCCAGCCCCAGACTTCGGCGACACAGGCGACCAGCAGAAGGGTGTGCATGGTCACCATCACGGGATAGTGGCCACGGCCGAATTCACGGCCTCCGTGGGCCATCGACCACCGGGTGTTGCGCCGTGAGACCACCAGCTCGAGCAGCCGTTCCACTCCGACGGCGAGGATGAACAGGTAGTACATCAGCCGAGCCTCACCAGCTCAGCAGCAGTAGTTCGAAGCTGAACCCGGGCCCCATCGCGAGCATCACGGCGAGCGAGCCCACAGGTGGCGGGTCAGCGATGGTGCGTCGCAGGACATCGAGTACCGACGCCGACGAGATGTTGCCGTTCTCGCGCATCGAGGCGGTGCTGTGTGAAAGTGCCTGCGCCGGAAGACCGATCGCGCCGACGATCGCGTCGATCACTTTCGGGCCCCCTGGGTGGCAGATCCAGGTGTCGATGTCCGCCGTGGACAGCCCGTGATCGGCGAGGAAGTCGTCGATCGCCGCCCGCAGGTGGTCCTCGGCCATTCTCGGGACGTCGCGCGACATCACCAGCTGGAATCCCGACGCACTGACATTCCACCCCATCACGTCGACCGTATCGGGGAACAACCTGCTCCTGGTGGCGAGAATCCTGGGATCCCGATGCACGCCGGGATGGGAGGGCACCCGGTCGGCGCCGGTGCACACCACCGCCGCCGCGCCGTCACCGAACAGGCATACACCGATGAGTGCGGGCACCGAGGTGTCCTCCCGCTGCAGGGTGAGCGAACACAGTTCGACGGACACCAGCAGCGCGACCTGGCCGGGGTAACCCCGGAGGTAGTCGTGGACGCGCGCCATCCCGGCCGCGCCGCCGACGCAGCCGAGCCCGAACAGCGGGATGCGTTTGACATCCGGTCGTAGACCGAGCCGAGTCGCCAGGCGTGCGTCGATGGTCGGTACGGCCACTCCGGTGCTCGACACCAACACGATGGCATCGACCTCGGTGGGGGCGATGTGCGCAGCGTCCAGTGCGGAACGTACTGCCTGTTCACCCAATTCGACGGCTACCTCGAGATAGGCGGTGTTCGCTTCGGTGAAACCCGACAGGCGGGGATACCGCTGCAACGGCAGCGCCAAGCTGCGGGAGTCGACGCCACTCGTGGCGGCGAAGCGCATGAACTCGGGTCCACCCATCGTGGTGAGCTCTGCCGCAACTCGAGCTTGGTCGTACCGGTGTTGTGTGAAGGCCACCGCGGTGCCGGCGACTCGCGGTGCACCACGGGTATGAGGAGTGCGTAGTTCGTGGATCGAGAAATGCGTTGTATCAGTCATGAAAACCAAAAGTACGAGCCCGAACAATGGATTTCCCTGACGGTTTGCCTAGACTTTCGGTGTGTGATGGAGAACACTTCCCGGGTTGTCCAACGCAATTTTTGCGGCCGATTCGGAGGCGGAATTGGTGCCGATTACCAGTCGAGCTACGGCGGGGCTTTCGGCTATCCGGCCTCCCGTTGCTGCAGGTGGGCGCGTTCAACAACCACTATCTGTGGTGCAGCGAAAGAATCTCAAACCGTTTCTTGGTCGGCAATTCAGTGCGCGGAAATGGTACGCCTTGCAAGGCGCGTTGGTTGCGGTTGTGATGCCGGAATGCTCGCAAGATGCTGTGGGTCGATTGCGACGAATTCTGCCGCCGAAGGCACACTCAAGACGATTACTGGTGTTGGTGCACACCGACTCGACCGTGGCGCGTTGGCCCCTCACCCCGCGCTGGCGCGCCACGGCGGGTCGACTGGGTAGTGAGTGTCCGAGGGGGGACTTGAACCCCCACGCCCGTTAATAGGGCACTAGCACCTCAAGCTAGCGCGTCTGCCATTCCGCCACTCGGACCTTGTTTCGTGACTACCCGCTTCGGCTATTACGCGTGGCGGGCGACTAAGGCTATCGGATCGAGCCGGTTGATCCCAAACCAGGTTGTCACCGGCCCTGCACGGGCGAGGGTGGTAGGAAAAGGGCACGTCGTTTTCAGAAAGGGAAGTGTGGTCACTCCTGCGCATGAGGTCGTCGAGCTCGTCAGCTCGCTGATCCGGTTCGACACGTCCAACACCGGTGAGCTCGCCACCACCAAGGGCGAAGAGGAATGTGCCCGCTGGGTGGCGCAGCAGCTCGAAGAGGTCGGCTACCGCACCGAATACATCGAATCGGGCGCGCCCGGCCGCGGCAATCTGTTCGCCCGGCTGGAAGGCGCTGACCGGAGCCGCGGAGCGCTGCTGGTGCACGGTCACCTCGACGTGGTGCCGGCCGAGGCCGCCGACTGGAGCGTCCACCCGTTCTCCGGGGCCGTCGAAGACGGCTACGTGTGGGGCCGCGGCGCGATCGACATGAAGAACATGGTCGGGATGATGCTCGCGGTGGCCCGGCACTTCAAACGCGAGGGCATCGTCCCGCCGCGCGATCTGGTGTTCGCGTTCGTCGCCGACGAGGAGGCCGGCGGCAAGTACGGCTGCAAGTGGCTGATCGAGAACAGGCCGGACCTGTTCGAGGGCATCACCGAGGCCATCGGTGAGGTCGGCGGTTACTCCCTGACGGTGCCGACCCAAGGCGGGGGAGAGCGTCGGCTCTACCTGATCGAGACGGCCGAAAAAGGCATGCTGTGGATGAAGCTGACCGCGCGCGCCCGCGCCGGTCACGGCTCGATGATCCACACCGACAACGCCGTGACCATTCTGGCCGAAGCGGTGGCCAAACTGGGCCGTCACCAGTTCCCGCTGGTGCTCAGCCCGGCCGTCAAGGAGTTCCTCACCGCGGTGGCCGAGGAGACCGGGTATTCCTTCGACCCCGACTCACCCGACATCGACGGCACCATCGCCAAACTGGGCTCGATTTCGCGGATCATCAATGCCACCCTGCGTGACACCGCCAACCCGACCATGCTCAAGGCGGGTTACAAAGCCAATGTGATCCCGGCGACGGCCGAGGCGGTGCTGGACTGCCGCGTGCTGCCCGGTCGCCAGGCCGCGTTCGAGCGTGAGGTCGACGAGATCATCGGCCCCGACGTCACCCGCGAGTGGATCACCGAGTTGCCCTCGTACGAGACCAGTTTCGATGGTGATCTGGTGGACGCCATGAACGCCGCGCTGCTGGCCGTCGACCCCGACGCGCGCACTGTGCCGTACATGCTCTCGGCCGGCACCGATGCGAAACACTTCGCGCGCCTGGGGATCCGCTGTTTCGGTTTCATCCCGCTGCGGCTGCCGCCGGAGTTGGATTTCACCGCTCTGTTCCACGGCGTCGACGAGCGGGTACCCGTCGACGCGCTGACGTTCGGAGTCGAGGTACTCGAGCATTTCCTGAAGAACTGCTGATTGAAAGGATCTGTGTTTCATGGCTTTTCCGTACAACCCCTACGAGTTCCTGCCCAAGCTGCCGAGCTTCACACTGACCTCGGACTCCTTCACCGACGGGCAGCCCTGGGGCAACGCTCAGGTCAGCGGACTCATGGGCGCCGGTGGTGAAGATCAGTCGCCGCAGCTGAGCTGGTCGGGCTACCCCGAAGAGACCCGCAGCTTCGCCGTCACCGTCTACGACCCAGACGCCCCCACCGGCTCGGGCTTCTGGCACTGGGCGGTGGCCAACCTGCCGGGCACCGTCACCGAACTGCCCGCGGGTGTGGGCGACGGCAGTTCACTGCCCGGTGATGCGATCACCCTGCGCAACGATGCCGGCCTGCACCGTTTCGTCGGCGCCGCCCCGCCGGCCGGGCACGGCCCGCACCGCTACATCGTGGCCGTGCACGCGCTGCAGGTGGAGAAGCTCGATGTCACCGAGGACGCGACACCGGCGTTCCTGGGCTTCAACCTCTTCGGTAACGCGATCGCCCGCGCCTTGATTCACGGGACCTACGAACAGAACTGACGCGGGTACGTCAGGCCAGGCGCTCCACGCGTCCGGCCGTCACTTCCATACCGTCGGACAGCGGGGACTCCGATCGCACCAGCAGCCGCGTCCGGTCGGCGCGGAACAGGTCGACGGAGTACTCGACGGCGCGGTTGTTCTGGTCATAGCCGACGCGCTCGAGCTGCAGCACCGGCGTGCCGGTGGGCTGTCCCAACAGCGCCCCCTCGGCCGCCGACAGCGACGCGATCTCGATCCTTTCGTCGACGACGGCGATCCGCACGCCCAGCCGGTTCCACAGCGTCCGGTACATCGACGTCATCTCGGTACGGAGCACCGCGGCCAGCTCAGGCCGCAGGTACATCTGTTCCAACGACAGGGTTTCGCCGTCGGCGTGCCGCAGCCGCAGCAGCGACACCACCGACTGCTCGGCCGTCAACTGCAGGGCGCCGGCCACCTTCGGGGGCGGCAGCACCAACCCCGCCCGGATCACCGTCGTGCCGTCACGAAAACCCTGCTCCGCCAAGATCTCCGGAATGCCCTTGACGGTGTTCAGGCTGCGCAGCACACCGCGGCTGCGGCAATACGGCTGCGACGCCTGCACCGAGGCCTCCGGGGCGGCCACCGCGGTCAGGTAGGCGCCGCCGGCGCGGCCTTTCACCCGGCGGATCGTCCCGTCCTGCTCCAGCGCTTCCAGCGCCTTGCGCACCGTGGTGCGTGAGGTGCCCAGCCGTTCGGCCAGCACCCGCTCGGCAGGCATCCGCGCCTCGCCGCGGCCGGCCAGTTCGTCGGCCAGCCGCTGCAGCGCCTGGTGTGCGTGCATGACCGCGAGCATGACTGCACGCTATCGGCGCCGGGCGTCGGCCGCACACCCACGGAACCGCTCACAGCCGCTGTTTACACGCGCTTAACGCCCGCCTCACCGAACCAGAAATGGTCTAACCCGACAGTCATGGGGTGACCGAACAGCGTCAGCGCCGCATTCAACTCGGCTTCCGCATGGCTGCCGAGGCCGGGGAGATCTCGCGCCGCTACTTCGAGGCCCAGGACCTCGACGTCGATCTCAAGGACGACGGATCGCCGGTGACCGAGGCCGACCGGAAGATCGAGTTGCGGCTTCGCGAGGCCGTCAGCGCGGAGTTCGCCGAGGACTCCTTCACCGGCGAGGAGTTCCCGGAGACCCGCGGCAGCAGCGGATTTCGTTGGATCATCGACCCGATCGACGGCACCAAGTCGTTTGTCCGGGGGGTGCCGCTGTACGCCAACCTGATCGCGCTGCAGGAGGGCGACGAGATCGTCTTCGGGATCATCAACCTGCCCAGCGCCGGCATCCAGGTCCACGCCGAGAAAGGCAAGGGTTGCTGGCGCAACGGTACGCGTGTCAGCGTGTCCGACCGCCCCAGCCTCGACGGGGCCTACGTGATGGCCACCTGGCTGGAGGACTGGGATCCTTCGGTGATCTCCGACCTGCACAGCCAGAATGTGGTCTTGCGCACGTGGGGAGACGCCTTCGGCTATGCGATGGTGGCCTGCGGCCACGCCGACGCGGTGGTCGACTACACCGCCCGCGCCTTCGACCTGGCGCCCATGCCGGTGATCCTCGCCGAGGCCGGCGGCCGCTTCACCAGTCTCGACGGCCGCGACGTCTTCGACGCCGGTCACGGGGTGGCCAGCAACGGGCGAATTCACAACCAGCTGTTGCCCTGGGTGGCACCGGCTTTCGAACAAGGAGTTCGGGTATGACCAGCTTCATCAAAGGATTGCCACGCCGGACCATCGTCGGTTTCTTCGGCACGCTCTACGCAGTGGCATTGCTGTTCGCGCTGTTCCCGCCACTGTATCTGTGGGGCAGCGGAATTCGTGCCAGCGTCCTCGGCGTCCCGTTCGCCATCATGTACTGGATCATCAACGCCCTGGTTCTGGGCCTCACCCTGACGGCGTTCTACGTCGTCGAAGACATTCGCGGCGAGCTCGACGACGACTCCACCGAACGCGACTCGACCGAACCTGGAAACGAAAGCCTCGGAGGCTGATATGTGGATCATGCTCAGCATGCTGGCGGTCTTCTACGCCATCGTCGTCGGAATCCTCTACGTCACCCAGCAGAAGACCGCGCCCAGCTTCGACGAGTACGCCGTCGGCGGCCGCAGCTACGGGCCCTGGTATGTGGCGATGAGCTATGTCAACTCCTGGTGGCCCGGTTCGACCTTCATCGCGTTCTTCGGACTGGCCGCCGGCGCAGGTGTTTTCGGCCTGTACGGGCTGGCCTATTCCTCGCTGGGGGTCGCCATGATGTACTTCATGGCCACCAGGGCCTGGCGCTGGGGCAAGAAGTACGACTTGCGTTCGCAGCCCGATCTGCTGGGTAAACGCTTCAATTCGCCTGCGGTGCGAGTGATCTCCAGCCTCATCGGCATCGTGTCCCTGTTCCCGTGGGTGGTGCTCGGCATGCAGGCGCTGGGTTCGGTGTTCGAACTCGCCAGCGCGGGCGCGTGGGGCGTCACCACCTGTTTGATCGTCGGTCTGGCGGTGATCATCATTCGCCAGTACTGGACCGTGCGGATGGGGATGCGCGGACTGATCATGACCGACGCGTTCCAGGGCACCGTGGCGTATGTCTTCTCCGCGATCGTGTGCCTGGTGCTGCTCTCCGGTGTCGCCGGCGGCCCCATCAGCTTCGCTGCTCTGGGTGACGTGGCTGACGAATACCTGGCACTGCCGGGTGACGGGGGCGCCTACGGGCCGCTCTACATCTTCGCCCTGATCTTCACCGGTGTCATCGGGTCACTGTGCTGGCCCACCAGCTTCCAGCGGATCTACACCGCCTCCAGCGTGCGGTCGGTCAAGTCCGGGACTTTGTGCACGGTGCTGATCTCGGGTGTGTTCTACACGTTGTTGATGTTGGTGGGTATCGCCGCCACCGTGATGCCCGATGTGGTCGAGGCCCCGCAGATGGGCTGGTTCACCATCATGAGCGACTACGGTGGCACCTGGCTGCTCGGTCTGGGCGTGACGATCGTGTTCGCCGCCTCCATGGGACACATCGACGGCAGTGTGCAGGTCTGCGGCCTGCAGATTGCCAACGATCTGGTCAACACCGCCAAGCGTCCGCTGTCGGACAAGCAACTGACCTACGTCGCCAAGACCTCGATGATGGGTTTCATGGCCGCCGCTGGTGTGGTGGCGTACGTGACCTTCAACATGGAGCGGCTGCAGCTGCTGGCCCAGATCTCCTACCAGGGCATCGTGCAGCTGGCGGTGCCGCTGTTCCTGGGCATCTTCTGGAAGGGTGGCAACAAGCAGGGCGCCATCGCGGGCATGGTCTCGGGCTTCCTGGTCGCCATGGTGCTGACGTGGATCTACCCCGACGACATCCGGGCACTCGGCAGCCTCACCGGCGGCATCGTCGGCATCGGAGTGAACCTGGTGGTGTTCCTGGCCGCGGCGTGGTTCATCAAATCCGATGACGAGGAGAAGGCGCGGGTGGCAGCCATGTTCGACGTGGCCAGGACCGCGGTCAAGGACGCCGACCCCGCACCTGACGAATCTCTCGAAGACAAGGTCCGCACCGCCGCCGTGGAGGGCAGCGCGTGAGCGATCTCAGCGATGAGGCATTCCTGCGCGATTTCGCCGAACTGTCGGCAATCGGGGCCACCCCCGCAGGTGGGGTCCACCGGGAGGCGGCCACCGCCGCCGACGGCCTGGCCCGCGAATGGTTGCGCGCCTGGTTCGACACGCACGGGCTGACATGCCTGGTGGATGCGGTGGGCAACATGTACGGCTGTGCGGAGTTCACCTCGGACGCCGACTACGTGCTCATCGGGTCGCACCTGGACAGCCAACCCACGTCCGGGCGTTTCGACGGGGCCTACGGTGTGCTGGCGGCGGCGTACGCGGCGGCCCGTTTGCAGGCCGATCCGCCGGTGGGCACGCGGCTCAACATCGCGGCGGTCAACTGGTTCAACGAGGAGGGCTCCAGATTCTCGCCCAGCCTGATGGGCAGCGGCGTCTACATCGGCAAGTTCGACGCCGAGGCGGTACTCGACACCGCCGCACCGGACGGCATCACGGTGCGGGAAGCCCTGCAGGACATCGGGTTTCACGGATCCGACACCGCACCCCGGGCGCAGGCGTTCGCCGAGATCCACATCGAACAGGGCCGGACCCTCGTCGACGAGGGGTTCGACATCGGCCTCGTCACCCGTAACTGGGCCGCCTACAAGTACGTCATCACCGTCGACGGGGAGCAGTCCCACACCGGGGCCACCCACATGCGGTACCGGCGGGACGCCCTGGTGGGCGCCGCCAAAGTGGTGCTGGCAGTGCGGGAGGTGGCCGACGAGTTCAACGCCGAATTCGGCGACGGTGCGCTTCTGGGTTCGGTCGGGCAGTTCACCGTCGAGCCCAACTCGCCGGTGGTGGTGCCGTCCCGCGTGCGACTGGCCGCCGATATGCGCGCCCTGGACATCGACGTGCTGGAGAAGGCGCACGCCGGCCTGATGGCGGCCTTCGCCGCGATCGGCGAGGTGACGGTCAGCGTCGAATCTGCCACGCTGCGGCAGTCCAAGGCCTATCCGGAATCCGGTGTGGCACTGGCGGGTGCGGTGGCCGAGGACCTCGGGCTGCGCTGGCGGACGCTGCCCACGATGGCCGGGCACGATTCGGTGAACCTGACCGATGTGGTGCCGACGGTGATGCTGTTCGTACCCAGTGTCGACGGGATCTCGCACAACGAACACGAATTCACCACCGACGCACAGATGCTGGCGGGGGTGACGGTGTTGACCGCCACCACGGCGCGGATGCTGACCGGTGCCCTCGACGAGGCGGCGCACGCGTGAATCACCTGCTCGACGGCGACATCACCGCTCTCACGACGGCTTACCGTACCGGCGAGGCCACCCCGGCGGCGGTGCTCGAGCACACCCTGAACCGTGTCGACGAGCGCAACCCCGCCATCAACGCGCTGGCCCATCTCGATGCCGCGGGTGCCCGTGCCGCGGCCGAAGACTCGACGAAGCGCTGGGCAGATCATGCACCGCTCGGCGCGCTGGACGGCGTGCCGGTCACCATCAAAGACAGCGTCCACGCCACGGGGATGCCGTGGCGGCACGGCTGCGCCGCCAACCGCGACCTTGCGCCTTCCAGCGTCGACGCCCCGCCGGCCGCCCGGCTCAAAGAGGCCGGCGCGGTGATCATCGGCAAGACGACGATGCCAGACTTCGGCATGATGGCCGCCGGGGTCAGCTCGCTGTACGGCATCACCCGCAACCCGTGGAATCTGGTCCGCAGCACCGGCGGCTCCAGTTCCGGGGCCGGTGCCAGCCTGGCCGCCGGAATCGCCTTCGGGTCCGTGGGTTCCGATATCGCCGGCTCGGTGCGACTGCCGGCCGGACACTGCGGCGTGGTGGCGCTCAAACCCACCCAGGGCCGCATCCCGCACCTGGCGCCGTCCACCATGCGCTCGGCCGGACCGATGGCCCGCACCGTCGACGACGTGCTCGCCCTCTACGAGATCCTCAGCCGGCCCGACGCGCGCGATATCTGGAGCCTGGCCCCCGAGGAGGGCTCAGCGCTACGAGAACCGCTGTCGCCGAACGGGCTACGCATCGGTGTGCTCACCGAACTGTCACCGGGTTTCGCTGCCGACGCGGACGTGGCCGCGGTGGTCAGTGCTGCCGCCGCCGCTTTGACCGGTGGCGGCGCGATGGTCACGCCGATGGCCCCGGTGTTTGCCACCGATCCTTATCCGGCGCTGGACCGGGTGTTCCAGGTCCGCGCCGTCGCCGAACTGCAGGCCATCCCCGCGCAACGCCGCGACGACGTGCATCCGGTGATCCGGCAGTGGTGCGCGCCGGCAGCGGGCTATTCCGCGGCCGACTTCACCCGCGACAGCGAGGCCGTCGCCCGCTCCGCCGAAACCATGCGTACCGCCTGCGCCGCGTTCGACTTCGTGATCGCCCCGGTGATCCCGATGGTCGGTTTCGGCGCCGGGGAATGTGGTGCCGACGAGTCGGCGCCGCTGGCACACTGCGGTTTCACCGCGTGGTTCAACCAGACGGGCGCCCCGGCCTCCTCGGTCTGTTTCGGTTTCGTCGACGGTATGCCGGTCGGAATCCAGGTGATCGGTCCGCGCTTCGCCGACCGCGATGTGCTGCGCTTGACGAAATGGCTCGAGGGAGCCCGCGGTTTCGACCTCAGCTGGCCACAACTCGCCGCCGAAGGAGTTCCGTCATGAGCATCACCGCCCAGTTGAGCCGGCTCGGGCTGCCGCTGGATGACGAGGTGACCGCGGACCCCACACCCTCGATGGCCAGCCCCAGCTGGTGGGGTGCGGACTCCGAATGCCTCGATGTCCGGGGCAGCGAGACAACGCTTTTCGTCAAGAAGATGATCGGCCATGCCGGCGCGTATGTCGACGTGCCGCATGCTTTTGCCGCTGCCAGGGCGGCCGGGGAGCTCGGGGTCGCGCCCACGGTGTTGGCGGCCGATGCCGACGCCGGCGTGCTGGTGATGGAGAACTTCGTCGACACCGCCGCCACCGCCACCCTGGACAAATTCGACGACGACGAGGCACTGCAGAAACTCATCGACGTTCGTGCGCAGGTGCGTCAGCTCACCGAGATCACCCGCACCGCAACGGTGTTCGACGACATTCGGACCCTGACCGCACTGATCACCGCCAACGACGTGCAGCTCCCGAGAGATTTCGACTGGATGTTGCGGATGGTCGACATGGCCGAGAAACGGATCCTGGCAACGGGTTTCGATACCGTGCCCGCGCACGGTGACGGCAACGTGTCGAACGTCTTGCTGGTCGAGGACGGCCGGACGTTGCTGGTGGACTGGGATGTGGCAGCGGTGATGGATCCGCTGCAGGACATCGGCGTGCTCCTGGCCGAGGTGCGGCCGTTCGACTCCCAGGCCCGGGTTGCGTTCGAGATGGCCTGGGGCTCCTTCGATCAGAGCCTGTTCGACCGGGCCCGGGTGTACGGGATCGCCGACTGCGTGCGATGGGGTCTGATCGGCGCCTACTCCGACGCGGCCCGGCCGGGAACGCTGGAGTACTCCAAGCTGTCGGACTGGCAGTTCCTGCGCGCCCGCGCCGGGTTGGCCGACGTGCACTTTCACGATCGATTGGAGAGCCTGTGACCGTGACCGACGATCGTCCGGGCAGCGCCGGTGACAAGGCGATCGGGTCTGCGCGCACCGCCGCCGAACGCCGCGTCGAAGACGTGCTCGTCCAGATCGAACGGTGGCGGGGCCGCACGGTGTCCTACGCACCGGTTCTGGGTGGCCTGCAGAACAGCAACTGGCGCATCACCGTCGAGGGTCTGGACACCCGGTACTTCCTCAAGATCCCCGGCGACGGCAGTGACGCCTTCATCGACCGCAGCCTGGCCAACGAGGCGGCCCGCCGGGCCGGTGAACGCGGGATCGGGGCGGAAATGGTGCACTTCGATCCCGCCACGGGTGTCGAGGTGATCGAGTTCCTGGAGGGCTACCGGGCCTGCACCAACGGCGATTTCAAGCGCCCCGAGGTGCCGCGAGAGATCATCGGCATCTACCGCACCCTCCACGACGGGGGACTGCTCAGCGGCACCAAGACCATGTTCGACATGATCGAGGAGCACCTGAGCCAGGCGCAGGAGATCGGGGTGCGACTGCCCGTCGATGCCGGCCTGATCCTGGGGGAGTACCAGCAGGCCAAATCGGCGTTACTGGCCTCCGGCCTCGATCTGGTTGCCTGCCACAATGATCCGATGCCGGGCAACTTCCTGGTGGCCGACGGCAAGCCGATGCGCATGGTGGACTACGAGTTCGCTTCCAACAACGAACGCGCCTACGAACTGGCGCTGCTGATCGTGGAGATGTTCTACGGCGAGGAGCAGATGCTCGAGCTCGTCGAAGACTTCTACGGCCGCACCGATTTCGCCACCTGTGCGCGGGTGCAGGTCTGCTGCGCGCTGGCCGACACCAAGTGGGGTCTGTGGGCCGTGGTCAACCAGCAGCTCAACACCACCTGGGATTTCGACTACCACAAGTACGGCCTGTGGAAACTGATGCGGGCGCGGATGAAGATGTCCGACCCACGCTGGCCGTTCTGGGTGAAGGCGCTCTGATCGTCGACCGCGCTGTGGCTACTCGCCGACGGCGGCGGCGCGGCCCGTCGGATACGGCAGGTCGATTCCGTGCTCGTCGTAGGCGCGCAGGATGGCGCGCCGGAGTCCTCGTTGTACCGACCACTGCGCATTCGGCCGGACCTTCACCGTCATTCGCAATTTGATCAGGTCGGGTGAGAGCTCCTGCACGCCCAGCATCTGGGGTTCGCCGATCACCTTGGTGGCCATCGACGGGTCGGCCACGGCTTCTTCGGCCGCCGCGATGGCGACCTGTTCGGCGCGCTCGACGTCGGCGGTCAACGCCACGGGGACCTCGATACGCGCGACGGCGTACTCCTGGCTCATGTTGCCCACGCGGGCGATCTCGCCGTTGCGGACGTACCAGAGCGTGCCGTCGATATCGCGGAGTGTGGTCACCCGCAGACCCACGCTCTCCACTTCGCCCACCGCGTCACCGAGATCCACGGTGTCGCCGACGCCGTACTGGTCTTCCAGGAGCATGAACACGCCGGTGACAAAATCGCGGACCAGGTTCTGGGCGCCAAAGCCGATGGCGAGTCCCACCACGCCGGCCGAGGCGATGAACGGGGCGATGTTCACCCCCACCACGTTGAGCAGAGCCAGCACCACCCAGACCAGCAGGACGATCGAGACGGTGGACTTCAGCACCGAGCCGATGGTCTGGGCCCGCTGCTGGCGGCGCAGCAGTACCTGCTCACTCGTGGCCGAGGACGGTACGCGGTCCCGCAGATAGCGCACCAGGGGAGGCGTTCTCGACGACTTGTCCGCACTCTCGTCGCGTTCCCTGCGAGCCCGTGCGGTGGTCGCGCGGTCGATCATGCGGTGCAGGATGAGCCGGATGACGAGGGCGACCACCAGGTAGGCGACGATTCTGATGGGAACCTCGATGAGCCAATGCCTACTGGTGTCCGTCCATTCGAAGGCGAGAAGCGAGACATCCATGGTTAGCCACCATAACCATGGCCCGGTGGTGTTCGGGGTCACCGGGGGCCCGCGCATTACCGCGTGGCCGAGCCCACCGCGTCGGACAGCGCGGCGAAACCGCCGGCACGCAGGCGGGATGCCAGGCCGTCGTGAATGTGTTTGGCCCACAAGCCGCCGCCGTAGATGAAGCCCGTGTAGCCCTGCAGCAGCGAGGCGCCCGACACGATGCGTTCCCAGGCGTCATCCGCGGTCTCGATGCCGCCCACGCTGATCAGCACCAGCTGTCCGCCCACCCGGCCGTAGAGGCGCCGGAGCACCTCCAGTGAGCGGCGCGCCACCGGCGCCCCCGACACGCCACCGGCGCCGAGCTCCGGCACTCCGGCGGTGAGCAGGCCGTCGCGCGAGATGGTGGTGTTGGTGGCCACGATCCCGGCCAGGCCCAGTTCGACTGCCAGGTCGGCCACCTCGTCGACATCGCTGTCGGCCAGATCCGGCGCGATCTTGACCAGCACCGGTGTGTCGCCTGCCTCCTGCAGCACTCCGGCCAGAATCGGCCGTAGCGATGTCACGGCTTGCAGATCACGCAGGCCCGGGGTGTTCGGTGAGCTGACGTTGACCACCAGATAGTCGGTCAGCGGTGCCAAAAGCCGTGCGCTGGTGCGGTAATCGCTTTCAGCGGCCTCGGCGGGAGTGGCTTTGGTCTTGCCGATGTTGACCCCGATCGGCACCTCGGAGCGGTGTCGCACCAGCTGGGCCGCCAATGCCGCCGCGCCATGGTTGTTGAAGCCCATGCGGTTGAGCAGGCCACGGTCATCGGGCAGGCGGAACAGCCGCGGTTTCGGATTACCCGGCTGCGGGTGGGCGGTGACGGTGCCGATCTCGGCGTACCCGAAACCCAGCGCCCCCCAGGTGTTCAGGCCGTGGCCGTCTTTGTCGAAACCGGCGGCCAGCCCCAGCGGCCCGGGGAAGTGCACCCCGAAGACGGTGCTGGCCAGCACCGGGTCGGCCGGCGACAGCGCGCGCTGCAGTCGCCGTCGCACCGGGGCCGGGGCGGTGGCGCCGCGCAGCGCGGCGAAGGCGATCGTGTGAATGCGCTCGGGCGGCAGTACGAACATCGCCCGGCGCAGCGCGCCGTACAGCACTACAGCTCCGGCAGATCGTCGGCGTTGGGGTTCTGCACGCGGGACTTCTTGCGCCGCAACAACACTCGTCGGGTGCCGTCGGTGTACAGCCGGACTTTGGTCAGTTCCCAGCCGCGGTATTCGGCTTCGATGGACAACCGGGTGGACGCGGTGAGCCGGGTGACGTCCGGTGGCAGCCGCAGCGGCACCCACTCGTAGTCGTCGGACAGGTCCACATCCCAGCCGATCGGCATCCGGCCGCGCCGCGCGGCCGTCACGGCGCACCTGCCGCAGATTCGATCGCCTGGACCCCGGCACCCGAGCCCGACACCACGAACAGGGTGCCGGTGGTGTCGTCGAAAGCCAAGAAGTCGGGTTGCTGCACAGTTGGGTAACGCACCTTCTCCACAGGTATTCCAGTCGCCAGATCGTATCCAACGACGAGGTTCGTCGCGGTCTGTGACACCCAAGCCAGGTCCGAAGATCCGGTCAGGCCGTACGGGGCGGCCGGCACCGGGTACCGCTGGCGCATGATCAGCGGGTCCACCCCGAAGACCAGCAACTCGTCACCGCGGGTGTCGGTCACCAGCAGCCGGCCCTCCGGGTCCGCGGCGATGGTGGTGGCGCCGTCGCCGGCCCGCAGCGCCTGCTGCGCCCGGCCTTCGGTGTCGACACTGGTCACCGAGGTCTGCCCGCGGTCGAGCACCACCGTGGTGTCACCGACGGTGGCCAGCGAGTCCACCCGGGCGAAGATCTCCACACGGTGCTCCACGGTGGGTGCGCCGTCGGGCGCCAGCAAGAAGACCGCGCCGTCGGCGCTGCCCAGCACCACCCCGCCGTTCTGCCGCAGCGCGATGGCGGTGAAGTCCACCTCGGGCGAGTCGCTCACGTCGACGCGTTCCGAGGTACCGGTTGCCAGATCGACACGCAGATAACCGCCGCGGGTGGACACGTATGCCGTGCCGTCGTCATCGGTGGTCAGGGCGGTTGCGCGCGCCGGCAGTGCCACGGTGCGAGACGACGCCCCCAGCACGGTCAGCGCACTGGCCGCGTCAGTCGAGGTCAGCACCACCAGAGCGGAGACGCCGCTGTCGAAGACGGCCGCCGTGGGCAGGCCCGGCAGGGGCCGGACGGTGCCGGCCGGCGGTACGGCGGCGGGGGGAGAGGCGGCCGGACGGGCCGGCTCGATTGTCGGTGGCGCAGTGTCGACGGGGTTCGACGAACACGACACGGTCGCAAAAGCGAACATCGTCAGCATCGCTAGCCGTAAAGCGACAGACAGGGTTCTAATACGTTTCAATGAAATGGCCTACGGGTAACTCTCGCGCGTGCTGATGAACTTCTCCTGGACGAGTAATTCTAGGAAACGCTACGCACAGTTGCGTATTGACGGTATGGTCAATCCATGACTTTGGCCCCCGAGAGAGACGTCAGAGGTGGTTTCTTCTTCGAAGACATCACCCCGGGGATCCATGCCAGTGGGTTCGGTGAAGTCGGCGACGGCCGCAGTTTCTCGTTCCACGTAGAGCGGCAGATGCTCGTCGTCGAGGTGTACCGCCCCCGGCTGTCCGGCCCGGTGCCGCACGCCGAGGACGTGGTGGCGACCGCCAGCAGGGGGCTGGTGGACATCGATGTCACCGATGAGCGCAGCATTGCTGCCGCCGTGCGCGATGCGGTGTCCGCCGCGCAACCGGTTCCACGCTGACACGGCTCGGCGCCCAGACGCTGCCCACGGTACGGTCGGTGCAGCAGTTCGGCGTGAGGTAGCCGACGGGGAGGAGCCCAAGCGTTGGACAGTGCAGTTTCGGCGATGTCGTGGCTGCAGGTAATCGTTCTGGCCATCGTTCAGGGACTCACCGAGTTCCTTCCGGTGTCCTCATCGGGACACCTGGCCATCGTGTCGCGGGTGTTCTTCGACGACGACGCCGGAGCGTCGTTCACGGCCGTGACGCAGCTGGGCACCGAAGCCGCGGTGCTCGTCTATTTCGCCAAGGACATCGGCCGCATCCTGGTGGCCTGGTTTGCCGGTCTGCGTGACGCAGCCCGCCGCAACGCCGACTACTGGCTGGGCTGGTGGGTGATCATCGGCACCATCCCGATCTGTGTGCTGGGCCTGTTGTTCAAAGACCAGATCCGCAGCGGCGCGCGCAATCTCTGGCTCGTCGCAGGAGCACTCATCGTCTTCGCGTTCGTCATCGCGGCCGCCGAATACGTGGGCAGGCAGACTCGCAAGGTGGAGCAACTCACCTGGCGCGACGCCGTTATCGTCGGCTTCGCGCAGTGCCTGGCGCTGGTGCCCGGCGTGTCGCGTTCCGGCGCGACCATCAGCGCCGGGCTGTTCCTCGGCATGGAGCGTGAGCTGGCCGCCCGATTCGGCTTCTATCTGGCGATCCCCGCGGTGCTGGCCTCCGGCCTGTTCTCGCTGCCCGACGCGTTCGCGCCGGTCACCAGCGGTATGAGCGCCAGCGGCGCCCAGCTGCTGGTGTCGATCCTGATCGCCTTCGTCGTGGGCTACGCGGCCATCGCCTGGTTCCTCAAGTTCTTGGTCAAGCACGGGATGTACTGGTTCGTCGGGTACCGCGTGGTGCTCGGTGCGGTGGTGCTGATCCTGCTCGGCACCGGTGTGGTGGCAGCCACATGACGGTGATCTTGTTGCGCCACGGGCGTTCCACGTCGAACACCGCGCACACGCTGGCGGGCCGATCCGCCGGCGTCGACCTCGACGACAAAGGCCGCGAACAAGCCAGCGGTGTGGTGGAGCGGGTGGGCGACCTGCCGATCAAGGCGCTGGTGCGAAGTCCGCTGTTGCGCTGTGAGCGAACGCTTGAGCCGCTGGCCGCCAAACTGGGTCTGGAGCCGGTGGTCGAGGATCGGCTCGCCGAAGTGGACTACGGCGCGTGGACCGGCCGCAAGATCGGCGAGCTGGTCAAGGAACCCCTGTGGGCGGTGGTGCAGCAACAGCCCAGTGCGGCAGTGTTTCCCGACGGCGAAGGCCTGGCGCAGGTGCAGGCTCGCGCCGTGGCCGCGGTGCGTGAACACGACAAGCGGCTCGCCGAGGAACACGGTGGTGACACCCTGTGGGTGGCCTGCACCCACGGCGACGTCATCAAGAGTGTGTTGGCCGATGCGTTGGGCACTCACCTGGACAGCTTCCAGCGCATCACCGCCGACCCGGCGTCGATGAGCGTCATCCGGTACACCCCGCTGCGGCCGTTCGTGATTCACGTCAACCACACCGGCGCCGGACTGGCGTCGGTGCTCACGGCCCCGCCGCCCGAGAAGACCGAAACCGACTCCTCCGACGCAGTTGTCGGCGGATCCACCGACTGAACTCCGTGAGGGGAGCTTCGCCCGATTACTGCCGACGTCGTTCACCCGGTATTTTGGAGGAGTCATGGCGCGCGCAATTCACGTCTTCCGAACACCCGACCGCTTCGTCGCCGGGACTGTCGGGCAGCCCGGAAACCGCACGTTCTACCTGCAGGCCGTGCACGACTCGCGGGTCGTGTCCGTCATGCTGGAGAAGCAGCAGGTTGCGGTGCTCGCTGAGCGCATCGGCGCGCTGCTGGTCGAAGTGAACCGGCGGTTCGGCACTCCGCTTCCTCCTGAGACCTCCGCTGTGGAGGACCTCAGCCCCCTTGTCACCCCCGTCGACGCGGAATTCCGGGTCGGCACCATGGGGCTGGGCTGGGACTCCGAAGCGCAGACCGTGGTGGTCGAGCTGCTCGCGGTCACCGACACCGAGTTCGATGCCTCCGTGGTGCTCGACGATGCCGAGGACGGCCCCGATGCGGTGCGGGTGTTTCTCACGCCCGAGTCGGCGCGACAGTTCGCCAACCGGTCCAACCGGGTGATCTCCGCGGGACGGCCGCCCTGCCCCCTGTGCGAGGAACCGCTGGATCCCGAGGGGCATATCTGCGTGCGCACCAACGGATACCGCCGTGCGGAGCTGTTCGGGTCAGACGATGACCCCACACCCTGACGCCGAAGGTTTACTCGAACAGGGTGAGCTGACGGTGCTGGGACGTATCCGTTCCGCCAGCAACGCCACCTTCCTGTGCGAAGCCTCCCTCGACGGCGACACCGCCGTCCATTGTGTGTACAAGCCCGTCGCCGGTGAGCAGCCGCTCTGGGATTTCCCGGACGGCACCCTGGCCGGCCGGGAGCGCGCCACCTATCTGGTGTCCGCGTTCTTGGGCTGGAACATCGTGCCGCACACCATCATTCGCGAGGGGCCGGCCGGCCCGGGAATGTGTCAGCTGTGGGTGGACCAGCCCGGCGACGCCGATGCCGCCGAGGCTCCCACCACCCTCGATCTGGTGGACCTGTGCCCGGTCGAGCACCTGCCCCCCGGTTACCTGCCGGTGTTACGCGCTCAGGACTACGCGGGCGACGAGGTGCTGCTGATCCACGCCGACGACGCCCGGCTGCGACTGGTCGCGGTGTTCGACGTCCTGGTCAACAACGCCGACCGCAAGGGCGGGCACATCCTGCACGGCGTCGACGGCCGCGTCTACGGCGTCGACCACGGGCTGTGCCTGCACGTCGACGACAAGCTGCGCACCGTGTTGTGGGGCTGGGCAGGCAAGCCCATCGAGGACGACACGTGCGAGTCGGTGTCGCGGCTGGTCGACGCGCTCGACGGCGACCTCGGTGAGCAGTTGGCCGAGCACATCACGCCGATGGAAGTGGTGGCACTGGCAGTGCGGGCCAGCGAGATGCTCGACAACCCGGTCATGCCCACCCCGGACCGGCGCAGGCCCATTCCCTGGCCGGCGTTCTAGACCGGCCGCCAGCTGAGGATGCCCCCGTCCAGCATCAGGGACATGTGCAATTGCTCACCCTTGAAGATGTAGCCACGCACATGCGGCAGGGCCGCGGACACCTCCTGGTCCAGGGACGGGGCGGGGCAGCCCATCAGCGTTGTCGCGATCGGGCCGAATGTCAGCGAGCCGGTGGTGCCGTCCCCGGTGGGCGCCGCCTCGAAGGTGCCGCTGCCGGAATTGCAGTCGAGCTGGAACGCCGCGCGGCCGTCCTCGCCGAAGGCCACCGTGAATGTTGCTTGGTCGGGAACCGGGGTGACGCCCTGGGCGTCGTTCATCGACTCGATCTGCACCAGTTCCCAGCTGGTGCCCACCAGCGAACGCGGCTCGGGCTCGGTGCTGCAGCCGGTCAGCGACCCGAGGGCCGCTACAACCGCCGCCGCGGGAATCCACACTCGATACGGTCCCGATCCGAACCCGACCATCTGATCTCGCTGTTCTGCTGAGTGGCCCGACGCCGACCGTCGTGTCAGCACGCAATCTACCTGCGCTGACCGCCCCGCTCAGACCTTCGGCCGCCAGGCCCCGGATACTGGGACGGTGACACCTCAGACCGACGCAGCGCTGGCGGCCGATCTGGCCGAGGACGCGGGCAAACTCCTGCTGGCGCTGCGCGACGAGGTGGGTTTCGACTATCCGTGGTCGCTCGGCGACGAAGGGGACAGCCGCGCCAACAAGCTGCTGCTGCGCCGGTTGCGCGCCGAACGGCCAGGTGATGCGGTGCTCAGTGAGGAAGCTCACGACGATATCGGCCGCCGCTTGAGCGCCGACCGGGTGTGGATCATCGACCCCGTCGACGGCACCCGGGAGTATTCGCTGCCCGGCCGCGCGGACTGGGCGGTGCACGTGGCGTTGTGGCAGCGCACCGGCGGCCCCGACGGCCGGATCACCGATGCGGCGGTGTCGTTGCCCGCGCGTGGCGAGGTGTACCGCACCGACACGGTGGCCGCTGGGCCGCGGGCGCATTCCGGGCCCATTCGAATCACCGCGAGTGCCAGTCGTCCACCGAGGGTGCTGTACCGGATCGCCGAACAGGTGGACTTCGAGATGGTGCAGATCGGTTCGGCCGGCGCCAAGGCGATGGCGGTGGTGCGCGGCGACGTCGACGCCTACATCCACGCTGGTGGCCAGTGGGAATGGGATTCCGCCGCGCCCGCGGGCGTGGTGCTGGCGGCCGGTCTGCACGCCTCGCGCATCGACGGGTCACCCATGTTGTACAACCGCCCCGACCCGTACCTGCCCGATCTGTTGTTCTGCCGCCCCGAGCTCGCCGACGTGCTGCTGGGTGCCATGCGGTTGGCCGGCTGACGACCCCCTAGAGTCGAGCTATGCGATCGTGGTCGGCCGGCGAGGTTCCGGAACTGCCTGGACGGGGTCCGGGTCTACGGCTTTTCGACACCGCCGACCGGCAGGTGCGCCCGGTGTCGCCCGGCGAGACGGCAACGATGTACGTGTGCGGCATCACCCCTTATGACGCCACCCATCTCGGTCACGCCGCGACCTACCTGACCTTCGATCTGGTGCACCGGTTGTGGCTCGACGCCGGCCACGGGGTGCACTACGTGCAGAACATCACCGACATCGACGACCCGCTGTTCGAGCGGGCGGACCGGGACGGGATCGGCTGGCGCGAGCTCGGCGACCGCGAAACCCAGTTGTTCCGAGACGATATGGCCGCGCTGCGGGTCCTGCCGCCCCGGGACTACATCGCGGCCACCGAGGCCATCGCCGAGGTCATCGAGCTCGTGGAGAAGATGCTGGCCTCGGGTGCGGCCTATGTGGTCGACGACCCGACCTACCCCGACGTGTACTTCCACGCCGATGCCACCGAGCAATTCGGCTACGAGTCGGGGTATGACCGCGACACCATGCTGACGTTGTTCACCGAACGTGGTGGTGACCCCGACCGCCCGGGCAAGGCCGATCCGCTGGATGCGCTGATGTGGCGCGCCGAACGCGCCGGTGAGCCGGCGTGGCCGTCGCCGTTCGGGCCGGGCCGGCCGGGCTGGCACATCGAGTGCGCGGCAATCGCGTTGAGCCGCATAGGTTCCGGCCTCGACGTCCAGGGCGGTGGCAGCGACCTGATGTTCCCGCATCACGAGTTCTCGGCCGCGCACGCCGAATCGGTGACGGGGGAGCGGCGCTTCGCCCGGCACTACGTGCATGCCGGCATGATCGGCTGGGACGGACACAAGATGTCCAAGAGCCGCGGCAATCTGGTGCTGGTGTCCCGGTTGCGCGCCGACGGGGTGGATCCCGGGGCCATTCGCCTGGGCCTGTTCGCCGGTCACTACCGGGAGGACCGGTTCTGGAGCCCCGAGGTGCTCGCCGAGGCGCAGGCCAGGCTGGCCCGGTGGCGTGAGGCCACCGCACTGCCCGCAGGGCCGGACGCCTCGGACGTGATCGCCCGCGTGCGCCGCTACCTCGCCGACGATCTCGACACCCCGAAAGCGCTTGCCGCCCTCGATGGTTGGAGCACCGACGCGCTGCAGTACGGCGGGCACGACGCGGAGGCGCCACGGCTGGTCGCCACCGCCGTCGACGCCCTGCTCGGCATCAAACTCTGAACACCCCGCTGAACACCCACCACCCCCCAAGCGCGAGCGCGCGCGTCTGTACGGCGACACGCCGGGGACGCCGTACAAGAACGCGCGCTCGTTCGCGTGCCACGCTGCTTGAATGAGGATCTGGCTCGCGCTCTGCGCCGTCGTACTGCTGCTCGCGGGCTGCGCCACCGAAAGCACCACCGACCGGACCTCCACAGCGCCGCCGTCGCCACCGCCGCCGACATCGATCAGCCCCAGCGACGCCCGCGCGATCGCCAAAGAGGCGTACATCTACGGGTTCCCGATCGTCGACAACTACCGCATCCAGTACTCCTACTTCGTCGACGAGCAGGACCCCGAGTACAAGGGCGTCTGGAACCAGATCCACAGCACGGCCCGCGTCTTCACCCCCGAGGACAAGGCGATCCAGACCCCCAACTCCGACACGCCGTACTCGATGCTCGGCGCCGACCTGCGCACGGAACCCCTGGTGCTGACCGTGCCGCCGATCGCCCAGGACCGCTACTACTCGCTGCAGTTCATCGACGGCTACACCTACAACATCGCCTATGTCGGCAGCCGCACCACCGGCAACGGCGGCGGCAAGTACCTGCTGGCCGGCCCCAACTGGCAGGGCGACACCCCCGAAGGCATCAACGAGGTGATCCGCTCCGACACCGAGCTGGCCGGCGTCATCTACCGCACCCAGCTGTTCGGGCCGTCGGATCTCGCCGAGGTGGAGAAGATCCAAGCCGGCTATCTGGTCGAGCCGCTGTCGGCCTACCTGGACCAGCCGCCGCCCACACCGGCGCCGCCCATCGACTTCGTGCCCCCGCTGAGTCCCGAACAGCAGAAGACCTCACCGCAGTTCTTCGAGATCCTGGATTTCGCGATGCAGTTCGCCTCGGGGCGACCCGGCGAGGAGGACATGCTCAGCCGGTTCGCCAGCCTCGGCATCGGACCGGACGGCGACTTCGCCGCCGACAAGCTGACACCGGAATTGCGCGCGGCTGTCGAGGGCGGCATGGCCGACGCCTGGTCGGAGCTGCAGACTCTGCAAAAGGAGCAGGTCGAGACCGGCAAGCTGAGTTCGGCCGACCTGTTCGGCAGCCCGGAGCAGATCGGGGACAACTACCTCTACCGGATGGCCGGGGCCGCCTTCGGCATCTACGGCAATTCCAAGGACGAGGCGATCTACCCGACCACCGACGTCGACGCCACCGGCGCGCCCCTGACCGGTGCCGACCGCTACACCTACCGATTCGCCCCCAATCAGCTGCCGCCGGTCAACGCGTTCTGGTCGCTGACCATGTACCAACTGCCGCAGAGCCTGCTGGTGGACAACCCGATCCAGCGGTTCCTGGTGAACTCGCAGACGCTGCCCAGTCTGGTCGCCGACCCCGACGGTGGATACACGCTGTACCTGCAGCACGAATCGCCCGGCCGGGAGCGGGAGGCCAATTGGCTGCCTGCGCCGGAGGGGCCGTTCCGACTCGTGCTGCGGTTGTACTGGCCCAAACCGGACGCGCTCAACGGCACCTGGCAGGCGCCCAAGCCGGAAAAGGTGAGCTAGCCCCGGAAGCCGGGCCCGCGTCTGCGCAGGTAGCGCTCGAACTCCGCGGCCAGCGCGTCACCGTCGATCTTGCCGATCACTTCGTTCATGTCCACCTCGGCGTCGCCGCGCTGCTCGAGGGAGGCGACGTACTCGGCGATCTCTTCGTCCTCGGCGGTCATCTCCGTGACCGCCTCTTCCCACTCCTCAGCCTGCGTCGGCAAGTCTGCCAGGGGCACCTCGATGTCCAGCACGTCCTCGACGCGGCGCAGCAGCGCGACGGTGGCCTTCGGGTTGGGTGGTTGGGACACGTAGTGCGGCACCGCCGCCCAGAACGTCACCGCCGGGATCCCCGCCGTCACGCACGCGTCCTGGAAGACGCCGGCGATTCCGGTCGGCCCTTCGTAGCGGGTCTCCTCGAGACCGAAGAACTTCGCTGATTCGGGGGAGTACGCCGCGCCCGAGACCGGAACCGGGCGCGTGTGCGGCGTGTCGGCCAGTAACGCGCCCAGGATGACGACGGTGTCGACATTCAGCTTGTCGGCGATGGCCAGCAGTTCGGCACAGAACGTCCGCCAGCGCATGTTCGGCTCCACACCGTGCATCAGCACGATGTCGCGGTCGCTGCCGGGCGGGCGGCAGTGCGAAATCCGCATGGACGGCCAGGCGAGTTCGCGCGTGACGCCGTCGATCTGCCGGATCACCGGCCGATTCACCTGGTAGTCGTAGTACGACTCGTCGTCGATCTCGACGATGGTCTCCGCTTCCCAGATGGCGTCCAGGTGTTCCAGCGCGTCACTGGCCGCGTCGCCAGCGTCATTCCAGCCCTCGAAGGCAGCCACCACGATGGTGTTGTGCAGTTTGGGCAGATCGGTTCTGCGCGGATCCGCGGGTGTCACCAATTCAGCGTAAGGCCTGCGACGCACGGAAGGGCCACCAGGCGCGACGCAGGTGTGCACCATCGAGCGATTATTCTGAGCGGGTGCCTGCATCTGACAAGATCCGCTACGGCACCGACCTGCTGGACATGTTGTCCCAGCGTGTGGGTGACGGTGCGGCGAAATACGTTCAGCTGCAATCTGGTTAACCAGGGTGGCGACGACGTCGCCGCCGGGGTCCATCGCAGCGATGAGCTGGGCGTCCAGACGTCGAACGGGTGACGTCGTAGACTCATCGAGGTCGAGAGGCGTTGCAACGGTTCCAGGTCCCCCCTGGTATCCGCCACGCTCGGCAGAGTCAAGGACGCCTTCCGCTACGGAAGGAGTGCGCACGTGAACGCCGTCAAGTCGGACACCTCTGTGTCAGACACCTTTGTGCCGAACATCCGCCCGGACTGCACGGTGGAGCTGACGGCCGCGCTGCGCGAGCGAATCATGGTGATCGACGGCGCGATGGGCACGGCGATCCAGCGGGACCGCCCGGATGAGGCCGGCTACCGCGGCGAGCGGTTCACCGAGTGGCCGACCGCCCTGCAGGGCAACAACGACCTGCTCAACCTGACGCAGCCGCAGATCATCGAGGGAATCCACCGCGAGTACCTCGAAGCGGGCGCGGACATCCTCGAGACCAACACGTTCAACGCGAATGCGGTCTCGCTGTCGGATTACGACATGCACGAGCTGGCCTACGAGCTGAACTACGCCGGCGCCGCCCTGGCACGGGCGGCGGCCGACGAATTCAGCACCCCGGACAAACCCCGCTACGTCGCCGGCGCCATCGGACCGACGACACGGACCGCGTCGATCTCACCGGACGTCAACGACCCCGGAGCCCGCAACGTCTCCTACGACCAGCTGGTCGCCGCCTACCTGGAAGCGGCCAACGGCCTGGTCGACGGTGGTGCCGACCTGCTCATCATCGAGACGATCTTCGACTCGCTGAACGCCAAGGCGGCGGTGTTCGCCATCGAGACGCTGTTCGAGCAGCGCGGCCGCCGCTGGCCGCTGATCATCTCGGGCACCATCACCGACGCGTCCGGCCGGACGCTGTCCGGTCAGGTCACCGAGGCATTCTGGAACGCGATCAGGCATGCCAGGCCGCTCGCCGTGGGCCTCAACTGCGCCCTGGGCGCGCCGGAGATGAGGCCTTACATCGCCGAAGTGGCGCGGATCGCCGACACATTCGTCTCCTGCTACCCGAACGCCGGGCTGCCCAACGCCTTCGGCGAGTACGACGAGTCCCCGGAGGCTCAGGCCGGCTATATCGCCGAGTTCGCCGAGGCCGGCCTGGTGAACCTGGTCGGCGGGTGCTGCGGCACGGCGCCGCCGCACATCGCCGAGATCGCCAAGGTCGTCGACGGCAAACCGCCTCGCGAGCTGCCGGAGATCCCCGTGGCCACCCGGCTCTCCGGTCTGGAGCCGCTCAACATCACCGACGACTCGCTGTTCGTCAACATCGGTGAGCGCACCAACATCACCGGCTCCGCCCGGTTCCGCAACCTGATCAAGGCCGAGGACTACGACACCGCGCTGTCGGTCGCGTTGCAGCAGGTGGAGGTCGGTGCGCAGGTCATCGACATCAACATGGACGAAGGCATGATCGACGGCGTCGCCGCGATGGACCGGTTCACCAAGCTGATCGCGGCCGAACCGGACATCAGCCGTGTCCCGGTGATGATCGACTCCTCCAAATGGGAGGTCATCGAGGCGGGCCTGAAGAACGTGCAGGGCAAGCCGATCGTCAACTCGATCTCCATGAAGGAGGGCGAGGAGAAGTTCATCCGCGAGGCCCGGCTGTGCCGCAAGTACGGCGCCGCCGTCGTGGTGATGGCCTTCGACGAGCAGGGCCAGGCCGACAACCTGGAGCGCCGCAAGGAGATCTGCGGGCGGGCCTATCGGATCCTGACCGAAGAGGTCGGCTTCCCGCCCGAGGACATCATCTTCGACCCGAACTGCTTCGCGCTGGCCACCGGCATCGAGGAGCACGCGACGTACGGGATCGACTTCATCGAGGCGTGCGCCTGGATCAAGGAGAACCTGCCGGGAGTGCACATCTCCGGTGGCATCTCGAACGTGTCGTTCTCGTTCCGCGGCAACAACCCGGTCCGCGAGGCCATGCACGCGGTGTTCCTGTTCCACGCCATCAAGGCCGGCCTGGACATGGGCATCGTCAACGCGGGTGCGCTGGTGCCGTACGACTCGATCGACCCCGAGCTGCGCGACCGCATCGAGGACGTCGTCCTGAACCGTCGCGAGGACGCCGCCGAGCGGCTCCTGGAGATCGCGGAGCGGTTCAACAGCAAGGACAAGGCCGACGACGCGGTTGTCCAGGAATGGCGCAGCCTGCCGGTCCGCGAACGGATCACGCACGCGCTGGTCAAGGGCATCGACGCGCACGTCGATGACGACACCGAGGAACTGCGGGCCGAGATCGAGGGCGCCGGCGGCCGCCCGATCGAGGTGATCGAGGGCCCGCTGATGGACGGGATGAACGTCGTCGGCGACCTGTTCGGTTCGGGCAAGATGTTCCTGCCGCAGGTCGTGAAGTCTGCCCGGGTGATGAAGAAGGCCGTCGCGTACCTGCTGCCGTTCATCGAAGCCGAGAAGGCGGAGAACGGCACAGCCGACTCCAAGGACACCAACGGCACCATCATCATGGCGACCGTCAAGGGCGACGTCCACGACATCGGCAAGAACATCGTCGGGGTTGTCCTGCAGTGCAACAACTACGAAGTGATCGACCTCGGTGTGATGGTGCCCGCGAGCAAGATCCTGGACGCGGCCAAGGAGCACAACGCTGACATCATCGGGCTGTCCGGCCTGATCACCCCGTCGCTGGACGAGATGGTCAACTTCGCCGTCGAGATGGAACGCGAGGGGCTGCAGATCCCGCTGCTGATCGGTGGCGCCACCACCTCGCGCGCCCACACCGCGGTGAAGGTGTCGCCGCGTCGGTCTGGTCCGGTGGTCTGGGTCAAGGACGCCTCCCGTTCGGTGCCGGTGGCCGCCGCACTGCTCGACGACAAGCAGCGGCCGGCCCTGCTGGAGGCCACCGAGAAGGATTACGCGGCCCTGCGCGAACGGCACGCCCAGAAGAACGAGCGGCCGATGCTGACGTTGGAGAAGGCCCGCGCCAACCGCACGCCGATCGAGTGGGACGGCTACACCCCGCCGGTGCCCGCCCAAGGCCTCGGCGTGCGGGAGTTCTCCGACTACGACCTCGCCGAGCTGCGCGAGTTCATCGACTGGCAGCCGTTCTTCAACGCCTGGGAGATGAAAGGCCGCTTCCCGGACATCCTCAACAACCCGGTCTCGGGCGAGGCCGCCCGCAAGCTGTACGACGACGCCCAGGAGATGCTCGACACCCTGATCAAGGAGAAGTGGCTGACCGCCAACGGGGTGATCGGATTCTTCCCCGCCAACGCGGTCGGCGACGATGTCGAGGTCTACACCGACGAGACCCGCACCGAGGTGCTGACCACGCTGCACAACCTGCGCCAGCAGGGCGAGCACCGCGACGGCATCCCGAACCGGTCACTGGGTGATTTCATCGCGCCCAAGGACACGGGTCTGGCCGACTACGTCGGCGCGTTCGCCGTCACCACGGGGCTCGGCAGCGGTGAGAAGATCGCCGAGTTCAAGGCGGACAACGACGACTACAACGCGATCCTGCTGGAGTCGCTCGCCGACCGGCTGGCCGAGGCGTTCGCCGAACGGATGCACCAACGGGTCCGCAAGGAGTTCTGGGGGTATCAGCCCGACGAGCAGCTGGACAACCAGGCGCTGATCGATGAGAAATACCGGGGAATCCGCCCAGCGCCGGGTTACCCGGCCTGCCCGGAGCACACCGAGAAGACGACGCTCTGGGAGTTGATGGACGTCAAGGAGCGCACCGGTATCGAGCTGACCGAGTCGATGGCGATGTGGCCTGGTGCTGCCGTCAGCGGCTGGTACTTCTCGCATCCGCAGTCGCAGTACTTCGTGGTGGGCCGGTTGGCGCAGGACCAGGTGGCCGACTATGCCAAGCGCAAGGGCTGGACGCTGACCGAAGCCGAGCGCTGGCTCGCGCCCAATCTCGGCTACAACCCGGAGGACTGATCGCAATCGAGTGTCACACCAGGGCGGGAAATTCGACCGGATCCCGCCTTGGAGTGACACTCGATCCGGTTCGCACGGCTGCCGGTGAGACCTGTCACAAATCCGGAGGCGCGGCCCCGGCCGGGTTGCCGGAGGGAGGACGGATGTCGTTGGCGCCCAACGTGATCAGATGGTCGACGAACGCGCGTGACGATGTTGCCTGTGGCCCCGGTCACCGGAACGGCGATGACACCACGGTCGTCACCGGTCCGGCAATGAAACAATGGTGGCCATGCGTGCAGTGCTCTGGGACATGGATGGCACACTGGTCGACTCCGAAAAGCTCTGGGACATCTCGATGCACGCGCTCTACGAGCGGATGGGCGGGGTGCTGACCCCCGAGGTGCGCGAGTCGACCATCGGTGGTTCCGGAGCGGGCGTCATCCGCATCGTCTACGACGATCTGGGACTCGAGCCCGACCCGGCCGCCATGACGGAATCCATGGACTGGCTGTTCAACTACACCGGTGAGCTGTTCGCCTCCGGCCTGCCGTGGCGCGACGGTGCCCGCGAGCTGCTCGAGGAACTGCGGGCTGCCGACGTGCCGATGGCCTTGGTGACCAACACCTATCGCGACCTGGCCGAGAAGGCGTTGAACAGCATTGGCCGCCAGTTCTTTACGGTCACGGTGTGTGGCGACGAAGTTCCGCACGGCAAACCGGCCCCCGATATCTACATGCGGGCGGCCGAACTGCTCGGGTTCGACACCCGAGAGTGCCTGGCGGTCGAGGACTCGGTGACGGGAACGCTGTCCGCCGAGACGGCGGGATGCCCGGTGCTGGTGGTACCCAATGAGGTCGAGGTTCCCCTGAGCCCGCGGCGCAAGCACGTGAGTTCGCTGAAAGACCTGGGTGTCGGCGGGTTACGCGCCGTGCACGAACAGCTGGAGACCCAACTCGGCGAACGCACCGCCTGAGCGCCGAACTCCGCTGGCCGATACGCCCAATTTCGCGGTTTGACTGTGCCATCGTGTGGTAACACACGTTGCGCAGCGTTGCGGAAAGAAGGTTGTGTCATGGCTGGTCACGGCGGTCCCATAGACAACACTCCGTCGGCCATCACCGACGCGGACTTCTCGTCGGGCAAGACCGCTGTCCGAATAGCGTCTGTCGCTGCCCTGGGTGGCCTGTTGTTCGGTTATGACAGTGCCGTCATCAACGGCGCGGTGGACTCCATCCAGGAAGACTTCGGCATCGGCAACACCGAACTCGGCTTCGCTGTCGCCTCGGCCCTGCTCGGCGCTGCCGCCGGCGCCATGACCGCCGGCCGGCTCGCTGACAAGATCGGCCGTATCTCGGTGATGAAAATCGCCGCCGTGCTGTTCTTGATCAGCGCCTTCGGTACCGGTTTCGCGCACGAAGTCTGGACTGTGGTGGTGTTCCGGATCGTCGGCGGTATCGGTGTCGGCGTGGCCTCGGTCATCGCGCCGGCGTACATCGCCGAGACGTCGCCGCCGTCCATCCGCGGCCGGCTGGGGTCACTACAACAGCTGGCCATCGTGTCCGGCATCTTCTTGTCCTTCGCCGTCAACTGGCTGCTGCAGTGGGCCGCCGGTGGGCCGAACGAACCACTGTGGCTGGGACTCGACGCCTGGCGCTGGATGTTCCTGGCCATGGCGGTGCCCGCGGTGCTCTACGGCGCTCTGGCGTTCACCATCCCGGAATCGCCGCGCTATCTGGTTGCCAGCCACAAGATCCCGGAGGCCCGCCGGGTGCTGAGCACATTGCTCGGGCAGAAGAACCTGGAGATCACCATCCACCGCATCCAGGAGACGCTGGAGCGCGAGGACAAGCCGTCCTGGAAGGATCTGCGCAAACCCACCGGCGGCATCTACGGCATCGTCTGGGTGGGCCTGGGGCTGTCGATCTTCCAGCAGTTCGTCGGCATCAACGTCATCTTCTATTACTCCAACGTGTTGTGGCAGGCCGTCGGGTTCAGCGCCGACGAGTCCGCCGTCTACACGGTGATCACCTCCGTCATCAATGTGTTGACGACGCTCATCGCGATCGCGCTGATCGACAAGATCGGCCGCAAGCCGCTGCTGCTGATCGGTTCCACGGGCATGGCGGTCACGCTGATCACCATGGCGGTGATCTTTGCCAACGCCGCGGTGGGCCCGGACGGCACTCCGAGCCTGCCCGGTGCCTCCGGGGTGATCGCGTTGATCGCCGCGAACCTGTTCGTGGTGGCGTTCGGTATGTCGTGGGGCCCGGTGGTCTGGGTGCTGCTCGGCGAGATGTTCCCCAACCGCATCCGCGCTGCCGCGCTGGGCCTGGCCGCCGCGGGGCAGTGGGCGGCCAACTGGCTGATCACCGTGACCTTCCCCGGCCTGCGTGAACACCTGGGCCTCGCGTACGGCTTCTACGGCCTCTGCGCGGTGCTGTCCGGCGTCTTCGTCTGGAAGTGGGTCATGGAGACCAAGGGCGTCTCGCTGGAGGACATGCACGCCGAGGTGCTCCACGACACGAAACCGGCAGCCACCTGATACTCGTTTTCGCCGGCCTGCGACCCCGTGAAAGAATCGCAGGCCGTGAAGACCTTCGAGGAACTGTTCGCCGAACTCGGTGAACGCGCACGCACCCGGCCCGCAGGTAGTGGCACCGTCGCTGCACTGGACGCCGGCGTGCACAGCATCGGCAAGAAGATCCTCGAAGAGGCCGGAGAAGTGTGGCTGGCCGCCGAGCACGAACCCGATGATGCGCTGGCCGAAGAGCTCAGCCAGCTGTTCTACTGGGCGCAGGTGCTCATGGTCAAGCGTGGCCTGTCGCTCGACGACGTGTACGGAAAGCTGTGAACGGCATGCTTCGGGTGGCGGTTCCCAACAAGGGCGCACTCAGTGAATCGGCCGCCGAGATCCTGTCCGAGGCCGGTTACCGGCGGCGCACCGATCCGAAGGACCTGACGGTCATCGACCCGGTGAACAATGTCGAGTTCTTCTTCCTGCGCCCCAAGGACATCGCCATCTATGTGGGGTCCGGGCAGCTGGATTTCGGAATCACCGGCCGTGACCTGGCCCGCGAGTCCGACGCTCCGGTGCAGGAGCGCCTGGCGCTCGGTTTCGGGTCTTCGACGTTCCGTTACGCCGCTCCGGCGGGCAGCGAGTGGTCGGTGACCGATCTCGCGGGCAAACGCATCGCCACCGCCTACCCCAACCTGGTCCGTAAAGATCTGGCCGACAAGGGCATCGAGGCGACCGTGATCCGCCTCGACGGGGCGGTGGAGATCTCGATCCAGCTCGGCGTCGCGGATGCCATCGCCGATGTGGTGGGTTCGGGACGTACCCTGCGCCAGCACGGCCTGGTTGCGTTCGGTGAACCGCTGTGTGATTCCGAGGCGGTGCTGATCGAGCGGGCGGGACCCGAATCCGATCGGGCCCGCGACCAGCTGGCCGCCCGAGTGCAGGGGGTGGTGTTCGGCCAGCAGTACCTGATGCTCGACTACGACTGCCCGCGTGCGCTGATCGACCAGGCCACCGCGGTCACCCCGGGTCTGGAGTCACCCACCATCGCACCGCTGGCCGATCCGGACTGGGTGGCCGTGCGCGCCCTGGTCCCGCGCCGCGACGTCAACGCCATCATGGACGAACTCGCGGCCATCGGCGCCAAGGCAATCCTGGCCTCCGACATCCGGTTCTGCCGCTTCTGAGCCCACCCGGCCGCGTTGCCGCCGGTTTCGGCCGGTGCGGCCCGGTTTGCCGTGTTAGCGTCCGGGGGTCGTGACACCGGTCGGGAGGGTCGTATGACGCACGTTCTCGTTCTGCTGGTTGCGCTGTTGATCGGTGTCATCGCCGGTCTGCGCGCTCTCACCCCGCCCGCCGTGGTGGCCTGGGGCGGGTTCCTGGGGTGGATCAACCTCGACGGCACGTGGGCGCAGTGGGTGGCACACCCGATCACCGTCGGTGTCTTCACGCTGCTGCTGGTGGGTGAGCTGATCACCGACCAGCTGCCCAAGACTCCCAGCCGCAAAGTGCCGCCGCAGTTCGCCGCGCGGCTGATCAGTGGTGGGTTCGCGGGTGCCGTCATCGGTACCGCGTGGGGGTACACCTTCGGTGGTCTCGGCGCCGGCGTGGTCGGCGCCGTGCTGGGCACCCTGGGCGGCGCGGCGGCCCGCGGCTGGCTGGCCGGTAAGGCGGGCAAGGACCTTCCCGCAGCACTCGTCGAAGACGTCGTGGCCGTCGTCGGCGGCTTCGGCATCGTGGCGCTGGCATCGGTTCTGTAGAGCCATGACAACACATTTCGACGCCATCGTGGTCGGTGCGGGACAGGCCGGCCCGCCGCTTGCCGGGCGCCTGACCGCGGCAGGTCAGACCGTCGCGGTGATCGAGCGCAAGCTCGTCGGCGGTACCTGTGTCAACTACGGCTGCATTCCCACCAAGACGCTGGTCGCCAGTGCGCACGCGGCCCACATCGCGCGGCGCAGCGCCGATTACGGGATCGGCACCGGCGACGTCACCGTCGACATGACCAAGGTCAAGGCCCGCAAGGACGGCATTGTCCGGGGTGACCGTGAGGGTGTCGAAGGCTGGCTCGAAGGCATGCCGGGCTGCACGCTGATCCGCGGCCACGCCCGGTTCATCGACTCGCACACCCTGCAGGTCGACGATCAGGTGCTCTCCGCCGACCGGATATTCCTCAACGTCGGCGGCCGCGCGGTGGCCCCCGCGATCCCAGGCCTCGACGACGTGGACTACATGACCAATGTCGGTGTCCTGGAACTGGATTCGGTGCCCGAGCACCTGGTCATCATCGGCGGCAGCTACATCGGGCTGGAGTTCGCGCAGATGTACCGCCGCTTCGGCGCCGAGGTCACCGTCATCGAACGCGGCCGGCGGCTGGCTTCCCGCGAGGACGACGACGTCTGCGCCGCCATCAAGGAGATCCTCGAAAAGGACGGCATCACAATCCATCTGGGTGCCGATGACATCCGGGTCAGCGCGGACGGCCAGAACATCTCGGTGCACACCAGTGCCGACGGCCCCACGGTCACGGGGTCACACCTTCTCGTGGCGACCGGTCGCACGCCCAACACCGACGACCTCGGACTGGAGGCGGCCGGGGTGGACACCGACGGCCACGGTTACATCGTGGTCGATGACCAGCTGCGCACCAGCGTCGAACACATCTGGGCGATGGGGGACTGCAACGGCAAAGGCGCCTTCACCCACACTTCGTACAACGATTTCGAGATCGTCGCGGCCAACCTGCTGGACAACGAGCCACGGCGCGTCAGCGACCGCATTCCCACCTACGCGCTGTACATCGACCCGCCGCTGGGCCGGGCCGGGATGACGGTCGCGCAGGTGCGCGAGTCCGGCCGAAAAGCTCTGGTGGGCAAGCGTCCCATGACGCGGGTGGGACGCGCGGTGGAAAAGGGCGAGACGCAGGGCTTCATGAAGGTGGTCGTCGACGCGGAGACCAAAGAGATTCTGGGCGCGGCCATTCTGGGTGTCGGCGGTGACGAGGTGATCCACGGCATCCTCGACACCATGTCCGCCAAGGCGCCGTACACCACGCTGACCCACACCGTGCACATTCACCCGACGGTCAGCGAGCTGGTGCCGACCATGTTGGAGGAGATGAAACCGCTGGCATAGCAGTCCTGGCAAAGTGGTTCCAGTCGCAACCAACTGCCGTTACCATGACGGCGAAGGGGACGGACTGGGGGGTTCCGATGCCAGCAGACGGCAATGACGACGACATCGACGACGACATCGACGACGACACTGACGACGACACTGACGGCGAGCGAAAGCGCATACTCGCTGCGGCACATGACGAGTTGAGCCGCTGGGGGATCGATCGTTTCAACCTCGCCGCCATGGCGGACCGGCACGGTATCGCCCGAGAAGTGGTGTGGCGGTACTGGGATGACGAAGAAAGCGTCGTTCTGGAAGCTCTCCTGCACGCACCCACCAGGGCCATCTCGTTACCCGATACCGGTGCGCTGCGCGACGATCTGGCTCAGCTGGCGTCCGAGATGGCTGCTTACCTGGCGACCGACCACGGGCGTCGACTGCTGCGGGCCCATGTCATCACCAACCTCGACTACCCGAGAACATCGATCCGCCAGGACGCCTGGTCGTTCGGGACCCGTGCTCTCAGTGAGATCTTCGAGCGGGCTCGCCGTCGCGGTGAAGTGTCCGACGACATCGAAGTGCGGATGGCCCTGGAAATGCTCTTCGCGCCCATCAACATGCGCGTGCTGTTCACCGGCGAAGCGATCGACGACCAGTACTGCACCGAACTCGCGGAATGGGTGTGGCGCGCAGCGACTTCCCGGTGAGCTCAGCCCGCGGCCCGGATCAGGCGTAACTGGCCCAGTTCGGCGACATTCTTCGTCAGCTCGACATTCAACCAGGACGCGGTGTGCGCCAGCGTCTTCGGCGGATCCCACGGGTAAGGCACCGACCGGCTCAGATCGGCGTCGCTCAGCACCGACCGCCAGGCGGCGGCCAGCTCACGCAGCCGCGCCACAGCAGCAACTCCGGTTCCCGCCCAGAACACCTCGGCGCGGCCGGGAACCACCTCACCGGAAGCGTGCGCCAACGCCGTTGTCCACCACCAGTCGATGTGCCAGGTGAGCCAGGCGACGGTGGGCACCGGAACGGGATCGAGCTCGGCCTCGGAGAAATCGGGGCGCCACAAACCGTCGCCTCCGCGGTGCACCGTCCACACCACGCCAGCCGGCTCCCACAGGAAGTCGTCCTCGACGAGCGCGTCGAGATGCAACTGCGCCAGCGCCCACACGAGATCGAACTGCTCGAGCAGAACGCTCACTGGCGCTGCACCAGCAGGGTCTGCGCGGAGGTCCCGAGGAAGCCGCCGCGGTCGTACACCTCGGCGGTGGTGACCCCGACTCCGTCGGGCCCGATGGATCCTCGAGCCCGTAAGGCGAAGTCGTCCCCGGTGGGCAGTCGATGCAGGTGCACCACTGTGTCGGTGTTCATAAACACGTACTGCCGCGGATCCAGCGCCGAGCCCACCCCGTTGGCGGAGTCCACCACCATGGTCAGCCGCTGCAGTGCCGTCGTGGGCTCGTCATCGACCAACGAAACCTTCGGCGTCAGCCAGAACACCCGCGAGCCCGAATCGTCCTGCTGGCGGCGGAAATCGACGGACTCGAGATAACCGGCGGCGTTCCACCAGCCGTCGGGCAGCGGCACCAGCGGACCCTCGACCAGCGGAGGATGCCTGTCGGTGACCGCGTCGGCGGTGTCGCTGACCGCCAGGGCCCACGCCGAGACCCGGGCGACCGGGCGTGTGTCGTCGACCGGTGTCATCTCCGCGGCCAGCAGCGAGATCCGCCGTCCCGGCCGCTCCACCCACGTCCGTACCCGCAGCGGCGCCACCGGAATGGCGCCGAGGATGTCCAAGCTGAGCCGGCCGATACGCAGCGCCGCCGGGTCCAGCTGCTCTTCGATGAGCTTGGTGAGTAGCGCCAGCGGTGGCGAACCGTGCTGGATTTCCGGTGTCCAGTTGCTGCGGGTCAGGTCCGTCGAGTCGTACACATCTCCGGGCAACCGCCGGTAATAACAATCCGTCACGCTGCTGAGCCTGCCGGATGCTGCGGCCAACCCGGATACGGCGGTGGGGTACCGCCGAACTCCGGGCACAGACTCTGATGGGCGCACCAGTTGCACAGGGGGCTTCGATTGGTGCGGAAATCGCCTGTGGCGCCCGCAGATTGGATGGCCCGCCAGATGGCCACCAGCGTCTTCTCGAAGCGCTCGAGTTCCTCGAGGTCTGGTGCGTAATCCAGCAGCTGACCATCGGCGAGGTAGATCAGCCGCAGCCGCGTGGGCAGGATTCCCCGTGAGCGCAGCAGGGCCACCGCGTAGAACTTCATCTGGAACAGCGCCTTGAATTCGGCCAGGGCCCGCGCCTCCGGCGGTGCCTTGCCGGTCTTGTAGTCCACCACCCGCACCTCACCGGTGGCCGCGACGTCGATGCGGTCGACGAAACCCCGCAGCAGTGTGCCGTCGGCGAGCTCCACTTCCACGCGCTGTTCGCAGCTCTGGGGGTCGAAGCCGGTGGGGTCCTCGAGCCGGTAGTAGCCCGACAGCAGCTTGGCCGCCTCGGCGAGCAACTGCTCCCGCTGTTCGGGAGCCACCTGTTCGGCAAGGCCCGGCTCCTCGGCGGCAATCCGGTTCCAGGCCGGCGCCAGCAGCCCCAGGGCGGTGTCCTGACCGCGTTGGGCGGCGGGCAGGCTGTAGAGCTGTTCGAGGGCGGCGTGCACCACCGAGCCGCGTAACTGCGCGGGTGACGACGGCTCGGGCAGCCGGTCGATGGCCCGGAACCGGTACAGCAAGGGGCACTGCTTGAAGTCGGCGGCCCGTGACGGCGACAGGGCAGGTCGAGATGCCACCCGTTCGGGCACCCCGGGGACTGTCTCGGCCATACTTGGCAGCTTATGCACGGGCTCAGACATATTTGGCAGGGTTGTTCGGTGGTTGTGGAAGAGGGCGCACTGTGTCGTTGACGGGACCGTTCACCGAAGGTGACCGCGTGCAGCTCACCGACGCCAAGGGCAGGCACTACACGATGGTGTTGGCGCCGGGCGCCGAGTTCCACACCCACCGCGGCGCGATCCCGCACGACTCGGTGATCGGCGTACCCGAGGGCAGCGTGGTCAAGTCCACCAACGGTGATCAGTTCCTGGTGCTGCGCCCGCTGCTCATCGACTATGTGCTGTCGATGCCGCGCGGTGCGCAGGTCATCTATCCCAAGGACGCGGCGCAGATCGTGCACGAGGGGGACATCTTCCCGGGCGCGCACGTGCTCGAGGCGGGCGCGGGCTCCGGCGCGCTGACCTGCTCGCTGTTGCGTGCGGTCGGCCCGACCGGCCAGGTGACGTCCTACGAGGTGCGCGACGACCACGCCGTGCACGCCATCCGTAATGTCGAGACCTTCTTCGGGGAGCGTCCGCCCAACTGGAATCTGGTGATCGGTGACCTGGCCGAATACACCGGCCCGCAGGTGGATCGCGCGGTGCTCGACATGCTGTCGCCGTGGGAGGTGCTCCACGCCGTGTCCGAGGCGCTGGTACCCGGCGGTGTGCTGATGGTCTACGTCGCCACCGTCACCCAGCTGTCGAAGACGGTCGAGGCGCTGCGCGAGCAGCAGTGCTGGACCGAGCCGCGGTCATGGGAGACCATGCAACGCGGCTGGAACGTCGTGGGCCTGGCCGTGCGACCGCAGCACAACATGCGCGGGCACACCGCGTTCCTGATCTCCGCACGGCGGCTGGCTCCGGGCACCATCACCCCGACACCGCTCAAACGCCGCAAGCAGCAGGTCTGATCGTCGGCCGCCGCCTCGGGGGCAGCCCGTCGTAGAGCGCGGCTAGAACTGGTCTTCGCTGCGCGACAGTCCGCGCCGGACGGACAGCAGCTCGATCTCCGGGCGGGCGGCCACCAGACGTTCGGCGTTGTCCAGCACCTCGACCACATGAGCACGATCGCCGGCGACGGCGGCGATTCCGATCACCGTGCGCCGATGGAGATCGACGGAGCCCGTCTCGGCGGCCGAGACGGCGAAACGGCGGCGGAGTTCGGCGACGATGGGGCGCACCAGCGCGCGTTTCTCCTTCAGCGAATGCACATCGCCGAGCAGGATGTCGAACTCGAGCCAACCGATCCACATGCCAGGCCCTACCGTCCGTACGCCAGGAGCATGTCTGCGGTCCGGCGCGACAGCTGCCAGGTGTTGTCCACCCCCCGGAACTCCATCGGGAACGAGAACGGTGCCGCCTCCGGGTCGGCCGCGGTGATCGTGACGTCGGCGTTCACCAGGCCCGGCTCACGGTCGGAGGCCACGATGCCGGTCACCGAAAAGGTCAGCGGGGCGAGTTGGTTGTCGCGCAGCGCGGTGGTGAAGGCGTCCAGGGCGGTCGCGTCGGCGCCGGTGGCGCCCTCGACCAGGTTCAGCTTGTCGCGACCCGGTACGGCGGGATCGGAGATCCGGGTGAGAACGTCCAGTAGCGCCGCGGGCTGAGGCGACTCCTGCGGTGCGACGGCCGAGGACGTCACGGGCGGCGGCGGCGATGAGGGTGGCGCAGCGGTGTTGTCACTACACCCCAACAGCCCGAACGCCGCCACGAGAATCGTGGCGGCGCTCAGGACTGCGTTTCGGATCAGGGTCAGCCCGCCGAGGCGAGCAGCGACAGTGCCGAACCCTTCTGCACCAGCCAGCCGGTAGGGCTCTTGCCGGCGATGAAGGTGACCGGGCGGGTGGTGCTCACGCCGTTGGCGGCGGTGGCGGTGACGTTCGCGGTGGCCACCGGGCCGTTGAGATCGATGTCCACCACGTTGAAGGTCAACGGGAACAGGCCCTTGGCCTGCGCATTGGTGAACGCACGATCGGCGGTGATGCCCTCGATGCGGCCGACGCCGCCCTCGATGTATGCGGCCTTGTTGCCACTGAACGAGCCGCCGGTGGCGAGCGCGTTGAGGGTCTGGGTCAGCGGAGCCGCCAGCTCAGGTGCGGGCACCTGCGGCATCGGGACGTCCCACGACAGCAGGTTGGCCTGCGGAGCTGTGGCGTTCGTCACGGTTGCAAGGGAAGTCACACCTGCCGCCGCGGCGCCGACGATGGCGACCGCTCCGGCAGCGGTTGCCACACCGGTGGCGAGGGATTTCAGGTTCACGGCTGTCCTTTCAGTCGGCCCGCCTCTTGATCAGAGGCTAACAGTGTTGCTGGTGTGTCGAATTCCTACACCGCACACAAAGTCTGAATCGCCGGTAGCGTTGAAGTTGTTACCGCACCAACTTTCGGTGCGGGGAATGGAGCGCAGCATGAGTGAGTCAGAGCGTTCGGGGGAGAACCCGCAGGGATTCTCCAGCGAGGATGCTGCCGAGCTGGAGGCCTTGCGTCGCGAAGCGGCGATTTTGCGCGAGCAGCTCGACACGGCCGGTGGTCAGGGCGGTGCGCGAACCGCCCGCGACGTCCATCAGCTGGAGGCCCGTATCGACTCGCTGGCGGCACGGAACGCCAAGCTGATGGAAACACTCAAGGAGGCTCGCCAACAGCTTCTCGCGCTGCGCGAGGAGGTGGACCGGCTCGGGCAGCCGCCGAGCGGTTACGGCGTGCTGTTGAACACCCACGAGGACGACACCGTGGATGTCTTCACCTCCGGCCGCAAGATGCGCCTGACGTGTTCGCCCAATATCGAGGTGGCGTCGCTCAAGCAGGGCCAGACGGTCCGGCTCAACGAGGCGCTCACCGTCGTGGAGGCCGGCACGTTCGAGGCCGTCGGTGAGATCAGCACTCTGCGCGAGATCCTGGCCGACGGTACCCGTGCCCTGGTGGTCGGTCACGCCGACGAGGAACGCATCGTGTGGCTCGCCGAGCCGTTGATCGCGCCCGACGATCTGCCGGAAGAGATCGCGGCCACCCTGTCGGAGGCTGAGCTGGATCTGCGTCCCCGCAAGCTGCGCCCCGGTGACTCGCTGCTGGTCGACACCAAAGCCGGTTATGCGTTCGAGCGCATCCCCAAGGCCGAGGTCGAGGACCTGGTGCTCGAAGAGGTGCCCGACGTCAGCTACCACGACATCGGTGGCCTGACCCGGCAGATCGAGCAGATCCGCGACGCCGTGGAGCTGCCGTTCCTGCACAAGGACCTGTACCGCGAGTACGCGCTGCGGCCGCCCAAGGGTGTGCTGCTGTACGGCCCGCCCGGGTGCGGTAAGACGCTCATCGCCAAGGCGGTGGCCAACTCGCTGGCCAAGAAGATGGCCGAGGTGCGCGGGGATGACGCCCGTGAGGCGAAGTCCTACTTCCTCAACATCAAGGGCCCGGAGCTGCTGAACAAGTTCGTCGGCGAAACCGAGCGGCACATCCGGCTGATCTTCCAGCGGGCTCGTGAGAAGGCGTCCGAGGGCACCCCGGTGATCGTCTTCTTCGACGAGATGGACTCGATTTTCCGCACCCGCGGCACTGGCGTCAGCTCCGATGTCGAGACCACCGTGGTCCCGCAGCTGCTGAGTGAGATCGACGGTGTGGAAGGCCTGGAGAACGTCATCGTGATCGGCGCGTCCAACCGCGAGGACATGATCGACCCGGCGATCCTGCGGCCCGGCCGCCTGGACGTCAAGATCAAGATCGAACGGCCCGACGCCGAGTCGGCGCAGGACATCTTCAGCAAGTACCTGACCGACGAGTTGCCGATCAACGACGACGATCTCGCCGAGTTCAGCGGCGACCGCTCGCTGACCATCAAAGCGATGATCGAGAAGGTCGTCGACCGGATGTACGCCGAGATCGACGACAACCGGTTCCTGGAGGTCACCTACGCCAACGGTGACAAGGAAGTCATGTACTTCAAGGACTTCAACTCCGGCGCCATGATCCAGAACGTCGTCGACCGCGCCAAGAAGAACGCGATCAAGTCGGTGCTGGAGACCGGTCAGCCTGGTCTGCGGATCCAGCACCTGCTCGACTCGATCGTCGACGAGTTCGCCGAGAACGAGGACCTGCCCAACACCACCAACCCCGATGACTGGGCGCGGATCTCGGGCAAGAAGGGTGAGCGGATCGTCTACATCCGCACCCTGGTCACCGGCAAGAGCTCGAGTGCGTCGCGGGCGATCGACACCGAGAGCAACCTGGGCCAGTACCTGTAGGCACCGACAACCGATCAGGCCAACAGCGACAGCTGTTGGCCTGATTGTGTTGTGGCACAGAAACTTTCCGTGGCCGACAGTGATCACCTGTGTTGTCGCCGGAGCGCACCTGACTTCGTCGACGCGGCGGTCCCTACTCTGGAGTGGTGTTCTTCTTCCTCTTCGGCTACGGCACCAAACAGAAGCTCCTGGGCGCGGGGGAGGTGCGTACCTGCCCGCGGTGCCACAACACCACCCAGTGGCAACGGGTCAGGGAGTTCAAACAGTTCAGCGTGTTCTTCGTGCCGGTCGCGCGGTGGAAGCGCCAGGAATTCGAAGTGTGCGGCATCTGTGGGGCCGCCACCGCTGTGTGACCCATTCTCACTGTAAGCCAGACCCGGGGGCTTGCGGCAAGACCGCGTTCAGGTTGCACAATCGCCGGCATGACCAGACCTTTTGAGGTGCACGAGTCGGGCGCGTATCTGCACGGCACCAAAGCGGATCTCGCGGTGGGCGATTTTCTGATACCCGGCCGGCGATCCAACTACGACCCGGAACGCATCATGAACCACGTCTACATCACACAGACCCTCGATGCCGCGGTATGGGGCGCCGAGTTGGCTGTCGGTGAGGGACGCGGACGGATCTACATCGTCGAGCCGGAAGGCGCCGTGGAGGACGACCCCAACGTGACGGACAAGAAACTCCCGGGCAATCCGACGCGCTCTTACCGCACGCGCGAACCGGTGCGCATCGTCGGCGAAATCACCGACTGGGTGGGGCACACCCCGGAACAACTCGCAGCCATGCGTGACGGATTGGCCGACCTCGAGCGCCGGGGGCTCGCCGTCATCTACGACTAGCGTGCAGCAATCAGCTGGCTGCTGGTGGTTGGAATGGGGTGTACCACCACCATTGGGCGCGTTCCCCGGTGGGGCCGGGGCACGGTGGAACATTGGGTGGCTGTGTGGTGGGTGGTCGGGCCAGGGATGCGTTGGTGAGTTGTCGGCCGGCGGCGTCGGTGACGACGAGCTGGTGGGCGGGGCCGGTGAGCGTGATGCGGCCGCGGTGGTGGGCGCGGTGGTGGAAAGGGCAGACCAACACCAGATTCGATGGTTCGGTGGGGCCGCCGTCCTCCCAATGGATGAGGTGATGAGCGTGCAATCCGCGGGTGGCTCCGCAGCCGGGGACCACGCAGGTGCCGCGGTCGCGGTGTTCCAGAGCCCGGCGTAGCCGGCGGCTGATGGTGCGGGTTTCCCGCCCGGCGCCGAGGGGGTGGCCGTCGCGTTCGAACCAGACTTCGCAGGTGGCGTCGCAGAGCAGGTAGCGGCGGTCATCGTCGGACAGCAGCGGCCCCAGATGCAGGGCGGCGGCGCGGGTTTTGACGTCGAGGTGCACGACGACGGTGGTGCGGTGTCCGTGTGGGCGGGCGGCGACGTCGGCGTCCCACCCGGCGTGCACCAGGCTCATGAATCCGTCGACCGGGGTGGGGAACGGTGGGGTGGTGTTGGAGGTGCCGGTGGCGTGGTCGCGTTTCCAGTCGGCGACCAGGGCGTCGCGGTGGGAGTCCAGGGCGGCCTGGAATTCTGCGGCTTCATGGTGGGGCAAGGTGATGTGCCAGGTGACCGACTGGTCGTCGCTGGTGTGGGTGATGGACCGCTTGGGTTGCCGGCGTGGCGGTTCCGGTCGCGACTCAGGCCCGGGTCCCGGTTCGGGCGGCGGTTCGGGCGGGGGCTCGGACGTCGATCCCGCTGTCAATTCCCAGGGCGCGGGCTGTGATTCCCAGGGCTCGGGTTGGTACTCCGGTTCTGGCTCGGGTTGCGGTTCGAGGGTGGGTGTGGGTTTGGATTCCAGGTTCACCGCATGGCGGAGTTGTTCGACGGTGGCGTAGGGGATCAGTTGGGCGTAGTGCTCATCGGAGCCGTTGGCGGCGCGCTCGGCGATGACCCCCATTTGATCCAGTGACACCCGGCCTTGCCGCAGCATGGCCGTGCAGCGGGGGAATTCGGCGAGACGTTGCGCGATGGTGGTGAAGATGTCGGCGTTGCGCGGTGAGACCCCGAGTTTCCAGGCCACCAGTGCTGGTATGGATTTGGCGCCGGTCATACCGGCCAGTCCGTCACGGTCGATCTCGGCGATGATCTCCACGATGCGGCTGTCGATCGCATTGCGCTGTCCGGCCAACTCTGCAAACTCCTCGAACAACACATCGAGCCGCTCCTTGGGTGACACCTCCGGAGCGGCGAAAGATGTTGCGGTCGAGGACATGCCACCATCAAAGCAGAAGGGTACGACAAAAAACCTAGCGCTCCAAGGTCAGATACGCGTCGCGGCCGGCCAGGCTGACCGCCACGTCGGCGATCAGCGGATCGAAGAACCGTTGCCGATACAGGGGATCCACCGAGGTGCTCACGGTGAAGTACAGCCCGGACAACACGGACACGAACAGCGACGTGTGCACCACGGTCTGGGGAACCGGCACGTGGACGCCGAACCACGTTCCCGCACAGGGTGGCTCGCCTACCGGGCAGCTCTCCTGCGACGACCACAGCACCGTCACGTCATCGGGGACGGCGATGATGCCCAGCGCCAGGAAGAACGCGAAGATCCCGGCGGTGAAGAACACCACCTGGATCGCCTGGGACACCACCATGACGGCGACGACGTTGATCTGCTCGGCCACCGACAGTGGGGTGCGCTCGGAACGGCCGGACAGGTCCGCCAACGGCGTATCCACCAACAGCGCGGCCGGGTCGGACTGCTCGGAGCGGTCCTCGCGCAAGGCGCGCACCTCGTCACGAATCGTGGTGACCATGAACAGAAGTGCGATGATCGCCAGGAATCCGACTGTCTGCCAAAGTCTCTCGCGGCTCATGCGGGCCGCGAGCTGCCACAGTTCGCCGGTGAAGTACACCACCACGGTCAGCATCAGCACCGGCAGCGCGCGGCTCATCAGGTTCCCCAGGGCACCCAGCTGAACGGAGGCGAACCGGAAGGCCCACAACGCAATCGACCCGAATCCCAGGTAGGTCAGCCAGATCGTCAGCAGTGTCACCAGCAGGAACACCGGCGCTTCAGCCACCGCCGCGGCCGACCAGCCGTCGACGGTCACCGGCATCACCACCACGAACATGGCCATGACGAGCAGCGCGGCTGTGCGCCTGCCCCGCTCAGAGGCGGCAGTGTCGCGCTGGTGCAGCACATTCAACACGAACGGCGCCGCGATCAGCAGCACCGCGATGATGCCCAGCCGCACGATGTACCCGTAGTCCGGGTCGTCGCCCGTCCAGCGCGCCAGCGCCATCGCGGCCGCGGTCAGGGCGCCCACCCCGGCCACGGCGGGGGCCGACCGCTCGATCAGCGCGTGCGAGCGCACCCGCCGGGTCAGCACCAACGGCAGCCCCCGGTGCAGGAACCAGTCGTGCACGCGCTGCATGTCGGCCACGGCCATATTGTGTCAGCGCTCCGCGGTGAACGTCCGGTAGCGGTCGCGAGCCACCATCGTCAGCCGCAGGTCTTCGACCAGCGGGTCCAGAAAGCGGCTGCGCTGATCGGCATCGGCCACTGCACGGGCGCTGATGTACATGAACGTCAAGGCGCCCAGGAACATCGCGGTCTGGATCAGCGCATCCGGTGCCGGGATCGTCATGCCCAGGAACTGCCCGTCCGAGGTCCCGTTGCGTGTCCACGCGGCCAGCAGTTCCGGGCTCAACAGGATCAACCCGAGGGTGAAGAAGATCAGCGCCGTCACGATCGACACCGTCAGCACCTGCACGATCTGGCTCAGGGCCAGGACGAAGCCGACATTCAACCGTTCGGCACGCGACAGCGGCACCCGCCGCGGCCGGTCCGGCATGTCCTCGAACGGGGTGCCGACCAGGCTGGCGGCGTCCTCGGCTTTCTTGGCGTTCGGGTCGAGGATGGGCCGCACCCGCTCCATCGTGCTGGACACCAGGAACACCGCCGCGACGGCGAACAGGAACAGCAGCGCCAACCACAGGCGTGGCCGACTGACCGTCGACGCCATCACCCACACATAGGAGTTGAAGAACACCAGGACGGTCAGCAGCACCACCGGTAGAGCCCGGACGAACAGGCTGCCCACCGACGCCAGGTTCTCCATCGTCACCCGGGCCGACCACGCCAGGATGGCACCGACTCCTGTTGCGGTACAGACCAATATCAGGGCGACGACGATGGTGTCACCGATGATGTTGACCGGTTCGTGTGCGCTCACTCCACCGAAGAACGCGCCGGCATAGATCACCAGGATCGACAGGCCCGACGCGACGGTGCGCCAGCGAAAGTCCAGCCGCGAGACCAGCCATCCCACCAGGGCGGCCACCGGCACCACGATCAGCAGCAGTCCCAGGACAAACCATTCGGTGCGGGTGGGCGCGCCATCGATGTCGATGGTGTGTTGCCCCGTGACCGCGACCACCAGTACCGAATTGGCCATGAGCACCGCGAAGCCGCTCAGCGCCGGCGCCGAACGCGGCCACACCCGGCGTACCAGCGAGCCCGGGCGAAGCACCGCCGGCAGGCCATGCCGCAGAAACCAACTCTCGGCGGCCACCCGCTCAGGGTTGTCTGTCATCAGGGCACCGTGAATCCGCCGCGGTTGCTGGCCGGCCGGCCGTCTTTGATCACCAACAGGATGTTCTCCGGCGTGCCGAGGGAGTCGATGTCCTGGAGTGGATCACCGCGCGTCACAACCAGATCGGCGAGCTTGCCCGCGGCAACCGTGCCCAACCGGTCGGCGACACCGCATAGTTCGGCGGAGGCGCTGGTGCCCGCCACGATCGCCTGCATCGGGGTGAGCCCGCCGAACCGCACCAACAGTCCCAGCTCGGCGAGGTTGGTGCCGTGGGCAGGTGAGAGTCCGGCATCGGTGCCCACCGCCACGCGAACGCCGGCCGCCACCGACGCAGCCAACGAATCATGGGCCAGAGCGTGCCATTTGGCGCTCTTGGCGGCACCCTGAGGGGACGCCGTCACCGGCGTCATGGTCTCCAGCAGGGTCGGCACCAGGAAGGTGCCCTGCGCCACCATCTGGGCGCGCAGTTCGTCATCGATTTCGTAACCGTGCTCGATGCTGTGCACCCCGGCTTCCACCGCCGCGCGGATGCCGGCGTAGCCGATGGCGTGGGCGGCCACCGGCCGGCCGCCGAGGTTCTGCCCCTCTTCGACGATCGCGGCGATCACCTCGCGGCGCATACCCAGCCAGGACGGATCGTCGTTGGGGGAGGAGACACCGCCGCTGGAAGCCACCTTGATCACGTCGGCGCCGGCCCGGATGAGTTCGCGGGCACGAAGCCGGGCCGCATCCACCGAATCCACGAGGCGGGCGCCGATCAGCGGGCCCAGATCGAGACCTGACGGCAGATGGAGGTCCGCGTGCCCGGCCGTCTGCGACAGCATGTTGATCGCCACCAGCAGCCGCGGTCCTTCGATGAGCCCGTCGGCCACCGCCTCCCGCACGCCGGGGTCGATGCCCATCAGGTCACGGGCGGTGGTCACCCCGTTGTGCAGCGTCACCCGCAGTCGCTCGAGCAGACGGAACAGCTCGTACGAGGGCGGCTTGAGGGCATGCTCCAGTGGTGAGCCGCCGGCACCGGGCAGTGCGAAGTGCACGTGGCAATCGAAGAACCCGGGGCACACGGTGTGGCCGCCGAGATCAACCCGGGTGACGGGCTCCGCCGAGGTGTAGGTGGACTCGGCCCCGGCCCAGCCGATCCGACCGTCCTTCACGAGCACCGCGGCCTGCGGCACCGGGTCGGCGCCGGAGCCGTCGATGAGTGTCATGTTGTGCAACAGGTACGTGGTCATAACGTCCGTAACTGCACCACACAATCGCCGCACGAGTAGGCCCCTCGGGTGCTTTGGGGCCGGCCCTTCCTCCCCCTCGTACCTCGGGCTCGTCGACCGGCCCTAGGCTGGTCCCATGCAAAGGATCATCGGAACCGAGGTCGAGTACGGCATCTCGTCGCCGTCCGACCCAACGGCCAATCCGATCCTCACGTCGACGCAGGCGGTGCTGGCGTATGCGGCCGCCGCCGGAATCCAGCGCGCCAAGCGCACCCGCTGGGACTATGAGGTGGAGTCGCCGCTGCGTGACGCCCGCGGATTCGACCTGAGCCGGGCCTCCGGCCCGCCGCCGGTGGTCGACGCCGACGAGGTGGGCGCGGCCAACATGATCCTCACCAACGGCGCCCGCCTGTACGTCGACCACGCGCACCCGGAGTACTCCGCACCCGAGGTCACCGACCCGATGGACGCCGTCATCTGGGACAAGGCCGGCGAGCGGGTGATGGAAGCCGCCGCCCGCCACGTCGCGAGCGTGCCGGGGGCCGCCAAACTGCAGCTCTACAAGAACAACGTGGACGGCAAGGGTGCTTCCTACGGCACCCACGAGAACTACCTGATGAGCCGCCAGACCCCCTTCTCGGCGGTGATCGCCGGTTTCACCCCGTTCCTGGTGTCGCGCCAGGTTGTCACCGGCTCGGGCCGGGTGGGTATCGGCCCGTCGGGCGACGAGCCCGGTTTCCAGCTGTCTCAGCGCGCCGACTACATCGAGGTCGAAGTCGGCCTGGAGACCACCCTCAAGCGCGGCATCATCAACACCCGCGACGAGCCGCATGCCGACGCCGACAAGTACCGCCGTCTGCACGTGATCATCGGCGATGCGAACCTGGCCGAGACGTCCACCTACCTCAAGGTCGGTACCTCGAGCCTGGTGCTCGACCTGATCGAAGAGGGGATCGACCTCTCTGATCTGGCGCTGGCCCGCCCCGTGCACGCGGTGCACGTCATCAGCCGCGATCCCAGTCTGCGGGCCACCGTCGCCCTGGCCGACGGCCGGGAGCTGACAGCGCTTGCGCTGCAACGCATCTACCTGGATCGGGTGGCCAAGCTGGTGGACAGCCGCGACCCTGACCCGCGTGCCTCGCACGTGGTGGAGACGTGGGCCAATGTGCTCGATCTGCTGGAACGTGACCCGATGGAGTGTGCGGACCTGCTCGACTGGCCGGCCAAGCTGAGGCTGCTGGAGGGGTTCCGCAACCGCGAGAACCTGGCCTGGTCGGCGCCGCGGCTGCACCTGGTGGACCTGCAGTACTCCGATGTGCGCCTGGACAAGGGGCTCTACAACCGCCTCGTCGCCCGCGGGTCGATGCAGCGGCTGGTCACCGAGCAGCAGGTCCTCGACGCCGTGGACAACCCGCCGACGGACACCCGCGCGTATTTCCGCGGCGAGTGCCTGCGCCGCTTCGGCGCCGACATCGCGGCGGCCAGCTGGGATTCGGTGATCTTCGATCTGGGCGGCGATTCGCTGGTCCGGATCCCCACGCTGGAGCCGCTGCGCGGTAGCAAGGCCCACGTCGGTGCGCTGCTGGACTCGGTGAACTCAGCCGTGGAGCTGGTGGAGCAGCTGACAAATTGATTTCACGGTGATCCGGGATGCCCGGCAATCCGGGCGCTGACCGGTACTGTGGAGGAACCTAGTTAGAGGAGGCAGCGATGGCTCAGGAGCAGACCAAGCGTGGCGGTGGCGGCGGCGATGACGACGATTCCACCGGCAGCACGGCCGCGGGCCAGGAGCGTCGCGAGAAGCTGGCCGAGGAAACCGACGACCTGCTGGACGAGATAGACGACGTCCTGGAGGAGAACGCCGAGGACTTCGTCCGCGCATACGTCCAAAAGGGCGGCCAGTGACCTGGCAGTTCAACAACCGCTTGAATACCAGTTCCCCCATCTCCGATCTCTCGTCCTTTTCTGACCATCTGCGCCGCGAAGCGCCGCAGTTGTTGCCGACGGGCGGTGTCCAACCGGTTGGCAGCGGTGCTGATCTGCCGCACGGGACCACGATCGTCGCCCTGAAGTACCCCGGTGGGGTGCTGATCGCCGGTGATCGGCGCGCCACCCAGGGCCACATGATCGCCAGCCGCGATGTGCAGAAGGTGTATGTCACCGACGACTACACGGCCACCGGCATCGCGGGCACAGCGGCCATTGCCGTGGAGTTCGCCCGGCTGTACGCGGTGGAGCTGGAGCACTACGAAAAGCTCGAAGGTGTGCCGCTGACGTTTGCCGGCAAGGTGAACCGCCTGGCCATCATGGTCCGCGGCAACCTCGGGGCCGCTCTGCAGGGCTTCGTGGCGCTACCGCTGCTGGTGGGCTTCGACGTCGACGACCCGGACCCGGCGGGCGCCGGGCGCATCGTGTCGTTCGACGCCGCGGGTGGCTGGAATTTCGAGGAAGAGGGCTACCAGTCGGTGGGCTCGGGCTCGATCTTCGCCAAGTCGTCCATCAAGAAGCTGTACTCGCGTGTCACCGACGCCGAATCGGCTTTGCGGGTGGCGGTCGAAGCGCTCTACGACGCCGCCGACGACGACTCCGCCACCGGCGGACCGGATCTGGTGCGGGGCATCTATCCCACCGCGGTGACCATCGGTGCCGAAGGGGCCGAGGAGATCACCGAGGCGCGGATAGCCGAACTGGCTCGCGAAGTGATCGCAAGCCGTTCCCGCACAGACACTTTCGGACCCGACGCCGGTGAGGCCCCAGTTTCATGAGTTTCCCGTATTTCATCTCGCCCGAACAGGCGATGCGTGAGCGCAGTGAGCTCGCCCGTAAAGGCATCTCTCGCGGTCGCAGTGTTGTGGTGCTGGCCTACGCCGACGGTGTGCTGTTCGTCGCCGAGAACCCGTCGCGCTCGCTGCAGAAGGTCAGCGAGCTCTACGACCGGGTGGGCTTCGCCGCCGTGGGCCGGTTCAACGAGTTCGACAATCTGCGTCGCGGTGGCATCCAGTTCGCCGACACCCGCGGCTACGCCTACGACCGCCGCGATGTCACCGGCCGCCAGCTGGCGAACGTGTACGCCCAGACGCTGGGCACCATCTTCACCGAGCAGGCCAAGCCCTATGAGGTGGAACTGTGTGTCGCCGAGGTGGCGCACTACGGTGAGACCAAGGCGCCCGAGCTGTACCGCATCACGTATGACGGATCCATCGCCGACGAACCGCATTTCGTCGTGATGGGCGGTACCACCGAACCCATCGCCACCGCGCTCAAGGACTCCTACGCCGAGAACGCCAGCCTGGGCGACGCGGTGAACATCGCCGTCAACGCGCTGCAGGCCAGCGGCGCCAACGGTGAGCAGCGCACCCTCGGTCCGTCCACCCTCGAGGTGGCGATCCTGGACGTGAACCGACCCCGGCGTGCGTTCCGCCGCATCACCGGGGCCGCGCTCGATGCGCTTCTGCCGCAGGCGGAATCCGCCGAGTAGTCGGTCAGGCCGCTTCGGCCTTGTGGTCGGGCTTGTCGGCTGACTTGTCGGCGCGCGCCCGCTTCGAGGGCCGGTCGTTGTGCTCGTCGGAGCGCGATCGCTTCTGGGTGGCATCCGAGGTGGAATTGCGCTCGGCCTTGCGTTCCCCGGCGCGCTTCTTCACTGTCCGCTCAACGTCGTCCTCGTCGGAGTTCGCCTCGGCCGCCGGAGCGTCGTTACGCGAATAACCCGCGTCCACGATCTGTTTGAGCGGCTGCTCGATGGCCGACACGATCCGCTCGTCGACGTTGAGGTCTCGCAACGGTTGCAGCAGCGGAAGGCGGTCGTTCTGAATGAAGTACGACGTGGTGGTCCCGCCTAGGCTGTTGACCGTCTCGGTGACGTCCCGGTCCGGTATCGCCGAGAGATCGGCGTCGGGTCCGTAGGAGATGGGGTGCACGTAGACGATCCCGGCCAGCGCGTTGAGCGTGGCGATGAGATTCAGCGGACGGTCCGGGAAATCGGCCAGGCCGTCGTACTCACGAGTGACGATGATGGTGTCGTACGGTGTGTCCGGTGCGGGCAGGAACGTCACGCCGATGAACGGGACGTGCAGTCCCGGCAGCCTGCCGCCGATGCCGGTGGCCGAGCTGGGGTCGCCGACGGCCACGAACACCACGTCGTCGGCTGCTGGTCGGTCCTGCTCGTCGAGCGCCATGAGCGCGCGTTTGGCGTCGGCGATCGCGAGCGCGCCCTGCGATACACCGGCAATGCGCACCGGGCCGTCAGCATTGCCGAGGATGTCGACGATCGCGTCGGCGCCGACGTCGATGGAGGCGTCCATGTGGGTGTAGGCGCGGGGATAGGTGACGTTCTGGGCGCCGGTGAGGTAGCCGTCCAGCAGCCAGTTGATGTCACCGTCGGTGACGGTCCCGGTGCCGGAGAAATCCGTGCCGCCCAAGAAGTAGGTGGGTGTCGGGGGAGCGCTGACCGGGCTGAAAACCAACGCGGTGGCCAGGACGGTTGCGGCAGCGGACATCGGCATCTCCTGAATGTGTTGTGCGGCAGCCTGGTTGGCGGACCGCCGCGACCTTTCACGCCGACTCTAAGGTCGGGTGCAGCGCAAGAAGAGGACGTTAGCGCTCAGGTTTTGTGACCCAACCGCTCATTGGCCGCCGCGGTACGAGCTGGGCGGGCTGCCGGTCCACCGGCGAAACGCCCGACGGAACGCGCTGGGCTCGGAGAACCCGAGGCGTTCGGACAGGGCGTCGACGGTCTCGCGCCCACCCACCAGGCTGGCCACCGCCTCGTCCCGCAGCACGTCCTCTTTGAGCCGGCGGAACGAGGTGCCCTCGTCGTGCAGCAGCCGCCGCAGGTGCGGGGTGCTGACGGTCAGCAGTTTGGCGGCGGTCTGCAGGGAGACGGCTCCCGGTGTGCTGCTGTGCTCCAGGATCCTGCGGACCCGGCTGGCGGCGCTCGAACGGTAGTGCTGACGAAACAGCAGAGCACTGGGCGATTCTCGGATCAACTCGCGCAGGGTGTCTTCGCTCTGGACCACCGCCGAACACAGGTACCGCTCATCGAAGGTGAGTGCCGCCGTCTCGGCGCCGAACTCCGGCGCCACGCCGTAAACCGATTGGTACTCCGCTGATTCGGCTGGACCGGGTCCGGGCAGTCGGATACTGCTCAGTTCGATGTGCTCGCCGATCAGCCAGCCGGCGAAGCGGTGCACCACCGCCAGGAATATAGCCGCGACGGGTTGGCTGAGGTGGGGGTGGGCCCGCCCCCCGAGCACCAGCCGGGCACCACCCTCGATCTCGACGAGCCCGACCTCGAAACCCATTCCGATACCCACGAATTCGGCCAGGCGCCGGAGCGCGTCGCCCAGTGTCGGGGAATGGATCAGACCCAGGGTCATCATGCGAAAGGTGCCGCGCGGAACGGGTTTCGGGCCGGCGCCCACCAACTCGTCATCCGAAATGTCCCACAGCGCCTGGACAAGGCGCGCCGCCTGCGCTTCGGTCACCCGGGCCGCGTCGGCGCTCACCAGTTCCGCCGGGATGGCGGCGATCTCCAGCGCCTCTCGCGCGTCGTACCCACCCGCGCGGGCCAGGTCCAGCGCGGCGCGCACGAACTGGATAGCGACGGTGCGGCCCCCCACGGTCGTGAAGTTATCACCCGGCAACGGCGCCGGTCAGCGCGGCAGATTGACCCCTTTGACATCCAGTGCTTTCCAGTCGCCGGTGATCACCGCCAGGATGTTGTGCCACGCATCCGACGGTTCGTTGATCACGGCGCTGTGCGCGGCGGGCCCGGCCATCGGGCTGCCGTCGAGGCGATAGCCGGTGTCGAGGCGCACCACACCAGGCATGGTGTCGGGATCGGCGCCGTGTGGGCTCAGCGGAAGTCCTTGTACCGCCTCGATCCAATCCCCGGGTGCGGTCATCGAGAACCGTTGCACCTCGGGGTTGCGGTTGTGCCAGTCGTCGGGGCCGTCGACACCGATACCCGCGCCGGCGGCAGCGACGTAGACGGTGCGATCGGCGGTCAGGCCCAACTGCTCAGCCGTACCCAGGATCGACCCGCCGTAAGAATGCCCGATATAGGTCACCGGGATGTCTCGGCCGGCGGCCGCCACCGCCCGGTGGACATCCTCACTGAACGCCACCAGTCGTGGGGCCATGTCCAGGGCATATGTGGGCTTTCCGGCGTCGATCACCCCGGCGGCCCAGGCGCCCGTGGGGAACGGTCCACCCAAATAGGTGAGCATCGCGACGTCACCGCCGCCGGCCGCGACGAACCGCCGTGAGGTCTCGGTATCGGCTGCCGATCCCGCGATGGTGGTGTTCAGACCCGGAACCACCACGCCCACACTGGTGGCCGTGCTCAGATCGCCGGTGAGTTCCACGAAGGACGCGCGGTCGGGGTCGAAGGCGATGAGCTGACGGGGTACCTCGGCGCCGTCGCGGTTCGTGGGATCGGGCACATCGGCCAGCAGCCCCTCGTAGAAGTCGATGCGGGCCGCCGCTTCCCGGTCGTGGGTGGCCACGATCGCCGCCCGCACGGCGGGGTCGGCATGGGCGGCCAGCCACAGCCGTTCGGCACTGCCGTCGTCGAGTCCCAGTCCGGCGGCGAACATCCGGCGTACCTTGTCTTCGGCGGGTATGTCCACGATCCGGCGTTGCTCGAGGATGGCGTCCGCGACGTTGATCCGGTTGGCCGCCATCCGCATCGGCCACGGCACACCGTCGGTGTTGCCCACTTCTCGTGGCGCATCGATGACCAGCTGCTCGCGCTGCGCTGCGGGCATGGACGCCAACTGTTCGGCGATCCGGTCCTGGCTCATCCCGGACCACGCTCCTACGATCTCGCGCGGTGTCATGGTCCAGGCGCCGGCCGGCACCGTGGCCGCCGGCGGGGGACCGTGGGTGAACGCCACGTCGATCTCGCGTGCGGTCTCGCGGTCGGCAGCGCCGAGGCGATGCAGCGCTGTCACCAGTTCCCGGGTGAGTTCGGTTGCGCGCGTGGCCATCATCTCTGCCGCCACCGTCTCCGCCCCGCCGCACAGCAGCCGCAGTAGCTCCGGCGCAGCCGCCGGAGCCGTCACCACCCCGTCCTCGGCCACGCCGTAACCTTCGGCGGCGGCGCTGTCGGCGATGTGCAGCGCATCGCGGCGGGCCTGCCCGATCTGCCGCGCACCGTCGCGGGCGGCCGCGGCCGCGGCGATCAAGGCGCGCGCGGCCCGGCGGCCCGGCGCTGTGATTTCCTCGACGCGGGCACGGGCTTCCTCGGCCGCCGACCCCGACCAGAACTCCGTCGTGCCGAGCGCTGTGCGGGCCACCTGATCCAGGTGGATCTGCACCCCGCCTGCGGCGTGATCCCACGCATCGGCAAGGTCGGCGAGCGTCTCAGGCTGCCATGCGCGGGCCTGCGAAACCGACGGTCTTTCCGGCATGGCGCATGGTGGCACCGCGACCGGAGGGCAGGTCGACACTCATCCACAGGACGCGTCGACCGAACCGTTACGGCGTGCTTGCCCACCACCGTGACCGACCAGCTTGTACGCTCGAAGACGTGCAGCGACGAATCATGGGTATCGAGACCGAATTCGGTGTTACCTGCACCTTTCACGGCCACCGGCGGCTCTCGCCGGACGAGGTGGCCCGCTACCTGTTCCGCCGGGTGGTGTCGTGGGGCCGCAGTTCCAACGTCTTCCTCCGCAATGGCGCGCGCCTCTACCTGGACGTGGGCAGCCACCCGGAGTACGCCACCGCCGAATGTGACAGCCTGATCCAGCTCGTCACCCATGACCGTGCAGGTGAACGGGTGCTCGAGGACCTGCTGATCGACGCCGAACAGCGCCTGGCCGACGAAGGCATCGGCGGCGACATCTACCTGTTCAAGAACAACACCGACTCGGCGGGCAACTCCTACGGCTGCCACGAGAACTACCTGATCGTGCGCGCCGGCGAATTCTCCCGCATCTCCGATGTGCTGCTGCCGTTCCTGGTCACCCGCCAGCTGATCTGCGGTGCCGGCAAGGTGCTGCAGACGCCGAAGGCCGCCACGTTCTGCCTGAGTCAGCGCGCCGAGCACATCTGGGAGGGTGTCTCCAGCGCCACCACCCGCAGCAGGCCCATCATCAACACCCGCGACGAGCCGCACGCCGACGCCGAGAAGTACCGCCGGCTGCACGTCATCGTCGGTGACTCCAACATGAGCGAGTCCACCACCATGCTCAAGGTGGGCACCGCCGCGCTGGTGCTCGAGATGATCGAGGCCGGGGTGCCGTTCCGCGACTTCTCCCTGGACAATCCCATCCGCGCCATCCGCGAGGTCAGCCACGACCTCACCGGCCGGCGCCCGGTGCGGCTGGCCGGTGGTCGGCAGGCCAGTGCCCTGGACATCCAGCGCGAGTACTACGCCCGCGCCGTCGAGCACCTGCAGACCCGCGAACCCAACCCGCAGATCGAGCAGGTGGTCGACCTGTGGGGCCGTCAACTCGACGCGGTGGAGAGCCAGGATTTCGCCAAGGTCGACACCGAGATCGACTGGGTGATCAAGCGCAAGCTGTTCCAGCGCTACCAGGACCGCTACAACATGGACCTGTCCGACCCGAAGATCAGCCAGCTCGACCTGGCCTACCACGACATCAAGCGTGGTCGTGGGGTGTTCGACCTGCTGCAGCGCAAGGGTCTGGCGGCCCGGATCACCACCGACGAGGAGATCGAAGAAGCCGTCGAGACGCCGCCGCAGACCACGCGCGCCAAGCTGCGCGGTGAGTTCATCAGCGCCGCGCAGGAGGCCGGTCGCGATTTCACCGTCGACTGGGTGCACCTCAAGCTCAACGACCAGGCGCAGCGCACGGTGCTGTGCAAGGACCCGTTCCGGGCCGTCGACGAACGGGTCAAACGGCTGATCGCGTCGATGTAAGCCTGGCGCGCGGCAGACCTCTAAGGTCTCATCCGTGGGGATCTCCAAAGTCGAACGCCTGATGAACCTCGTCATCGCGCTGCTGTCGACTAACGGTTACATCACCGCGGAGCGGATCCGCCGCAGCGTCGCCGGGTACAGCGACAGCCCCAGTGACGAGGCGTTCTCGAGGATGTTCGAACGCGACAAGAACGAACTGCGCGACCTGGGCATCCCACTGGAGACCGGTCGGGTGTCATCGTTCGACCCCACCGAGGGGTACCGGATCAACCGGGATGCCTACGCGCTGCCCGATATCGAGCTGACCGCCGACGAGGCGGCCGCGGTCGCGGTGGCCACCCAGCTGTGGGAGTCACCGGAACTCGCAACCGCCACCCAGGGCGCACTGCTGAAACTGCGCGCGGCGGGGGTGGCCGTGGAACCGGAGACGGCCGCCGGCGTCGCCATTTCCAGCGCCGCTGGACTGCCCGGTTTGCGGGGCTCCGAGGACGTGCTCGGCGTGCTGTTGGCCGCGACCAATTCGGGTCGCGCCGTTCAGTTTCCGCACCGGGCGTCGCGCACCGACCCCTACACCGTGCGTACCGTCGAGCCGTGGGGTGTGGTCACCGTCAACCGGCGGTGGTACCTGGTCGGCCATGACCGTGACCGCAACGCCACCCGTACCTTCCGGCTGTCCCGCATCGGAGATGACGTCAAGGCCGTCGGCCCGGAGGGCGCGGTGACCAAACCCGACGGAATCGATCTGCGCGCCATCGTCACCCAGGTGGTCGGTGAGGCGCCCAGCGGCCTGCTGGCCCGGGTGTGGGTGGCCGACGGCCGCGCCACCGCGTTGCGCCGCGCCGGAACCGCGGTCGGGCCGCACACACTCGGGGGCCGCGCCGGGGAGATCGTCGAACTCGACATCGGGTGGCGGGACCGATTGGCCCGCGATGTCGCCGGTTACGGCCCCGACGCGGTGGTGCTGGAGCCGGCGTGGCTGCGCGAGGACGTGATCGAACGACTGAAAGCGCAAGTGCCCCTAGCAGGAGCGGATCGCCCATGAGCAACGTGTCGACCCGGCTGGTCCGGCTGCTCAACATGGTCCCGTACTTCCAGGCCAACCCGCGGATCACTTTCGCCGAAGCGGCCAGCGATCTCGGCGTGACCACCAAACAACTGCGTGACGACATCAACCAGCTGTGGATGTGCGGCCTGCCCGGTTACGGCCCGGGCGACCTGATCGACTTCGCCTTCCCCGGCGAGGACACCATCGAAGTGACGTTCTCGGCCGGCATCGACCAACCGCTGCGGCTGACTTCCCCGGAGGCCACCGGCCTGCTGGTGGCGTTGCGCGCGCTGGCCGATGTGCCGGGTGTGGTGGATCCCGAGGCGGCCCGCAGCGCCATCGCCAAGATCGAGTCGGCGGCCGGAGCGGTGTCGCACGGCGTATCGGCCGAGGCGGAACCCGCACCCGCGGAGAGCCGTGCTGCCGCGACCGTCCGCGAGGCGGTGCGCAGGGAGAGAGCTCTGGTCATCGAGTATTACTCGGCCTCGCGGGACACGCTGTCGAGCCGGCTGGTCGACCCGATCCGGATCCTGCTGGTGGGGGACCACAGTTACCTGGAGGCGTGGTCCCGCGAAGCCGAAGGGGTGCGGTTGTTCCGCTTCGACCGGATCGTCGACGCCACCGCTCTGGAGGAGCGGTCGGCGCCGCCGGAGCCGGTGCTGCAGAACCCGCCGGACACCTCGCTGTTCAGCTCCGACGCGGACTCGACGCTGGATCCGAGCCTGCAGTCGGCGACACTGCGGATCGCACCGGCAGCGTCGTGGATGTTCGAGTACTACCCGCTGCGCTCGATCCGGGAGTTGCCCGACGGTCATTTCGAGGCCGAGATGACCTATGGCAGCCCGGAGTGGATGACGCGGCTGGTGCTGGGTCTCGGGGACGTGGTGACCGTCCTGGCGCCAGCGGAATTGGCGACGCAGGTGCGTGACGCCGCGGTCGCCGCACTGGGCGCATACGCGGCAGCGGGGTAGCATCGCAAGCGCACGGCCCGAACAATCTGGAGGTAACCGAAGTGGGTGCTCTGCAACCCTGGCACTGGATCATCTTGATCGCGGTGTTCGTGCTCTTGTTCGGCGCGAAGCGGCTGCCGGATGCGGCTCGCTCGTTGGGCAAGTCGATGCGCATCTTCAAGTCCGAGGTCAAGGAACTTCAGAACGACAAGGAGCAGCCGACGGTGACGCCGCAGCCTCCGACGGTGACGCCGACTGTGGTGCAGTCCGAGCGGGTGGACACCCCGCAGCCTGCCCCGGCTCCGAGCCCCACCGACGCCCGCCCCGCCTGACCACTGCGGACACCAGCCAGCCCACCCTCGGGTGCGGCTGGCTGACCGTGTCTTGACGACGCGAAAAGCTTGAGACTGTGAAGACCCCCGGCGTGTTCAAACGGCTCGACCCTCGTCGACGTCGCGCCAAGACGAACCCCGACGGCACGATGTCGTTGGTCGACCACATCCGGGAGTTGCGTACCCGGATGCTGATCTCGGCTGCCGCGGTGGTGGTCACCACCATCTTCGGGTTCTGGTGGTACAGCCACGGTCTGTTCGGCTTGGACAGCCTGGGTGAGTGGTTACGCGGCCCGTATTGTGCGCTGCCGGCGTCGGCGCGCGCCGAGATCACCCCCGACGGCGGGTGCCGGCTGCTGGCGACGGCGCCGTTCGACCAGTTCATGCTGCGGTTGAAGGTCGCGCTGCTGGCCGGCATCGTGCTCGCCTGCCCGGTGTGGTTCTACCAGTTGTGGGGTTTCATCACGCCGGGGTTGTACGCCAAGGAACGCCGGTTCGCCGTCGGGTTCGTGGTGTCGGCCGCGGTGCTGTTCATCGGTGGCGCACTGCTGGCCTACCTGGTGCTGTCGAAGGCGTTGGCCTTCCTGCTGACCGTCGGCAGCGACGTGCAGGTGACCGCGCTCTCCGGTGACCAGTACTTCAGCTTCCTGATCAACCTGCTGCTGGTGTTCGGTGTGGGTTTCGAGTTTCCGTTGCTGATCATCATGCTCAACCTGGTCGGTGTGCTGCCGTACGAGAAACTGAAGGCGTGGCGGCGCGGGCTGATCATGGCGGTGTTCATCTTCGCGGCGTTCGCCACGCCCGGTTCGGACCCGTTCTCGATGCTGGCGCTGGGGCTGTCGCTGACGCTGTTGATGGAGTTCGCCATCCAGATCGGCCGCATCCACGACAAACGCAAGGCCAAACGGGAGGCCCGAGAAGAGCTGGCCGACGACGAAGCGTCCACCATCGGAACACCGAGCCCCGTCGAGGCGCCCACCCCGGTGCCCGCCCACGATGACATCACCTGAGGTGGCCACGCCCGGCGAACTGGCGAAATTCAGCGCGGAACTGCCTTTTCCGCTCGACGGTTTCCAACAGCGTGCGTGCGTGGCTCTGGAGAACGGTCACGGCGTGCTGGTGTGCGCCCCCACCGGTGCCGGCAAGACGGTGGTCGGTGAGTTCGCCGTCCACCTGGCGTTGGCGGCGGGCCGGAAATGCTTCTACACCACACCGATCAAAGCGCTGAGCAACCAGAAACACACCGACCTGGTGCGCCGCTACGGTCCGGAACGCATCGGGCTGCTGACCGGCGACGTGTCGATCAACGCCGACGCGCCCATCGTCGTGATGACCACCGAAGTGTTGCGCAACATGCTGTATGCGAATTCTCATGCGCTGCAGGGTCTTTCGTACGTGGTAATGGACGAGGTGCACTTCCTGGCAGACCGGATGCGCGGCGCGGTCTGGGAAGAGGTGATCCTGCACCTGCCTGACGAGGTGCGGCTGGTCAGCCTGTCGGCGACGGTGAGCAACGCCGAGGAGTTCGGCGGCTGGATCCAGACCGTGCGCGGCGACACCACGGTGATCGTCGACGAGCACCGTCCCGTGCCGCTGTGGCAGCACATGTTGGTGGGCAAGCGGCTGTTCGACCTGTTCGACCTCGACAAGCACCGGCCCGAGGTGAATCAGCAGCGCCTGCTGGTCGATCCGGAGCTGGTCCGCCACATCGCCCATCGGCGCGAAGCCGAGCGGCTCACCGATTGGCAGCCCCGCGGCCGTGGTCGCTCGCCCCGCGACCGGGACCGGGGCCGGCCCAGCTTCTTCCGCCCGCCGAGCCGGCCCGATGTCATCGCCACGCTGGACCGCGAAGGCCTGCTGCCCGCCATCACCTTCGTGTTCTCGCGGGCCGGTTGTGATGCCGCGGTCAAACAATGCCTGCGTTCGTCGCTGCGGCTGACCACCGACGAGGACAGGGCGCGCATCGCCGAGGTCATCGACCGGCGCTGCGGTGACCTGCCCGACGCCGACCTGGCCGTCCTGGAGTACTACGAGTGGCGGGAAGGCCTGCTGCGTGGTCTGGCCGCCCACCATGCCGGGATGCTGCCGATCTTCCGGCACACCGTGGAGGAGTTGTTCACCGCCGGCCTGGTCAAGGCGGTGTTCGCCACCGAGACGCTGGCGTTGGGCATCAACATGCCGGCCCGCACGGTGGTGCTGGAGAAGCTGGTCAAGTTCAACGGTGAGCAGCACGCGCCGCTGACACCGGGGGAGTACACCCAGCTGACCGGGCGCGCCGGCCGCCGCGGTATCGACGTGGAGGGCCACGCGGTGGTGGTGTGGACCCCGGAGGTGGAACCCGCCGAGGTAGCCGGCCTGGCGTCCACCCGCACCTTCCCGCTGCGGAGTTCGTTCGCGCCGTCGTACAACATGACCATCAACCTGGTGCAGCAGATGGGGCCCGAGCAGGCCCGTCGGCTCCTCGAGAAGTCCTTTGCGCAGTACCAGGCGGACAGGTCGGTGGTCGGTCTGGTGCGCGGTGTCGAACGCGGCGAACGCATGCTCGACGAGATCGCTGCCGAACTCGGTGGTCGCGACGCGCCGATGCTCGACTACGTCCGGCTCCGCGGTCAGATCTCCGAAAAGGAGCGCGCGCAGGCCAGGTCCTCGCGGCTGCAGCGCCGCCGGGCCGCCAGCGACGCCCTGGCCTCGTTGCGCCGCGGCGACATCATCACGATCACCGGGCGGCATGGTGGTCTGGCGGTGGTGCTGGAATCCGACAAGGACAGCGACGAACCCCGGCCGCTGGTGCTCACCGAACATCGGTGGGCCGGTCGCATCTCGTCGGCCGACTACGCCGGCGGTCCCGGTCCGATCGGCACCATGGCGTTGCCCAAGCGCGTCGAGCACCGGCAGCCGAGGGTCCGTCGTGACCTGGCGTCGGCGTTGCGCTCGGCGGCCGAGGGGTTGGTGATCCCCGGCGGGAAACGAGGCCGCGGCCAGGCCGCTCAGGAACGTGATGTCGACCCCGAGCTGATCGAGTTGCGGGAACGGATGCGGCAGCACCCGTCACACGGTGCCGGCGATCGCGAAGCCAGGACACGGGTCGCCGAGCGGTATCTGCGGGTCGAGCGGGACAACGCGCTGCTGCAGAAGAAGATCGGCGTTGCCACGAATTCCCTGGCGCTGACCTTCGACCGGATCGTCGGGCTGCTCACCGAACGCGGTTTCATCACAGAAACCGGCACCGACGCTGCCGATCTGAACGTCACCGAGGACGGCCGGTTGCTGGCCCGGATCTACAGCGAGAGCGACCTGCTGGTCGCCGAGTGTCTGCGCACCGGGGCGTGGGACGGTCTGGCGCCGGCCGAACTGGCCGCGGTGTTGTCCGCGGTGGTGTTCGAGACCCGTGGAGGTGACGGTCCCACGGCACGGGCGTACGAGGTGTCCAGCGCGGGGGTGCGGCGCGCGCTGGCACAGACCCGCCGATTGTCCGGGCAGCTGCGCGCCGACGAGAACCGGCACCGGATCGCGCCGTCGCGGGAGCCCGACGAGGGCTTCGTCAACACGATGTACCGCTGGGCCACCACCGGTGACCTGTCCTCGGCGCTGGCGGCTTCCGATGAGGCCGCCGCAGGTACGACCTTGTCTGCGGGCGATTTCGTGCGGTGGTGCCGGCAGGTCCTCGACCTTTTGGACCAGGTGCGTAACGCCGCCCGTGAACCCGCGCTGCGAACCGCGGCAAAACGTGCGATCAACGACGTGCGGCGCGGCGTCGTGGCTGTTGATGGCGGGTAGGGTGTTGCCAGCGATACGGTTGGATGCGGCAAGCCGAGCGCCTGGCGGATGGCTATGTCGAGCGCCAGTGGAAGAGGATGAGGAGAGACGATGACCGGACCTCAGGGAACCGATCCGACGCAGCCCTGGCAGGGGCAGCAAGGTCAGGATCAGCCCTCCAGTGGTTCGTCCGACCAGCCCACCGGCGACGCCCCGCATTGGCAGCAGCCGTCGAACGAACAGCCCACCACGGCCACTCCCGCGTGGCAGCCGCCCAGCGGCGGGCAGTCGGTTCAGCCCACCCAGCAGGCGCCCAGCTGGCAGCCGCCGGCGTATCCGCCTCCGCAGCAGCAGTATTCGCCGTATCAGTCGCCGGCCAGCGGCCAGACCTCGGGATACAACCCGCAGCAGTACCCGACGCAGGGCCAGCCCGGTTACCCTCAGCCCGGCGCCTACCCGCAGTACGGGCAGCCCGGCCAGTACGGCCAGCCCGGGCAGCAGCCGCAGTACGGCTACCCGGGCCAACAGCCGCAGTACGGTCAGCCCGGCCAGCCCCAGTACGGTCAGCCGGGGCAACCGCAGTACGGCCAGCCCGGGCAGTATCCCTACGGTCAGCAGCCCGGTGACGAGGGTTCGAAGAAGTCGATGGCCGCGGTCGGCACCATCCTGGGCGTGCTCGGCGCCATCATCGTGGCCGTCGTCCTGGTACTCGGCTTCTGGAAGCCGGGCTTCTTCGTCACCACCAAACTCGATGTGACCAAGGCTCAGGAGGGTGTGCAGCAGATCCTCACCGATGAGGCCAATGGCTACGGCGCCACCAATGTCGAGGACGTCACCTGCAACGGCGGCGAGAGCCCGACGGTGAAAAAGGGCGACACCTTCGACTGCGAGGTGAGCATCGACGGAACCAAGCGCCAGGTGACGGTGACGTTCCAGGACGACAACGGCACCTATGAGGTCGGCCGGCCCCGCTGATCCCGCTAGTCCAGCTGGTCCAGCGCCTGCTGTAGCCGGCCGATCGACGAACTGACCCCGTACGCCTTCGCGAGGTCGGCCACCTTGCGGGGATGTGCGGCGGCCAGCGGCAGCGCATCCGTGTCGGTGGACAGCGTGACGGGTGCGTCGGTGGCCACCCGCACCACGGTCCCGGCCACCTCCAGATAGTCGGCAGCCGCCTTCAGCTTGGTCCGAACACCTTTCGGCACAGACGATTTCGGGTCTTCGGCGGCACTGAGAATGCCGTCGAGGGACTTGTGCTGTGCCAGCAGTGTCGCCGCGGTCTTCTCACCGATGCCCGCAACGCCGGGCAGTCCGTCGGAGGGGTCCCCGCGCAGCACCGCCAGCTCCGCGTAGGCCGCACCGGCGCGTTCGGCGGGCAGCGCGTACTTGTCCGCCACCTCTTTCGGACCCCACAGCACCGCCTTGGCCAGCCCCTGGCCGAGATAGAGCACCCGCACCGGCACCGGCTCGTCGGTGACCACCTGCAGCAGATCGCGGTCGCCGCTGACCACCACCACCGGATCGCGACGTTCGCGGGCAGCCAGCGTGCCCAGCACGTCGTCGGCTTCGAACCCCGGCGCCCCCGCGGTGGCGATCCCGAACGCGTCGAGCAGTTCCATGATCATCTCGACCTGCGGGGTCAGCTCATCGGGAACCTCTTCGACATCCGGTGTGCCGTCCGGGTTTTCCTGCTCGACGCGGTGCGCCTTGTAGGACGGGATGAGGTCCACCCGCCATTGCGGCCGCCAGTCCAGATCCAGGCACACCACCAACCGTCCCGGCCGCTGCTGGGTCACCAGGGTGGCTATCGCGTCGAGGAATCCGCGCACCGCGTTGACCGGGCGGCCGTCCGGGGCCTTGATCGAGGAGGGCACCCCGAAGAAGGAGCGGAACCACATGCTGGCGCCGTCGAGCAACAGGACCGGAGAGGAAGTGGCGGGCACGCGCTCATCCTGCCAGCCGGGTTCGGACGCCATCTACGGTTCTGGTCAGTAGAAGTGCCACTCGGCGGGTTCCATAGGTTAGCCTTGCTTCACACTCAACCCGGCCCAGCGGCTCGAGTCCTCGGAGAAGGGAACTGCGATCGTCACCGTGCTCAAACGCGTGTGGCTGCCGCTGGTGTTGGTGGTGGTTCTCGCTCTCGGAGGATTCACCGTGTCACGGGTACGGGGGATCTTCGGCTCAGAACAGTTACCGACGTACGCCGGCAGCATGGTCGATGCCGGCACCAACTCCGACCCCAAACGGGTCACCTACGAGGTGTTCGGAAACCCCGGCGCCACCGCCGACATCAACTATCTGGACCCGGACGGCGAACCGGTGCAGGTCGACGGCGCGACGCTGCCCTGGTCGATCGAGCTCGAGACCAACGCGCCGTCCATGGCGGCCAACATCGTCGCCCAGGGCAGCTCCGACTACATCGGCTGCCGCATCACCTCTGACGGCAAGGTTCACGATGAGCGGAGCACCAGCGCTGTGAGCGCCTACGTCTACTGCCTGGCGAAGTCCACCTGATGCGTCGAGCGCAGCAGAATGTGAACGCCGAACCCACGGCGCTGGCACGCTGGATCAGGCGCCTGGCCGTCCCGATCGTGATCGGCTGGGTGGCGCTGGTCGCGGCCGTCGCGGTGCTGATCCCACCGCTGGAAACGGTGGCCGCCCAGAACTCGGTGCCGCTGAACCCCACTGACGCGCCGTCGCTGCAGGCGATGACCCAGATGGGCAAGGTGTTCGAGGAGTCCAACTCCGACAGCATCGCCCTGATAGTCCTCGAGGGCACCGAACCCCTCGGTGAGGATGCCCACGAGTACTACGACGGACTGATCGAGCGCTTGCGGGCCGACACCGCTCACGTCCAGAACGTCCAGGACTTCTGGGGCGACCCGCTGACCGAATCCGGCGCGCAGAGCACCGACGGCCGCGCCGCGTACGTGCAGTTGTTCCTCGCGGGCAACATGGGCGAGACGCTGGCCAACGAGTCCGTCGACGCGGTGCGCGCCGCCGTCGAAGCCGTCCCGCCACCGGCCGGGGTCACCGTCCACGTCACCGGGCCCGCCGCGTTGCAGGCCGACCTGAACCACGCCGGCGAACGCACCGTCCTGCTGATCACCGTGGTGACCTTCTCGGTCATCATCGTGCTGCTGCTGTTCTTCTACCGCTCCATTGTCACCGTGGTGATCGGGCTCGTCGTCGTCGGAATCCAGCTCGCGGCGGCCAGCGGTGCGGTCGCGACGCTGGGCCATTTCCAGGTCATCGGATTGTCGACGTTCGCGGTGAACCTCGTGGTGGCGATGGCGATCGCGGCGGGAACCGATTACGTGGTGTTCCTGGTGGGGCGCTACCAAGAGGCGCGCGCGGCCGGCGCCGACCCCGAAGCCGCGTACTACGAGATGTTCCGCGGTACCGCCCATGTCATTGCGGGTTCCGCGCTGACCATCGCCGGTGCGGCGTTCTGCCTGAGCCTGACCCGGATGCCGTACTTCCAGAGTCTCGGTATCCCATGTGCGGTGGGCATGCTGGTCGCGGTCTCCGTCGCGCTGACCCTGGGCCCGGCCGTCATCACCATTGCCAGCCGGTTCGGTCTGTTGGAACCCAAGCGGGCCATGCGAATCCGGTTCTGGCGCCGCATCGGCACCTCCGTGGTGCGCTGGCCGGTGCCGATCCTGCTGGCCTCGCTGGCCGTGGCCCTGGTCGGTTTGGCGGCGCTGCCGTTCTACCAGCCCAGCTACGACGACAAGCAGTTCATTCCGCAGGACATTCCCTCCAACGAGGGCTATCTCGCCGCCGACGAGCATTTCTCGGCCGCCCGGATGAACCCCGACATCCTGTTGATCGAGGCCGACCACGATCTACGCAACTCGGCGGACTTCCTGGTGCTCGACAAGGTGGCCAAGGCCGTGTTCGCGGTGCAGGGGATCTCACGGGTGCAGGCCCCCACCCGGCCGCAGGGCACGCCGATCGAGAACACCTCGATTCCGTTCATGATCAGCATGCAGGGCGTCGGCATGGCCCAGAACATGGAGTTCATGTTCGACCGGCTCGACGAGATGAAGGCTCAGGCCGAGGATCTGGGCAACACCATCCAGATCATGAAGAACATGCAGAGCATCATGACGCGCATGTCCGGGATCACCACCGACATGCTCATCGACGTCAACGATCTGCAGGACACGGCCAAGGAACTGCGCGACACCATGGCCAATTTCGACGACTTCTTCCGGCCCATCCGCAATTACTTCTACTGGGAACCGCACTGCTACAACATCCCGTTGTGCTGGTCGCTGCGTTCGGTTTTCGACAGCCTGGACGGGATCAGCGTGATCACCGATCAGATGGACCGGATGGTGCTCGGCTTCACCGACATGAACGCGCTGATGCCGGAGATGCTGGCGCAGTTCCCGCCCATGATCTCCACCATGGAGAACATGCAGCACATGATGCTGACCATGCACCAGACCATGTACGGCATGTACTCGGCCATGGACGAGGCCGGCGAGGGCGCCACCGAGATGGGCAAGGCCTTCGACGCGGCCAAGAACGATGACTCGTTCTACCTGCCGCCCGAGGTCTTCGACAATCCCGACTTCCGGCGCGCGATGGACCTGTTCGTCTCCCCGGACGGCAAATCGGTGCGGATGATCATCTCGCATCGCGGCGATCCCGCCACCCCCGAGGGACTGTCCCGGGTGGAACCCATCAAGGTCGCCGCGATCGAGGCCATCAAGGGCACCCCTCTGGAGGACGCCCGGGTGTCCTTGGGCGGCATGGCCGCCACCTACAAGGACCTGTCCGAGGGCTCCAAGTACGACCTGTTGATCGCCGGGATCGCCTCGGTGTGCCTGATCTTCGCCATCATGCTGTTGGTGACCAAGAGCCTGGTCGCGGCGATGGTGATCGTCGGAACGGTGCTGACGTCGCTGGGTGCCTCGTTCGGACTCTCAGTGGTGTTGTGGCAGTACATCATCGGGCTGCCACTGCACTGGATGGTGGTACCGATGGCGGTGATCGTGCTGCTGGCGGTCGGTGCCGACTACAACCTGATGATGGTGGCCCGGTTCAAAGAGGAGATACCGGGCGGGTTGAAGACGGGCATCATCCGCGCCATGGGCGGTACCGGCAGCGTCGTCACGATCGCCGGTGTGGTGTTCGCGTTCACCATGGCGTCGCTGGTGGTCAGCGATCTCAAGACCATCGGCCAGATGGGCACGATGATCGGCATCGGCCTGTTGTTCGACACCTTCGTGGTGCGCTCGTTCATGGTGCCGTCGATCGCCGCGCTGCTGGGCCGCTGGTTCTGGTGGCCACTCAATCCTCCGACCAGACCGGCGCGGGAGCGGCAAGCTAGCCTGACTGGATGAGCTCCAGTCGCTTCGCATCCACCGTCTACTCCGACCGGTTGCAGGCCGCCGCGGCGGCCGCGGGCCAGGCCGGGCTGGCCGGCCTGGTGATCACGCCGGGCTATGACCTGCGCTACCTGGCGGGTTCGCGCGCCGAGACGTTCGAGCGGCTGACCGCGCTGGTGATTCCGGCGGCGGGGGAGCCGACGGTGGTGGTGCCCCGGATGGAGCTGGCCTCACTCAAGGAATCCGCCGTCGTCGAGCTCGGGCTTGCGGTGCGCGACTGGGTGGACGGTGACGATCCGTACGCGCTGGTGGCGGAGGTCTTGGGCGAGGCTCCCGTGAAGGTCGCGGTCACCGACGCCATGCCCGCGCTGCACCTGCTGCCGCTGGCCGAGAAGTTCGGCGTGGTACCGGTACTGGCCACCGATGTCCTTCGCGCGCAGCGGATGATCAAGGACGCGAGCGAGATCGACGCCCTGCGCAAAGCGGGTGCGGCGATCGACCGGGTCCATGCCCGCGTACCGGAGTTCCTGGTGCCGGGCCGCACCGAAGCCGACGTCGCCGCCGACATCGAGAAAGCCATTCTGGCCGAAGGGCACTCGGCCGCGGCGTTCATCATCGTCGGCTCCGGCCCGAACGGCGCCGACCCGCACCACGAGGTCTCCGACCGCGAACTGCAGGCCGGCGACATCGTCGTCGTCGACATCGGTGGACCGTACGAGCCCGGCTACAACTCCGACTCCACCCGCACCTACAGCCTCGGGGAACCCAATCCGGAAGTCGCTCAACAATATTCGGTCCTGCAGCGCGCGCAGCGCAAAGCCGTGGACGCGGTGCGCCCCGGTGTCACGGCCGAACAGGTGGACGCCGCGGCCCGCGACGAGCTGGCCGAGGCTGGGCTGGCCGGGTACTTCGTACACCGCACCGGCCACGGAATCGGGCTGTCGGTACACGAAGAGCCATACATCGTCGCGGGCAACGGCCTTCCGCTGGAGCCGGGCATGGCGTTCAGCGTGGAACCCGGGATCTACTTCCCGGGTAAATGGGGTGCCCGCATCGAGGACATCGTGATCGTCACCGCCGACGGCGCCGAACCCCTCAACACCCGACCGCACGATCTGATCGTGGTGCCCGTCGAAGGTTAGGGGCGGTTGTCGAGAATCACCTTGCCCACGGTCTTCTTGGACTCCAGCAGCTGATGGGCGCGCCATGCCTCGGCCAGTGGGACCACCGTGTCCACCGGTACCCGCAGCGCTCCGGCCTCGTAGAGCGGTAGGACCTCGCTCCTGACCCGGGCGACGATGTCTGCTTTCTGGCCGGCCGGTCGCGCCCGCAGCATGGTGGCCGTGACACTGGCCCGTTTCGACATCAGCAGACCCAGATCCAACAGAGCCGGCGTGGTGGAGCCGCCGATGATCACCAGATGGCCGTCGGCGGCCAGGCATTTGACGTTGCGCCACAGGTAATCCGAACCCACCACGTCCAGGATCGCATCAACGCCGCGGCCGTCGGTGGCGGCCAGCGTCGCAGCGACAAAATCCTCCGTGCGGTAGTTGATCGCCGTCTGCGCGCCCAACTCCCGCCCGACCCGGGTCTTCTCGTCGCTGCCCGCCGTCGTGATGACCCGTGCCCCAATGGCTTTGGCCCACTGGATGGCGAAGGAACCGATACCGCCGCCGGCGCCGTGGATCAAGACGTTCTGGCCTGCGGTGAGTCCGGCGACCATACCGAGATTCGAATACACCGTGCACGCCACTTCCGGTATCGCCGCGGCCTCGAGCAGCGTCAACCCGGCGGGAACGGGCATCACCTGCGTGGCGAGCACCGCGACCTCGTCTGCGTAGCCCCCGCCGTCGAGCAGGGCGCACACCCGATCACCCGGTGACCAGGCGCTGACATCGGCTCCCGTTGCCGTGATGATGCCGGCGCACTCCAGCCCCAGCGGTCGCGGTGCACCCGCAGGCACCGGATAACGGCCGCGACGCTGCAGCAGGTCGGCGTTGTTGACACCGGCCGCGTGCACGCTGATCACCACCTCCTCGGGGCCGGGCACCAGCGGATCGACCGGACTCCAGCGCAAGACCTCTGGCTCACCGGGATGGTCGAACAGAACTGCAGAGGACATCATCAGCCCTTCAGGCGGCGCTGGAGGCGGAATGTGAGATCGCCCGTCGGGCAATGCTTTCGGCGTACAGGGGCGTCTCGACGGCGCAGTGGCGCCCCGATGCGTCCTGCCGCGCCGCGGCGGCCTCCTCGAATGTCTGGCCGTGCCGGCCGATGAAATCGAGGAAGTGCTCGGTGGGGTGCGACGTCACGGTGTTGGTGTAACGGCAGTGCTCGCCGTCGAGCCGCTCCATCTTCAGTTCCCAGACCACCTGTGTCGACGTCCACCCGTGGGGTGTCAACACATCGGAGAGGGAGACCATCTTGCAGTAGTGCGGATCGGCGACCTCGAAGCGGTACTGCTGTACCACCAGACCGGTACCGATCATCTCCACGTTGATCGACATCGGGGTCCCGTCGTCGTCCGTCGTGTAGCCGGCCGCCTTGTGATCTCCGGGCGCGCAGCGCTGATATTCGTGTGTGGGAAGGGTTTTCAGCCAGTCGGCGATGTCCACATCCTTGAAACGAACTTCTACGTCCGCGGTGAATTCGGCATGGGAGAGAATCAGATCTTCGCGAACTCTGGTGGTCATCGACTGCTCCTTGGTGAAGTGGCCTCGGGTGCGGTGTGGCCTTGCGCAGTCGATGGTGCCGTGCAGACAACGGCGCTGCTACGCCGCTAGCGGCACTCAAGAAGTGGTGCTAGCCCCCACCCGAGCGGTCCAGCAGGTCGGAGCTGCCCAGCACGCGTTCGATGTGAACCTCGATGACCACTCGGCGTGGGTTGACCCGCGGGGTGCGGTAGCGCTGGGCGTAGCGCAGTTCGGCATCGCGCACCGATTCGGCGTCGGTGAGCACGCTGGCCCGGCCCTCCAACGACAGCCAGCGAGCGCCGTCGACCTGGCTCAGTACCGCCACACCACCGCGTTCGGCGTTGACCGCCTTCTGGGTGCCACCGGAGGTGATGACGCGGGCGATGTGGGTTTTGGGGTCGAAGGTGAATCCGACCGCTACCACATGCGGGGAGCCGTCGGCCCGCAATGTGGTCAGCATGGCGAGGTGGCGCTCGGTCAGAAAAGCCAGCGCGTCGTTGGTCAGCCGGGTCGTTGCGTTCGCCATCGGCACCCACGCTAGCGCAGGACATAATCGCTGGTGTGGAGGACACGGGTGTGGTGGTGATTTTCGGGGGACGCAGCGAGATCGGTACCGAGCTCGCGCTGCGGTTGGCACGCGGAAACGCCGTGGTGCTGACCACCCGCGGTGGTCACGTTCTGGATGCGCAGGTGTCCGCGCTGACGGCGGCAGGCGCGCAGTCCGTGCACGTGTTGGCGTTCGACGCCGACGATCTCGGTAGCCACCGCCGCATCCTCGACGAGATCGTCGCCGAGCACGGACCCATCGGCACCGCGGTGGTGGCGTTCGGCATCCTCGGTGATCAGGCCCGCGCGGAGACCGACGCCGACCATGCGGTGGCCATCGTGCACACCGACTACGTGGCCCAGGTGAGTCTGCTGACCCACCTTGCCGACCGGATGCGGGCCGCCGCCCGTGGGCGGATCGTGGTGTTCTCCTCGATCGCCGGTAACCGGGTGCGCCGGGCCAACTACGTGTACGGCTCGGCGAAGGCGGGACTCGACGGGTTCGCAGGAGGGCTGGCCGACGCGCTGCACGGCAGTGGGGTGCACCTGCTGATCGTGCGGCCCGGGTTCGTGATCGGCCGGATGACCGAGGGGATGGATCCTGCGCCGCTGTCCAGCACGCCGCCGCAAGTGGCCGAAGCGGCCGCTCGCGCTCTGGCGAAAGGCAAGCGGTCGGTGTGGGTGCCGGGCTCCTTGGCGGTGCTGGCCTTCGTGATGCGGTTGCTGCCGCAGTCGGTCTGGCGCAGGATGCCCAGATGAGCACCAGGCGGGTGGTGATCCTCGGTATCGGGGCCGACGGGATGGCCGGGCTCGGCCAAACCTCACGCACCGAGCTGGCGGGGGCGACGGTCGTTTTCGGTGCACGGCGAGAGTTGGATCTGCTCGACGACACGGTGCCGGGGGAACGCCGGACATGGGGAGAGCCCTTCACGGAATCGCTCGGCTGGATCCGCGATGACGCACCCGGCGATGTGCACATCCTGGCCAGCGGCGACCCGATGCTGTGCGGTATCGGTGCCACCTCGATGCGTTTCTTCGGCCGGGATCGTGTGACGGTGCTGCCGCATGTGTCGTCGGTGACGTTGGCCTGCGCCCGGTTGGCATGGGACGTCCAGAGCACCGAGGTCATCAACATGGGGTTGGCGGGCCCGCGTGTCGCGGTGCGACGTGGCGGGCAGGCGATCGTGCTGTCCCGCGATGGCGCGAGCCCCACCGCGCTGGCGGAGTTACTGGTCGAAACCGGGCGCGGTGATTCGGAATTCAGTGTTCTGGAGCAACTCGGAGGTGTTTCCGAGCGGTGCCGCACCACCACGGCGCGGGCGTGGGCCGCCGACCCTCCGGGTGACGTCGACGATCTCAACGTCGTCGCCGTGCGCTACCTGCCCGATGACCGGCAGTTCACTGTTCTGCCCAGTGACGCCTATGACCACGACGGGCACATCAGCACCCAGTCCATCCGCGCCATCACCGTGGCCGCTCTGGCGCCGAAACCCGGCGAGTTGCTGTGGGACGTCGGTGCCGGCGCCGGCAGCATGGCGATCGAATGGTGTCGTGGCGCGCCACGGTGTCAGGCCATTGCCTTCGAGAAGGATGAGGTGCGCCGGCAGCGGATCATCGACAACGCCCTCAGGCACGGCGTCGACATCGAAGTGCGCGGCGAGGCGCCCCGAGCGTTCAGGGAGGCGATCCTGAGTGAAAGTGGCGTCGACGGCGTGCAGAGACCGACGGCGATCTTCGTCGACGGCGGCGCCGTCGGGTACATACTGCTGACCAGGAGCTTCGAGAATCTGCGGTCCGGCGGCAGGCTGGTCGCCAACGCCGACACCACCGCAGGTGAGGTCGCACTCTTGTCGTTGCACTCCCGCCTCGGCGGACGGCTGCGTCGTTTTCAGCACTCGGAAGGCGACACCACCCGCTGGCGCACCGAAGTGCCGATCACTCAGTGGGTGGTGCAGAAACCCTGACCGGCTCGAGCATCCGGTGTGGTTGCTGCAAAGCGATACTCACCGGGTCGTCGCGGCGCACCCGCGTTTTTCGGGGTGCCACCGTGATCAGGTCGGCGACCTGGGGGCGTTCCCCGCACTCCTTGCACACGCCGCCAACCACGCGTCCACCGCAGTCGACGTGCTCGAACGCGCGGCGGTAGTCGGCACCCAGGTAGTGCCGGCCACCCCAGTTGCCCAGCGCGTCGAGCACCGGCCACAGCGCCAGGCCCTTGTCGGTGAGCGCATACTCCCCGTCCTCGGAGGTCAGTACTTCCTCCTGCGTCAGCCGGGAAAGGCGCTGAGACAGCACGGCTTTGGGGATTCCCAGGTGAACCTGGAAGTCGCTGAACCGGCGCACGCCGTAGAACGCGTCACGCAGGATCAGCAGCGTCCACCGCTCGCCGACGATCTCCAGTGACCGGGCGATCGGGCAGTTCTCGGTGGTGTATTCGCGGGGGAGAGCCACATCTCCATTGTGACACCTTGCGGGTTCATTGACTGAACCATATTCTGGCCATGAGGTGGTTCATTCACTGAACCATGACATTGGAGGTGCACCATGGACGCTGCCGAAATCACCACCACCGACCACGTCATGACCCGGGTTGATATCGCGACGGGAATTCCCTACGACGAATTCCGGGCCGCTTTCGAGCGGGCAGCGCCGGCCTTCGATCCCGGCCCGTTCCAGTGCATCGCCGACGTGGGCGGTTCCTGGCCCGATGTGGAGGCGGCGGTGGCGGAGATGGCACCGCATCAACTGATGGTGTACGCGACGATCGACGCGTCGCCTCTGTTGGCCCTGGCCGGACATCGGACCAGAGCTGTGGAGTACCTGTTGGGCAATCACGTCATTGCCGAGAGCATGTTCCGCCACGATCCGCACGCGCTGCTGTACGCACCACTGCGGGTGCTGGTGTACAGCGATGACGCCGGGAACGCGGTCTGGAGTATGGACCGGCCCAGCGATGCCTTCGGCAGCCTCGGTCATGACGACATCACCGCGGTAGGTCGTGGCCTCGACGCCAAAGTGGTCGCGCTACTGCGGGCGCTCGGCGTGGACGCCGCAGACGGTTTCGCCGGTCAGCCGGCATGAGAACCCTGGTCGTCGGGGCGGGTGCCACCGGCGGATACCTTGCCGCGCTGTTGAGCGCCGGCGGTCGTGATGTGACGCTGCTGGTGCGCGACACCACCCGCGGCGTCGCACTGCGGGACGGATCCACCGTCACCGGTGTGCAGATCCCGTCGCTCACCCGCGACCAGCTTCGCTTCCCGTTCGACATCGTGGTGCTCGCGGTGCGCAGCGATGCCGTCGCCGACACCATCGGCGACATCATGCCCGCGGTGGCAGAGCACACGCGCGTGCTGGCGTTGACCAACGGCCTGCGGCATATCGACTGTCTCACCCAGGCTTTCGGTGACGTCCGTACGGTAGGTGCCGCCGCTCGGATGGCGACATCGCTGGCGTCGGACGGGATCGTCGACGTCATCAGCCCCGGTGTCGAGCTGCAGCTCGGAACGCTCGACGATGCACCGCCGGAGTCGTTGTCGCCGTTGGTATCCGAGTTCACGGTCCCCGGTGTGGACGTCGGCGTGGTCGACCACATCCGAGACGCGCTGTGGGTGAAGTTCATGTTCATCACCTCCACCGCGGTGCTCACGTGCCTGGCGCGCGGCGCCATCGGCGACGTCGTGTCCGCGCCGGGCGGTCCTGCCGTCGCCGAGCGGATTCTGCGCGAGGTCGGCGCTGTCGCCGCAGCCGACGGTGGGCCGGACATTCCGGCAGCGTTGCGCGACACACTCACCGATCCGGCCTCGCGTTTCGGGCCGTCGATGTACCGCGACCTGATGGCCGGTCGCTCCGTCGAGGTCGCTGTGGTGCGCGAGCTGGCGCAGCGGGCCGAGCGGCACGGCATCGACACCCCGGTGCTGACCGCTGCCGTGGTGGGCCTCGAAGTGCACAACAGCCGGATCGGACGGGGCAGCTTCTCCGACTGCCGGACCGGCTTCGCGGGAGCACCCGATCAGCGGGTGCGGTAACCGTCGCCGGTGGCCACCAGCACCTGTCCGGTCGACGGGCTGCCGCAGGCCCGTTCACAGCCCACGTAGTGGTGGTGTCCACTGCCCAACTCGCCCGACTCGACGGCCGCGGTCGCATCGGCACGCACGTCGGCGGCGGAGCGTTCACAGCCTGGGCTGCCCACACACGCGCTGACATCCAGCCACGGCGAGTTCGCGTCGAACACCAGCCCTTGTGGCGCGAGCACGCGCAGCGAGACGTCCGCGATCTCCTCGGACAGGTCACACACCAGCAGCGAGCGCCACGGCGTGATCACGATCGGTGCGGAAATGGCCGCCAGGTACTCCGCGGTCCGCGACGGCAACACCCCGAGCGGCACGCCCGCGCCGAGTGCGATCCGGCCGTCACGCTGCTCGAGCCACCCGATGGGGCCCTTGGTCTGTGCGGGCCAGCTCCGGCCGGGTTCGGCGTCGACGGCCAAACCCCGCAGCAGCTCCCCGGTATCGGCCAATTCACTGACCCGCCAACTGTTTTCCCTGATCTCGACGAACCGGCGCGCCACCGTGATGAGGGTGCGGATCACCTGCTCGGGGCGCAGCCGCACCCCGGTGTCGGTGCCCGACAGCAGCAAAGCGACGGTCTGCTCGTCGAGGACGTGGGCGCCGACATCGGCGTGCAGCCCGGACACGTCAGCGCTGCCGTCGTCGAGGCTGAACCAGAACCGCCCGGGCAGTCCGGCCAGCGCCGGGTCGGCGCAGACAGCGGCATCGAGCTCGCTGACCCACGCCCGCACGTCGAGCAGGCCCCCGATGCGCCCCGACAGTGGCGAGGCCACGATATTGCGCACCCGCTCGTGGGTGGGTGACGGCAGCAGGCCCGCCTCGGACACGGCGGCGGCCACCGGTGCGGTGTCGGCGATACCACGCAGCTGCACGCTGCCGCGTGAGGTCAGCTCCAGAGCCGCCGAGCCGTGTTCAGCCGCGGCGTGCGCCAGAGCTTCCAGCTGACCGGCGTGAAGCATGCCGCCGGGCAGCCGGATCCGGATCAGGGCGCCGTCGGCGGCCTGGTGCTCCTGGAGGGCGCCTGGGCAGGCGTCCTGCTCACGTTCTCGGGCCACCCGTCCACGATAAAGGTCAGGCAGGAACCGCCTGCAGAATCGGCGAGTAGTGCGACGCGTCACCGGCGACGACCCGGCTGGGCTGACCGAAGACGTCGACGGGCACATCACCGGACAGCGTGACCCGGTTCAGCCTGCGGTACTGGTCGTCGTAGTCGGAGACCGCGTAGTGCTGGGTGGCGCGGTTGTCCCAGATGGCGAGGTCGCCGAGCCGCCAGTTCCACCGCACCGTGTTCTCCAACCGGGTGACCCGCGCCTGGAGCAGATCGAACAGCGCCCGCGACTCGGCCGAGCCCAGGCCGACGAACCGCTTCACGAAGTGGCCCAGCACCAGCACCCGGCGCCCGGTCTCGGGATGTACCCGGACCACCGGATGCTCGGTCTCGAAGTAGGTGGATTCGAACTCCTCGCGGTACTCGCGGGTGGAGTCGGGCACCGTCTCGTCGATGTCGGAGGGGTGTTCGGCGGCGTAGTCGTACTGGTTGGTGTGCACGGCCCAGAGGTTCTCCGCCAGGGCCCGCAGCGGGGTGGGCAGTTGCTCGTAGGCGGTTTCGGTGTTGGCCCACACCGTGGTGCCGCCGTACTCGGGCAGGGTGACCGCCCGCAGCAGGGACGCTTTGGGAATGCGGTCGACGAAGGTGACGTCGGTGTGCCAGCTGTTGGCTTTGTCGTAACGCGAATCGATGGGAAGTACCTGGTGGCCGCGTGAGGTCACGGTCGGATGAGCGATGGTGGGGGTGCCGAGCAGTCGCGCGAACGCCAGCTGACCGTCGTTGTCCAGGTGATGCTGATCGCGGAAAAAGATCACCTTGTGCTCGAGCAGCGCCGCGTTGACCGCGGCCACGGTGTCGGCGTCCAGGTCACCCGAAAGGGTGATGCCGTCGATCTGAGCGCCGATGTGCGCACCGAGTTTCTTGATGTCCAGAGCCATGCAGTCGATTCTCGGCCGAACGGGCGGCTCGTACACCTTTTGGCTGTGCGAGATTAAAACTCACCGTGCTCACAACCTGCCTTCACGCCACCGGGTTGGTGAGCTCGGCCAGCCCGTCGCCCAGCTCGCAGCGCACGGTGTCACCGGGCACGATGCCCACCGCACCCGGCGTGCCGGTGGACAGGATGTCGCCGGGGTAGAACGGCATCACCTGGCTGTGGAAGCTGAGCAGTTCGGCGGGGGAGAAGGTCATCCCGGACACCGTGTCCTTGCGGTGCACGGCGCCGTTGTGAATGGTGCTGACCTGCAAGTCTTCCAGCGGGCCGTGCGACAGCAATTCATCGAGGGTGATCAGGTCGGGCCCGAACGAGAAGAACGTCGGATAGTTCTTCACCCGGGTCAGGTAGCGCGGGTTCTCCAGCAGGATGCCCTCGGCGGTCTGGTCCAGGACCGGCACCACACCCGCTACGTACTCCATCGCCTCCTCGACGCCCACCTGGTAGCAGGTACGCCCGATCACCAACCCGAGTTCGGCTTCGGCAGTGACCTTTCCGATGTTCGGGGGAACGACGATCGGTTCGCCGGGGCCGACGATGGTGTGGTCACCTTTGAGGAACGACGCGGGCGTGGTGCGGGGCGCGGTCTCGCCGAGGTCGCCGGCATGTGCGCCGTAGTTCAACCCGATGCCGAAGATCTTGCGCGGGCTGCGCCACGGTGCCAGGACCGGTGCATTCGGGTCGACGCAGTGGCTGTCGTCGACGCCGGCGTTCACAGCGGTGGCCAACTCGCCGATCCGGCCGGTTTCCAACAGCGACATCAAATCGCTGGGGCCACCGGCCAGGACCTGATCGACCCGGGCGAGGCGGCCGTCGGGCAACGAGATGCAGGCGGTCGGTTGTCCGGCCACCTCCACAGTACGGAGACGCATGAAACTCCTTGGGTGAGTGTGTGTTCAGACGATGCTGCGGATCAGTCCGCCGTCGACGCGGACGACGGACCCGGTGATGTAGGAGGCACGGTCGCTGCACAGGAAGGCAGCGACATCGGCGTACTCGTCGGGACGGCCGTACCGGCCCAACGCCATGGTGGCCGCGCTGTCGCGGGCCACCTCCTCGATGCTGCGGTTCTCCCGGCCGGCCCGCTTCTCGTCGAGGAAGCGGGTGCGGTCGGTGGCGATACGGCCGGGCACGATCACATTGCTGGTGATGCCGTCCTTTCCGACCTCCTCGGCCAGTGTCTTCGACCACGCGTGCAGGCTCGCGCGCAGGGTGTTGGACAGGCCCAGGTTGGGGATGGGGGTCAGGGCCCCCGACGACGTCGACGTCAGGACGCGGCCCCAATGACGTTCGCGCATACCGGGAATCACCCGGTCGGTGAGCGCGATGACGGACAGGATCATCTGTTCGAAACTGGTCCGCCATGTCGCGGTGTCCTGGCCGGCCACCGGGGTAGGGGGCGGGCCGCCGGTGTTGTTCACCAGGATGTCGACGCCACCGAGTTCTTGTTCCACCGTGGACACCACGGCGTCCACCCGGTCGAGGTCGCCGAGATCCCACACCACGGGTAGGGCCTTGCCGCCTCCTGCTTCGACGCGAGAGACGGTGGCGGCCAATCCCTCACTGGACCGGCCGGCCACCGCCACCTGGGCGCCTTCCTGAGCCAGCCGCTCCGCGATGGCGGAGCCGAGGCCGCCGCTGGCGCCGAGCACCAGGGCGGTCCGTCCGGTGATACCGAGATCCATGTTTGGCTGTTCTCTCTCTATCGGGCTGCGTAGGTGGGCAGGGTGGCCAGGTGCTGGTCGAGCATCGGCACCAGCGACGCCGGTAATGTGCGGGCGGGTTTACGGACCCGGCTCGAGGCGATGACACCGCGGCGGCGCAGCACCTCCTTACGGATCGCCAAGCCCACCTTGAGTTGGCCTTCGAAATTGGCCAGTGGCAGCCATGGCGCGAAAACCTCACGGGCGGCGACGAATCCACCGTCGCGGTAGGCGCGCAGCACTGCCGCCAGTACCGCCGGATGGCTGAAGCCCGTCATCGCACCCGCCGAGCCTGCCGCCAGTTCGTCGAGCAGACCCACCCCGCCCAGGCCGCCGAACACCGGCACGCCGACGCGCGGGGCGAGGTGGGCGATGGCGACCGACGTCGGCGGCGTCTCGGCTTTCACGCCCACCGCGAATGGGCAGGCCTGGACCAGCGCCACCACCTGCTCGTCGGACACCGACACCCCGGACACCACCGGATAGTCCTGGATCAGGATGCCCACCCCCGTCGCGTCATACAGGCGCCGCAACGATTCGGCGGCCACCGCAGGGTTGGCGTCGGGAATCTGCGCCATCAGGGCCACCGGCGGCCGCGAAGTCACCGCCAGCAGTCGTTGCGCCTGCCGCACAACGCCGTCGGGGTCACGTTCGGACAACCCCAGCACGAACGGCAGATCCGAGTCTCCTGCCACCGTGCGTGCCACCGCGTCGGCTTCCTCGTCGCTCAACGACGCCGCCTCACCGAACACCCCGAGCGCCACCACACCGTCGCAGCCGTCGGCCGCGAACGATCTCAGTTCACTCCGGAACGACTCCAGGTCAACGGCGAGCCCGTCGTCGAACGGGGTGGCCAGCACGCCCCACAGACCGGGAAACAAAGCGCTCACGTCTCAGATCTCCGATGCGTCGATGGTGGAGACAACGTGCTCGGCGATGGCCAGCGCTGAGGTGGCCGCCGGGGACGGGGCATTGCGCAGCACGACGATCCGGTCCCGGATGCTGATCCGGAAATCGTCGACCAGGCCGCCGTCGGCGTCGAGCGCCTGGGCGCGGATACCGGCGGGACCGGGCACCACGTCGTCGTCCTCGATGTCCGGGACGTACGCGCGGGCCGCCGCGACGAACCGCTTCTTGCTCAGCGATCCGTACATCTCACGGATTCCGGTGCGCCAGTGCACTTTAGCGAAACGCCAGAACGCCGGCGTGCGGGCCACTCCGGCGAGGTCCTTGGGCGAAACGGTACGCCAGTTGTAGCCCTCCCGGGCCAGCGCCAGCACCGCATTGGGCCCGATGTGCACCTGCCCGTCGACCCGTGGCGTGACGTGCACACCGAGGAACGGATACCGCGGATCGGGCACCGGATACACCAGGCCGTTGACCAGGTGCCGCTTCTCGGGTTTGAGCGCCCAGTACTCGCCGCGGAACGGCATGATCACCGGATCGGGTCCGTCGCCGGCCAATTCGGCCAGCCGGTCACTTTGCAGACCGCCGCACGCCACCACCTGGTCGAACGCGTTCTCCGAGGTGCCACCGTCGGTGCGGGCGGTCACCACCACCTCCGAACCGGCGGGGCGCAGCCCGATGACTTCATGCCCGAGCAGGATCTTGGCGCCCGCTGCCGAGGCGTCCACCGCCAGCGCCTGGGTCACCTGGGCGTAGTCGACGATCGAGGTGGACGGCGAATGCAGAGCGGCCACACCGCGGACGTGGGGCTCGATCTCACGGAGTTCGTCGGGCCCGATGGTGCGGATCCCCGGAACGCCGTTGGCGATCGCCCGCTCCTCGATGTCGGCAAGCCGGCCGCGTTCCACCTCGTTGAGCGCCACCAGCACCTTGCCGCAGGCGATGTTGGGGATGTCGCGCTCGGCGCAGAACTCCTCGAGCAGCCCGACACCGCGACGGCACAGCAGTGCCTTGGCCGAACCCGGTACGTAATAGAGCCCGGCGTGCACGACGCCGCTGTTGCGTCCGGTCTGGTGTGCGGCGAGGCGGTCCTCCTTCTCGAAGACGGTCACTTCGGCGTCGGGATGACGGTTGAGGATCTCGCGGGCGATCGCGATCCCGACAATTCCGCCACCGACGACGGCCACCCGATTACTGGTCATCAAAACCCCTGTGCATGAGCGTATTCAGAAAAGACCTCGTCCTGGTGTGCACCCAGACCCGGAGGTGCCTCGCGGCGCGGCTCGCGATGTTCCGACAGGTTCAGCGGGGAACCGGGCACGTCCAGATCGCCCAGCGTCGGATGCGGCAACGTCAACACCATCGAATCACGGACGTGCTGCCAGTCATACACCTCGGGGATGGTGCGGATGCGGCCCGCCGGCACACCCGCGGCGTCGAGGGCGGCGAGCACCTCGTCGGCGGAGCGGTCGGCCAGCAGGTCGTCGATTTCCTTCTGCAGCGCCTCGGCCCGGGCCACCCGGTCGATGTTGGTGGCGATATCGGCGCGGTCGGGGTCCAGGCCCACGATCGGGGCGAACCGCTTCCACAGCGACTCCGAGCCGACGGCGATGACGATATCTGCGTCGCCACAACCGAACACACCGTACGGCGCGATCGACGGATGCCGGTTGCCGGTCATCACCGGCTCGACACCGGCGGCCAGCCAGCCGACGCCGTGGAAAACGTGCACACCCACGACGGCGGCCAACAGCGAGGTGTCGATGTGCTGGCCACGACCGGTGTTCTCGCGGTCGCGCAGCGCGGTCACCACACCGAAAGCACCGAACATGCCGGCCAGGATGTCGGCGATCGGCAGGCCCACCCGGTTCGGCGGGCTGCCCGGTTGACCGGTCAGCGTCATCAGACCGCCTTCGGCCTGCACGATCTGGTCGAAGCCGGGCCGTTTGCCGTCTTTGCCACCGCTACCGAAGCCGGTGATCGACAGGGTGATCAGCCGCGGATTGAGCTCGCGCAGCTGCTCGAGTCCCAAACCGAGCCGGTCCAGTACCCCCGGCCGGTAGTTCTCCACCAGAACGTCGGCCTGGCTGACCAGCCAGCGCAGCTTGTCGGCGCCGTCGTCGGACTTCAGGTCCAACACCACCGACCGCTTGTTGCGGTTGGCGCTCATGAAGTACGCCGACTCGCGGTGGCCGTCGCGCTCGACATAGGGCAGCCAGCCGCGGCTGTCGTCACCGCCGGGTGGTTCCACCTTCACCACGTCGGCGCCGGCATCGGCGAGCATCATGGTGGCGTACGGTCCGGCGAGCGCCCGGCTGAGGTCGACCACGCGAACGTCGGCCAGCGGTCTTCTGCTCATCAGACGGACTCCTTCTCTTTCTCGGCTGCGGCTTGGGCCCGCTTCTTGTACGAGATCATCTGCAGCGCACTGTTTGTCGCGTTTCTCAGCGGTGTCTTGATGACCGGGATCAGGAACAGGAACACGATGAAGCACAGGATGCCCACCGAGGTGCCGCGCTCCACGAACACACCCAGGCTGCCACCGGAGATCACCATGGTCTGGCGCAGCGTCTCTTCGGCCAGCGGGCCGAGAACCAGCGCGATCACCAGGGCTGCGGGAGACAATCCGTAGATCCGCATGAAGAACCCGAGAACACCGCACACCAGCATGATCTGGACGTCGAGCAGGCTCTTGTTGACCGCGAAGGTGCCCAGCACACACAGCAGCAGGACAATCGGGCCCAGCACCCGGAACGGCACGCGGGCGATGCTCGCGAAACCGGGGATGCAGAACACGTTGACCAGCAGCAGCATGATGTTACCCAGGAACATGCTGGCGATCAGGCCCCAGGCGAACTCCGGGTTCTGCGTCATCAGCAGCGGACCGGGCTGCAGGCCCCACATCAGGAAGCCGCCGAGCAGCACCGCGGTGGCACCGCCGCCGGGGATGCCGAGTGTCAGCAGCGGCACCATGGCGCCCGAGGAGGCCGCGTTGTTGGCGGCTTCCGGGCCCACCAGACCGGGCATGGCACCCTTGCCGAACTTCTCCGGTGTCTTGGATACCGACTTCTCGACGTTGTAGGCCATCAGCGAGGCGATGGTGGCGCCGGCGCCGGGTGTGACGCCCACCCCGAATCCGAGGAACGAACCGCGCAGGGCCGGGCCGGTGGACTCCTTGAAATCCTTCTTGTTGGGCCAGAATCCGCGACTGCGTGCGGAGACTCCGAAGAAGTCCAGCTTCTCCAGGTGCCCGCCACGCCACAGCGTGTGCAGCACTTCACCGACGGCGAACAGGCCGATGGCCACCGGGATGAAGTCGATGCCGTTGATCAGGTTGACCGACCCGAAGGTGTAGCGCTGCTCTCCGCCACCGATGTCGATGCCGACGGTGCCGATCGCGAAACCGATGAGCGCCGACAGTGCCCCGAGGAGTTTGTTGCCCTTGAGGATCACGATGACGGTCAGCAGGCCGGCCATCACGATGAGGAAGTACTCCGGCGGCCCGAAGGTCTTGGCGAACTCCGCGGTGATCGGTGCGGCGAACGACAGCAGGACCGCGCCGATGGTGCCCGCGACGAACGAGGCGATGGCCGCCATCACCAGAGCGGGCCCGGCCCGCCCCTGCTTGGCCAGCGGATACCCGTCGAATGTGCTTGCCACGGTCGCGGATTCACCCGGAGTGTTGATCAGCACGGAGGTGATGGTGCCGCCGTACATCGAGCCGTAGTAGACCGCGGCCAGCATCACGATGGCTCCGGTGGGATCCAGTCCGAAGGTGACCGGCAACAGGATCGCCAGGCCGGCCGACGGTCCCACACCGGGGATCACGCCGACCACCATGCCGATGAGCACACCGCCGGCGAGCAGAAGCAGGTTCTGCAGCGTCAGGATCGCGTAGATCCCATCCAACAATTGACCCATGAAAGTTCCTTAGCCGATCGGCAGAATGCCCTGTGGCAGACCGACATTGAGTCCGGTCTGGAAGGCGAGGTAGAGAAGGACGGGGACGGCCACCGCGATGATCACCGAGCGGATGCGATGTTCGGGATCCAGGAACCACAGCGTCGCCGCGAGGAACAGGATGCCGGCCAGCGCGGCGCCCAGCACGCCGAACAGGCCGACGAACACCGCGGCGGCGACGACGAACGCGGCCAGCGTGACCGGGTGGCGGCCCAGATCAGGTTCGGCGGCTTCCTCGGCCGCCTCCACCGCGTCGACCTCTTTCTTCTCCTTCGGTTTGGCCAGGACTTCGGTGATCAGCGCCAGGACGGTCACCGCGATGGCGACACCGCCGAGGATGCGGGGGAAGAAGCCGGGGCCGATCCGACCGGCCGCCGTGCGCCACTCCATGCCCATGGCCTGTTCGGTGTAGAACGCGAACGCCAGGAGGATGATGCCGAGGAAAGCCAGCTTCGGCCAGTTCACCTCCCGCTTCGGCTTCGCGGCGGCCACGCTCATTGCCGGCACCGGGCCGGAGGTGGCCGCATGAGATGTTGTGGTCACAGCGCCCCCTGCTCCTTGAGCGTCTCTTCGAATTCGTTGGTGGTCTCTTCGAGGTACTTGGTGAAGTCGTCGCCCCACTTGAGGTCCTCGGTGAGGTAGTTGTCGGCCAGGAAGGTCTGCCATTCCTCTGACTTGACCACTTCCTGCATGGTCTTGATCCACCAGTCCGTGGCGTAGTCGGGCACTTCGGGCGGCAGGATCAGCCCGCGCGGCATGGACGGCAGATCGGTGATGCCCTTCTCCTCACCGGTCGGCACGTCCGGCAGCGCTTCGAGGCGCTCGTTGCCGGTGAACAGCACTGGCTGCATGTCACCGGATTCGACCTGACCCAAAATGGATCCGGGGTTGGAGATCATCGCGTCGAGCGCACCGGAGAGCAGCGAGGTCTGGACCTGGCCCTCTTCGTTGTAGGGCACGTACTCGATCTCGTAGCCGGCGTGCTCGGCAATCAGCGACTGCAGGATGAAATCGACGTTGACGGTGCCGATTCCGCCGACCACCACGGTTCCCTTGTTCTTGGCGTAGTCGACCCAGTCTTCATAGGTCTCGATGTTGTTGCTGCCGTTGACCAGAAGCAGTGCGTCGTCGGTGGCCAGCAGACCCACGTGGGTGAAGCTCTCGTAGGTCCAGCCCGGGTCGGCCTGCAGGGGAGTGGTGAGGAACGAGCCCGACGTGGTCGAGACGTTGTAGGGGTTGCCCTTCTGCGACAGCAGGTAGCCCCAGCCAGTGGCGCCGCTGCCGCCTTCGCGGTTCTCGACGGCGATGTCGTTGGGGTAGAGGCCGCCTTCCTGGATGATCTTCACCAGTTGGCGGGCCATCAGGTCGTTGCCGCCGCCGGGACCGAAGGCGACGGTCCAGTCGAGCGTCTCCGACGGGTAGTCCTCGGCGGAGCCGGTGTTGGTGGACCCGCCGCTACAGGCCGGTACCACGAGCGCCACAGCGGATACCGCCGCAGCCAGAGCGATTCTCAGTCGCATGATGTCTCCTCGTTGAGTCACGTTGATGGGGTTTGGTTTTCAGCTTTTTGCGTCGTGGCGGAACCACGAACCGGTGGCCAGTGCGGCCAGGCGTCCGGAGTCGTCGTAGAGCCGCGATTCGAGTTGGACGATCCGTCGGCCGCCGTGCAGGATGCGGCCGGTGCACACGCTGTCGGTGCGCACGGGTCGCATGAAGCGCACCGACATGTCGATGGTCGAGCCTGCCGAGAGGTACTTCTGGCACGCGTGGCCCATCGAGATATCGAGCACGGTGGTCAGCACTCCGCCGTGGATGCCGCCGCCGGCGTTGCACAGATGGTGGGCGAACGGCAGCCGGACGGTGCACGACTTGTCCTCGTCGAGGTAGTCGATCGACAACCCGAGGAACTGGATGAGGAAGTACCGGCCGAACGCCGATTCGGAGGTCTCGGCGGCGAATTGCGCGGCCTCGACCGGATCGGTGAGCCGGCGTCCTGGATCGATGGTGGTCATGACCAGGTGAACCTCGGCGGCCGCTTTTCCAGGAACGATCGCACACCCTCGGCGTAATCCTCGGTGTCGAAGGACGAGTTGCGAATGTCGATCGTCACCTCGTCGTCGTCGACCTGCCCGCCCAGCACCAGGTTCACGATCCGCTTCGAGGACCGGACGCTGAACTGCGCGCGGGTGGTGACCAGACGCGCGAACTCGTAGGTGTGCTTCTCCAACTCCTCGCTGGGGATCAGTTCGTCGATCAACCCCAGCCGAAGGGCGTCCTCGGCCATGACGTGCTGCCCGGAGAACAGGATCCACTTGGCCCGCGACGGGCCCACTGTGTCGATCAGTCGCTTGGTTGATTCCAGGCTGTAGACCAGCCCGAGCTTGGCCGGGGTGATGCCGAACCGGGACCGCTCGTCGGCGAAACGGATGTCGCAGGCCAGTGCCAGGCCGCAGCCGCCGCCGATGCAGTAGCCGTGCACCATGGCGATCAACGGCTTGGAAAAGCGTTCCAGCGCATGCTCGGTGGACGCGACGTCCTCGTTGTAGGCCTTGGCCGACGCGCTGTTTCCCCGGACCTGCTCGAACTCGCTGATGTCGGCGCCCGAGGCGAAGCTCTTGGAGCCGGCGCCGCGGAGGACGACCACCTTCACCGAGGGGTCGGAGTCCAGTTCATCGAACACCTCGGGGAGGCGCCGGTACATTCCCTGGGAGATGGCGTTGTGACTGTCGGGTTTGTTGAGGATGACGGTCGCGATGGCTTCATCGCGATCCACCAGAATGTGGTCGCTCATTTGTGTCCTTCCTGGAGCTCGGCGTGTGCGTCGAACAAGATGCCTTCGGTGAAGAGTCGGTCGATTTCGTCGGCGTCCACACCGAGTTCGGTGAGGACGGAGGCGGTGTGCTGGCCGAGCCAGGGCGCCGGTGAGCGGACGTCGAATTCGAGATCGGAGAACCGCGTCGGCGGGGCGATGGTCTTCATCGGACCGATGATCGGGTGGTCCACCTCGGCCACCATGCCGCGGGCCAGCACATGCGGATCCTCCAGTGTCTCTTGGTAAGTGAGCACCGGGCCGCCGGGAACGCCGGCGACATCGAGGCGGTCCACCCAGTCGTTGGTGGGCAGCGTGGTGGTGATGGCCTCGATCTCGACTTCGAGGTCGTCGATATGGGCCATGCGTGCATCCAAGTCGATGAAGCGGGGATCGTCTGCCCAATCGGGTCGTTTGAGGACGTCGTTGATCAGCCGCTGCCACAGCCGTTCGGTGTTGGCCCCGATGGTGACGTAACCGTCGGCGGTCCGGTACGCCTGGTACGGCGTCGACCGGCGATGCCGGGTTCCGGTCTGAGCCGGCTGCTCGCCGCTGCCGAAATACGCCCCGGACTCCCACACCGTCCAGGCCAGGCCCGCATCCACCAGGCCGATGTCGATGTACTGGCCCTTGCCGGTCTGCCTGCGGTTCAACTCCGCGGCCAGGATCGAGTAGATGGCAGTGGCGCCGGCGGCGATGTCGTTGATCGCGATGCCGACCTTGGTGGGCTTGCCATCGGGCTGGCCGGTCATCCGCAGGAACCCGCCGATGCCCTGCGCCATGATGTCGAAGCCCGGGCGGTCGCGGTAGGGCCCGGTTTGACCGAAGCCGCTGATCGAGCAGTACAGGATGTCGTCACGGATCGCGCGCGCACTGTCGTAGTCGATGCCGAGGCGTTTGGTGACGCCGGGCCGGAAGTTCTCGATGATCAAGTCCGCGCTGGCCGCCAACTCGAGGAACAGTTCCTTGCCCCGGGGTGACTTCAGGTCCAGCGCCACCGAGCGCTTGCTGCGGTTGGGCATCGCGAACGGGTAGCTCTCGCCGTTGACCTTCGGCGCCATCCGCCGCGAGTCGTCGCCGGTGCCCGGTTGCTCGATCTTGATGACGTCGGCGCCGAGTTCGGCCAGCACCATCGTGCAGTAGGGGCCCGAGAGGAATCTCGTCAGATCGAGAACTCGGAAGCCGGTGAGGGGTCGCATGTGGTCCTTCCCGTTGGGTGTTCTTCGTTGTGCATTTCCCGCTTTGTGGGATACGCTTCACGCAATACGGAAAGGCTATGCAGTGAGCGCCATCACGTCAATACCGACATGCAATGTGGGTCACGTGTCGTGGTCGGCCCCCTGTTCGGTCTCTGAACGAAAGGGAGAAGATGGGCGACGTGGACGGGGCGGAAAAGGAAAAGGACTCGCCGCGGCGAAACGGCGTGCAGTCGATCGACCGGGCCGTGGCGATTCTGCGGTGCTTCGATGGGCGAAAGCCCGAACTCGGGATCAGTGAGTTGTCGCGGTCGACGGGGCTGTCGACGAGCACGGTGCACCGGCTCCTGACGGCGATGCAGGCCAATCACCTTGTCCGGCAGACCGGAACCAAGCGCTACGGGTTGGGTCCGTTGCTGCTGCAGCTGGCGAATTCCGGCGCGATGCCGCGTAGCCTCCGCGAGGCCGCTCTACCGTTCATGACCGATCTGCGCGACGAATTCGACGAGACCATCGGTTTGCACGAGTTGCTTGCCTCCGGGCAGCGCATCGTGGCCGCGCAGGTCGAGAGCCATCAGGAGTTGCGGCGTACCTACACCGATATCGGCGTACCCATTCGATTGGTGTACGGCGGTCCCGGCAAGGCCATTCTGTGTGCGATTCCCGAAGATGAGTGGCCGCGCCACCTCGACGGTGCCATCGATGCGGTGACCACCAAGACCACTGTTGATCCCGCCGAGATACAGCGTGAACTCCGCGCCGGCCGGATGCGCGGCTACATCCAGTCCCGCGGGCAACGCACTGTCGGCATAAGTGCGGTGGCCGCACCGATTTTCGATCACACGCAGCGGGTGGTCGGCGCTCTGGGTGCCTCGGTGCCCGAGGCTCGCATGACCTCCGATCGTGAAGATCACCTGGGCGCCAGGGTGCGTCAGGTCGCCTGGGATCTGTCGACGGCCTTGGGTGCCACCGCCGACGGCGTGCACGCGTTGGTGCCTGACATCAGACTCGGCTGACCACAAGCCTTCGGCGCCAAATGCACGCGAAACCCACGATCGCTCATGGGGTTACGTTCCCGGCCGCAGGTGCTCGCGGTGTGGTGAGGTCTTTACCATGGTGATCTGCGTGTGGGTTTGCCCAGCGCACGTTGTAGCGCGTTGTGTTCGCGTTCGGCGTTGATGTGTTGTTGGCGGTCTTGGTCGCGGGTGCGTTTGCGGGTGGGCATGGTGATGCCCGGGTGCGCTGTGCGGCGTCTTGTGGGTGTCGGGGGTGGCAGGGTGGCGGTGGTGGAATTCCAGTCGGGGAACAGCAGTCTGCTCGTCGGTTGCGTGATGTAGGTGTGACCGGTGGGTGCGGTCCAGCGGACGTCGCCGTTCGGCAATTGCTCGTCACACCAGCCTTCACCGAAGGTCTTGGCGAGGTGATGTTCTCGACACAACACCTTGCCGTTGGAGGGATGGGTGGGTCCGCCGTCGCCGTGCGGGACGGTGTGGTCGATGTCGGCGTATTCGGCTTTGCGGGTGCAGCCCGGGAACCGACATCGCATGTCCCGGCATTGGATGAACTCGCGGGCTTTGCCGGTGAACTTGTAGCCGCGGGCGGGTGCCGCGGGCGGGATCGGGAGTGCGGTGACGGTGGCGCCGTCGCGGAGCATGGCGGCGAGTTGGTCGAGTGGGATGAGGGTGCCACCGAGGGTGACTGCAGGGCGCGGCCGTCGTGGTGGAGTGTGCGCGGCCGGTGTCTGCGGCAGATCCTGGGTCGAGACCTGCTCGGAGGCAGCGTCGTTCACCCGGTCGGCCGCAGCGTCGGGGGTGGCTGCGGTGGTTCCGCCGCCGGTGTCGGGGGTGGTGGGTCCGGGTGGGGGTGGCGGGGCACTGCCGGCGCCCCCCGGCGACTCGCCCTCGTCCCCGTCCTGGCTGCCGGTGCCTTCGTTGTGGACGTCGGCGGTACCGGTGTCGCCGGCGCGGTGATCTCCGTTGTCGCTCTCGTCCACGGTGACGGTCTCGGTTTCGCCGACGGCGTCGTCGGCCTCGTCTGTCTCGTTGATGCGGTGAGCGTCCTCGTCGATGTCGTCGCCGGCGCTGTCTGTCTTGTCAGGCGCCTCTAGCGGGGGTGGGGTGGTAGGCGCCCAGAGTGGCTCCTCCCCGTCGTCGTCACCGGGTGAGGTGGTGAACCAATGTGACCAGTCGGGTTCACCGCCGACCGTCGGTTCGGCCTCGGCCTCGGCCTCGGCCTCAGTCTCCGACTCGGGTTCGGGTTCGGTTGTGGGGGTGTTGTTTTCCCACGGTGGTGGCGTGGGTGGGGTGGGGATGCGGGTGGCTTCGGCGGCGGCGGCCTCGCGGGCCAGCACCTCGTAGTCGATGGCCGGCGCCACCACGTTCGGGTCCCCGGACGAAGATTGGCGCATGGCGTCGATCTGGGCCAGCACATGTTCGAGGGCGCCTTGTTCGGCCAGCACATGAATCACCGCCGTGGGCACCGCCGACGGCAGCGTCGCGGCCACACAGTCGCCGGCACCGCACTGGCACACCAACCGATCCCGCCGGGCGTAGACCGCCCCTTGCGCGGCCGCCCGCAGCTCACCCTTGCTGCGGGGATCGTTGCTGCAGACGGTGGCGGCCAGCGCATCCAGCACCCGCATCCCCAACTCCGCATCAGCCGCGGAGATCCGCCCATATAGCGACGCGGTGCCGGTAGCGTCATCGCGTTTACCGAACCCGACATCACAGCCTTGGGCGGCCTCACGGTAGCGCCGCACCGCATCGGGATCGTGTTCTTCGATGATCGCATCCACGACCAGCACCAGGTCATCGTCAGAGAGCAGCGTGTAGCCGCCCGCGTGGGCGGCGAGCTCGGCATCGACGGTGGCCTGCACCGACGGCAGCAGCAGCTCGGTGCGGTAGATCAGGGTTTCGGCCACCCGGGTGTTGATCACCCCGGCCGCCAACAACGCCGCGACCTTCGGGGACCGGGCCAGTCCTTCGGCCAGCCGCATCTGGGTGGAGGCCCGCCGTGCGCTCAGCCGCATCACCGGGCCCACCTGATCCCGCACCGCGTTCCATTCGTCGTAGGCCCAGGTTTTCTCCTCGGCGGCGGCGTGGTCTTTGTGGTGGGCCAGCAGGCGGGCGATCATCGTCCACTTGTGCGCGACCATGGTGGCCTCAGCCCGGTGGAAAGCGCCGATGGCATCAACCATCGCCGCGGGAGACAAATCCCCGCAAGTGGTCGGATCGATCAGCTCTTCGAACATACATTCGACACTACCCACGCCCACCGACAAGACATGCGCCACAAGGCAATCCACCAGCGCCAACGCCTACTTATCCACAGTCAGCACTTCATCCACAGCCCCGACGCGCGGGTCTTGACGCAAGGCAACGACCGTGTTCCCCCGCTTCAACAAGCATGTCCGGCGGGGGCGGGTCGCCTGCTGGGCACCACATCAAGGTCGTCAGCCTCGGTGAGGGTTGGCCGCACTGGCTTTGATCCGCTCGCGAAGGAAATGAACCTTTGCTCCAACAGCTGTGACAGCCTGATCTGGGAGGCCGGGGTCATCACCGGCACCCCCGACCGCACGACACAAGGTACCCATCATGGAGGGCCGGCGACGAGGCCCAGCTCAGAAAGCTCCTTCTCGCGAGACGCCCGGTCAATTCGCGGACGGCGCTCGTCAATCACCCGAACTCGGCCGGTAGGTCCCGAAGCTCCACACATTGCCGTGCGGATCGCGAGCGGCGAACTCGCGAGACCCGTAGTCCTGGTCGGTGGGCGGCATGATGATCTCAGCGCCGGCATCAGAAGCCTTGGCGTGCAAAGCATCTGGATCGTCGACCACCACGTAGACCACCACCGGTCCCGGCAGTGCGAACGGACTGTCGGTGCGTTCGGCGTCGTCGACCATCACCAGCCCGGTTCCCACCGCCACCTCGGCGTGGATCAACGGCTGATCTTCTTCGGGCGGCACCACCAGCGTGGGGGTAGCGCCGAATGCCTTCTCCAGCCATTGGATGGCCGCGCGCGGGTTGCGGTAAGGAACGATCGGAACAGCACCATTGAGTTTCATGTCCCAGACGCTAGGACGGCACGCCCGCGTCGTCTTGGACAAAATTGACCAGCGACGCCCGCAGCTCGGTCGGTGTCTGGCCCGTCAGTTCGCGCACCTCACGCGACAAGTGGGCCTGGTCGAAGAAACCGCAGTCAGCGGCCAATTGAGCCCAGCCGATGTGGCCAGGGTGGGTGAGCCGGGCGGTCAGCGATTCGAAGCGGACGATCCGTGCCACAGTCTTGGGCGGCAGACCCACCGCGTCGCGATAGCGTGCGATCAGACGCCGGTGGCTCCACCCCAATTCGGCTGCCAGCCCGCCGATCGAAGCATTGCCCGCAGTGCTGGCGATCCGCTGCAGCGACCACGTTAGGCCGGCGTCGACCTCGGCCACCTCAGCGAACCGTGCCCGCAGCATCTGATCCACCACGGCGAAACGGCTGGGCCAGTCCGGCGCCGACCCGATCCGATCGACCAGCTGCTGCCCACCACGCCCCATCACGTCGTCGAGGGCGATGGTGCGGTTCGCCAGTTCGTGCATCGGCATCCCGAGCAACTGGCGTGCGCCGATGGCGGTCAGGTTGATCTGGAGGCAGCTGGCGCTCCCGTCATGTCGGACCCACACCGGCTCCTCGGTGATCCCGCCGATGAACGAACCCAGTCGACTCGCGGACCTACCAGAGTGAGTGACGGTCCAGCCCTCATCGAGGTCGACGATGATCGGCACGAAGCTGCACGGCAATTCGCGGAACACCACCGGATGGCGCGCTTTCTCCGTGTAACCCTCGTACCGCAGCACCACCGACCGCAGCGAGTGGTGCGGTGAACCGGTGGCGAAGGTGACGCCCACCTGTCCAGCGTAGATCGCTTGTCACCTGATCCCATTACATTGATGCCCATGGCAGTCACCTTCAGCGAAGTCGCGACATCCGAGTACATCTTGCTGACCACGTTCACCAAGGACGGTCGGCCCAAGCCCACCGCCATCTGGGCCGCCCCGTCGGATGGCGGCCTGCTGGTGATCACGCAGGCGAAGTCCTGGAAGGTCAAGCGAATCCGCAACACCCCGCGGGTCACCATCGCCAAGTGCGACCGTAGCGGTAATCCGAAAGGTGAGCCCGTGGAGGCCATCGCCACCATCCTCGACCCGTCGCGCACCGCTGAGGTTTACGACGCCCTTGGAAAGAGGTATGGACTGCTCGGCAAGACGTTCAACTTCGTCTCGAAGCTGCGCGGGGGGATGAAGAACAACGTGGGACTCGAACTGAGAGCAGTGGACAGTGCCTGACACCTTCAGCGATGTCGCCAACGCGAAGTACCTGCTGTTGACCACCTTCACCAAAGACGGCCGGCCCAAGCCCACCGCAGTCTGGGGTGTCCCCGAGGGTGACAAGCTCGTCATCATCACCGATGACGGTTCCTGGAAGACCAAGCGGATCAAGAACACTCCGCGTGTCACCATCCAGAGAAGCAGTGCGCTGGGCAAACCGAAAGGCGAGCCCGTCGAGGCCGTTGCCCGCAATCTGCCGCAAACCGAGACGCGGCGGGTGTTCGACAAGGTGACCAAGCGCTACTGGTATCACGCCTGGTGGTGGATTCCGCAGGCCTTGGTGCGCGGTGGCATCAACAAGGTGCACAGCGCCATCGAGGTCGAACCCGCGCCGTGACCGGAACCCTCGCGGGGTCTCGCTCGTTGGTCGGTACATGGTGATGCGGTTCTTTCTGCTTTACGTCATCGTCGAGATGGCGGTCATCGTCGGGCTGACGGCGACCATCGGCTTCGGCTGGACCCTGCTGGCGCTGATCGGCACGTTCTTGCTGGGTATCGCTCTGGCCGGTTCGCAGCTGCGCCGCCAACTCGCCAAGTTGCAGCAGGGCATGAAAGACCCGCAGGGCACCATCACCGACAGTGCCCTGGTGGCGCTCGGTTCGGTGTTGGTCTTCATCCCCGGCATGGTCACGACGGTGGTGGGTCTGCTGATGCTCGCTCCGCCCACTCGCGCCGCGATGCGGCCGCTGGCCGGTCTGGTGGCCGCCCGCGGCATCGCCCGCCAGGTCACCTTCGTCAACCTCGGCGGCGCTCCGGGCCGCACCAGAGGTCGCGGTCAGTACATCGACGGCGAGGTCATCGATGTGCACGACGACGTCCCGGTCGACCGACCCCTGGAGCGCAAACCGGAGTAGGTAGCGTGTCTGCGTGACGCAGCTGCTGCTCAACGGGCGGATCCACAGTCCGACGCACCCTGACGCGACCGCGATGGCGGTACGTGGCGAGACCATCGCCTGGCTGGGAAGCGACGACGTGGCGCGTACCCAGTTTCCCGACGCCGACATCGTCGACCTGGGCGGCGCCTTCGTCGCCCCCGCTTTTGTCGACAGTCACGTGCACGTCACGTCGACCGGACTGCTGCTGAGCGCATTGGATCTGCGCGCCGCGACTTCCCGTGAACACTGCCTCAGACTGCTGGCCGACCATGCCGCCGCAGCACCCGAGGGCATCATCTGGGGACACGGCTGGGACGACTCCACCTGGCCGCAGCCGGGTGCTCCCAGCACCGCGGAGATCGACGCCGCCGTCGGCGCCCGGCCCGCCTACCTGTCGCGTATCGATGTGCACTCCGCGCTGGCCTCCACTGCGCTGCGCAACCGTGCGGCCGGGTTGCGCAGCGCCGACGGTTTCGACGAGACCGGCCCGCTCAGTGCCGATGCGCACCACCTGGTGCGAGCCGAGGCCCGGGCCCAGCTCAACGACCGGCAACGACAGCAGGCCCGCAGCGCCGCACTGGACGCGTTCGCCGCATCCGGGATCGTCGCCGTCCACGAATGCGCCGGCCCCCAGATCGGCGGCCTCGACGACTGGCAGCAGCTGCGCGCCACCGACCACGGCGTCGACATCGTCGGGTACTGGGGCGAGGCTGTCGACTCCGCGGCACGCGCCCGCGAGCTCCAGGAGACCACCGGTGCGCGGGGCCTGGCGGGCGACCTGTTCGTCGACGGCGCGCTCGGCTCCCGGACCGCCGCCCTGTCCCAGCCGTACGCCGACGCCGCGCACTGCGGACGCACCTATCTGGACGCCGACGCCATCGAGGCCCACGTGCGGGCGTGCACGGAAGCCGGTGTGACCGCCGGTTTTCACGTGATCGGCGACGCGGCCGTCACCTCCGTGGTCGACGCACTCGAACGCGTGGTGGGCGACCTCGGAGTGCCCGCCGTCGCGCGCTGCGGACATCGGCTGGAACACCTGGAGATGGTCAGCAGGGAACAGACGGCCAAGCTCGGAGCCTGGGGCGTGATCGCCAGCGTGCAACCCAATTTCGACGCGCTGTGGGGTGGCACGGACGGTATGTACGCCCGACGACTCGGTGCTGAACGCGCGAAAAAGCTCAACCCGTTCGCGCTGTTAGCATCGGCGGGCGTGCCACTCGCCTTCGGTTCGGACAGCCCGGTCACCGGAATGGATCCGTGGGCGACCGTCCGCGCCGCCACCACCCATCAGAGCGAGGGGTCCGCCGTCTCGGCCCGCGCCGCGTTCTCGGCCGCCACCCGCGGCGGCTGGCGTGCCGGCGGTGTCCGCGACGGCGTGACCGGCACCCTGGCCGCGGGCGCACCTGCCTCGTACGCCGTGTGGGCCGCCGATGACCTGGAAGTGGCGGCGCCGGCCGATTCGGTGCAACGGTGGTCCACCGACCCCCGCTCCCGCGTGCCCGCGCTGCCCTCGCTGGCACCTGGTCGCCCCACTCCCCGTTGTGTGCAGACCGTGCACCGTGGCCGCGTCATCTACGGCCAGGGCAATGACTAGAGCGCTGGACTGGCTGAAACTGCGCGCGCTGCGCCTGGCTGCGGCCATCGCGGCGGGTCTGCTGCTCTGCGCCAGTTTCCCGCCGCTCGGCTGGTGGTGGGCGGCGACCCTGGGCGCCGCGCTGTTGATCGTCGTGCTGCGTGACGAGGCCACCACGGCCGCAGGCGGTTTCGGTTACGGATTCGTGGCGGGCTCAGCGTTCTATCTGCCGTTGCTGCCATGGATCAGCGGTCTGGTCGGGGCGGCGCCCTGGGTGGCCCTGTCGTTGGTCTGTGCGTTGTTCCCGGGATTGTTCGGGTTGTTGGCTGTCGCGGTGCGGCGACTGCCGGGCTGGCCGTTGTGGCTGGCGGCGGTGTGGATGGTGCAGGAGTGGGCCAAGAACTCAGTGCCGTTCGGCGGGTTCCCTTGGGGTGTGCTGGGTTTCAGCCAGACCAACGGGCCGCTGTTACCGTTGACGCGGCTCGGCGGTGTGCCACTGGTGTCCTTTGCGGTGGTGCTCATCGCGGCCTCAGCGGTGGCCATCGGGGTCGAGGTCATCGCCTGGTGGCGCCGGTCCTCCGCGGAGGCGGACCGGCCGCCCGCGGTGGTACTACCGGGCCTGTGCATCGCCGCGGTGCTGCTGGCCACTGCCGTCGTACATCCTGGGGTCCGGCAATCCGGCACCGGCTCCGACAGCGAGCCGGTGGTGACGGTCGCCGCGATCCAGGGCAATGTGCCGCGCCTGGGCCTGGACTTCAACGCCCAGCGGCGCGCGGTTCTCGACAATCACGTCAAGGAGACGCTGCGGCTGGCCGAGGACGTGCGCGCCGGGCGGCGGCCGCAGCCGCAGTTCGTGGTGTGGCCGGAGAACTCCTCCGATATCGATCCGCTGGCCAACGCCGATGCCGGCGAGCAGATCACGATGGCTGCCGAGGCCATCGGCGCGCCCATCTTGGTGGGCGGGGTGGTGGCGCACCCCGGCAGCACGCGGGACAACCCCGCAGCACTCAACACCGTCATCGTGTGGGATCCGGTGGACGGCCCGGGGGAGCGGCACGACAAGAAGATCATCCAGCCCTTCGGTGAGTACCTGCCGTGGCGGGGTTTCTTCGCCAAGCTGTCGTCCTACGCCTCTCGGGCCGGTTACTTCGTGCCCGGCGACGGCAATGGTGTGGTGCATGCGGCCGGCGTGCCCATCGGCATCACCACATGCTGGGAGGTGATCTTCGACAGGGCCGCCCGGGAGTCCGTTCTCAACGGTGCGCAGGTTCTTGCCGTGCCCACCAACAACGCGACCTTCGACCAGGCGATGAGTGAACAGCAGCTCGCCTTCTCCCGGGCCCGGGCCGTCGAACACGATCGCTACGTGGTGGTCGCCGGAACCACGGGAATCAGCGCGGTGATCGCTCCCGACGGCCGCGAACTCGCGCGCACCGAGTGGTTCCAGCCCGCGGTGCTGGACATGCCGGTGCGGCTGAAAACCGTGATCACGCCGGCCACCCAATGGGGACCTGTTGTGCTGTTGGTGCTGGTCGCGCTGGGGGTGGGTGCTGTGGTGGCAGGAGCATGGCTGCGGGTGCGGCACAATGGAGGGTTATTGCGTCCGACTGCAATGTCGGCCCCGTCCGATGTGGCCACCCCAGGAGCTTCATGACCATCCCCGGCGAACAGCCCAGCCAGCGCACCTTGGTGATCGTCCCCACCTACAACGAGTTGGAGAACCTCCCACTCATCGTCGGGCGCATCCACTCTGCCCAGCCGGACGTCCATGTGTTGGTCGTCGACGACGGCAGCCCGGACGGTACGGGCCAACTGGCCGACGAACTGGCCCTGGCCGACCCCGACCGGGTGCACGTCATGCACCGCACGGTCAAAGACGGACTCGGTGCGGCCTACCTGGCCGGGTTCGCGTGGGGGCTGAACCGTCAGTACTCGGTCCTGGTGGAGATGGACGCCGACGGCAGCCATGCGCCCGAGCAGTTGCATCGCCTGCTCGACGCCGTGGATGCGGGCGCGGATCTGGCGATCGGATCGCGGTACGTGCCCGGCGGCACGGTGCGCAACTGGCCGACCAGGCGGCTGGTGCTGTCCAAGACCGCCAACACCTATTCGCGGGTGCTGCTCGGCGTCGGTATCCACGACATCACCGCGGGCTATCGCGCTTACCGCCGCGAGGTGTTGGAGAAGATCGACCTGGCCGCGGTGGATTCAAAGGGCTACTGCTTCCAGATCGACCTCACCTGGCGCGCCATCAACAGCGGCTTCCGGGTGGTGGAAGTGCCCATCACCTTCACCGAGCGCGAACTCGGGGTATCGAAGATGAGTGGGTCGAACATCCGCGAAGCGCTGGTCAAGGTGGCCCAGTGGGGTCTGGGTGGACGCCTCGACCGCGCTCGCGGCGTGGTTCGCTAGCCGGGGCTCAGCCCCGGCGTTTGGTCTTGATGATGTCGAGGCGCTCCTTGAGGAGCTCCTCGAGTTCCTCGACCGAACGGCGCTCCAGCAGCATGTCCCAGTGGGTACGCGGCGGCTTGACCTTCTTGGGCTCGGGCACATCGCCGTCGATCAGCGTGCCCTCCATGCCGTTCTTGCAGGGCCAGGTGCCGGGAATCTCGGCGTCGTCGGCGAACGGAACGTCGAACACCTCGCCGTTGTCGGTGCGGTACCGCGCGATCTGACGCGGCGCCAAATCATGGTTGCGGTCGGTCTCGTAGCTCACAGCTCCGAGGCGACTACCTCGCAGGACACGATCAGCCATCGTCGTCAACTCCTTAAGCACAAATGTTCCGCGTCTATCAACGCATCAGCGCCCATGGCAGTTCCCTGTCTGGCGACGCGACTGTCCAGAATACCCGTGATCCGGCACGTGCCGCCAAAGCGCGTCTACAGTTCTGGGTCGTGAGCCCGCAGAGTAGACGGCGTCAGCAGCCGTGCCGGTGGTGTGGCCGCGAGGTTCCCGACGCCGGCCTGGGGCGGCGCAGGCAGTACTGCAGACAGTCATGCCGCCAGCGCGCGTACGAACAGCGCGCCCTGGTCAAGGGGTCTGCGGTGCCCGAGGACGCCGTGGTGTTGTCCGCCGACGAAGCGGCTCAACTGTCCGACCGGGTGTTCCAGGTGCGCTGCGCCGCCGAAGACGTGGCGACTGCCGTCGACGAAGGCGCCGACGGCGCCGAATTGCGGGAGTTGTGCGACGCGCTGGTGCAGGCGGCCAAAGCTGCCGACGGCTGGCGGTGACCCGCCTCAGAGGCCGGCGCGCCGGCGCAATGCCCGAGCGGCCGCGCGCGCCTCACCGGCCAGCGTCGCCGGATCGGCGTTGCGCAGCGCACCGTCGCTGACCACTGTCTGACCGCCGACCAGCAACCGGCGCAGGGGCGCGGGCGGGCCGAAGACCAGCGCGCACACCGGGTCCTCGATATCCGCGTGGCCCAGACCCGTCAGGTCCCACAGCGCGATATCGGCGAGCTTGCCTTTCTCCAGCGATCCCAGTTCCGCATCACGCCCCAGGCACCGGGCGCCGCCCATGGTGCCCATCTGCAGACTTTGCCGGGCGCTCAACGCCAGCGGGCCGAGCCGGAACCGCGCCGCCAGCAGGGCCTCGCGGAGTTCGGTGGCCAGCCCGCCGTGCTCGTTGGACGCCACCCCATCCACGCCCAGCCCGACGGGCACCCCGGCCGCCAGCAGCTCCGGGATCGGGGCGATGCCGGACCCGAGCCGGCCGTTGCTGCTCGGACAGTGCGCCACCCCCGTCCCGGCTGCGGCTAACTTCGCGATGTCACCCGTGGACAGGTGCACACAATGTGCCAGCCACACGTCGTCGCCGAGCCAGCCCAGCGATTCGACGTAGTCGACCGGTCGGGCGCCGAACGTCTCGAGGCAGAACTGCTCTTCGTCGACGGTCTCCGCGAGATGGGTGTGCAACCGCACGCCAAGTTCCCGGGCGAGGTCGGCGGACTGTCGCATCAACTCGCCGGTCACCGAGAACGGCGAACACGGCGCGAGCGCAATCCGAACCCGGGAGTCGAAGCCGGGGTCGTGGTGGTCGGCGACGGCCTGCGCACAGGCCGCCAGGATGGTGTCGATGTCCTCGACCACGGAGTCCGGTGGCAGCCCACCCGAGGACGCGCCGAGGTCCATCGATCCGCGGGTGGGGTGGAAACGCAGCCCGATCCGGGCGGCCGCGGCCACCTCAGCGGCCAACACGTCACCGCCTTGGTGGGGGAAAACGTAGTTGTGGTCCATCGACGTGGTGCAGCCGGTGAGCGCCAGCATTCCCAAAGCTGCGCTGGCAGAGGCGAATTCGAGATCCTGATCGATACCTGCCCACAGTGGATACAGCGTGGTCAGCCACTCGAACAGGGTGCCGTCCTGCGCGTAGCCGCGAGTGATCCACTGATTGAGGTGATGGTGGGTGTTGACCAGACCGGGCGTGGCCAGGCAGCCGCGTCCGTCGATCACGTCGGCATCGGCGACGTACGGCGCCGAACCGCTGCCGACCTCGACGATCACCCCGTCTCGGATCACGACATGACCGAGCGGGTATTCGGTGCCGGCGGAATCGATCGTCGCGATGGCGCAATCGGTGATCACGTGGGTGGGCATGATTCATCCTCCCGCGTTGCGGTGCCACGAGCACCTCCTGAGGACCCCGGGACATGGTTACCATGACTTTTCATGAGCGTTCCGCCGCGACCCCGCCCAGCCGGTGAGGTGTGGCGATTCGACGATTTCGAACTCGACACCGCGCGATACGAACTGCGGGGCAAAGGATCTGTGATCCGGATCGAACCGCAGGTGTTCGACGTGTTGACCCAGCTGGTGACCAACCGGGACCGCCTGGTCACCAAGGAGGAACTGTTCGACACCGTCTGGGGCGGACGGTTCGTCGGTGAGGCCGCGTTGACCAGCCGGATCAAGGCTGCACGCCGGGCGCTGGGCGACGACGGCGAACACCAGCGCTACATCCGCACCGTCCGCGGCCGCGGTTACCAGTTCATCGGTGCGGTCGCTGACGCACCGCAGGCACCCGCCACCGAACCCGAGCCGGCGCCGCCGTTGCCCAGGCAGACCATCGCCTTCACCCGGGCCGCCGACGGCATCCGGTTGGCCTATGCGGTGGCCGGGCAGGGCCAGCCGCTGGTGCGGGCGGCCAACTGGATGACCCACCTCGGCTACGACATCGAGAGCCCGGTGTGGTGTCACTGGGTCCGCGACCTGTCGCAGGCGCATACCTTCATTCGTTACGACGAGCGCGGTTGTGGTCTCTCGGACTGGGAGGCGGGCGCGTTCACCTTCGACGATTGGGTGGCCGATCTCGAATCCGTGGTCGAAGCACTTGACCTGCAACAGTTTCCGCTTCTGGGTGTGTCGCAGGGGGGTGCGGTGGCGGTGGCGTATGCGGCCAAGCATCCCGAGCGGGTGACCAAGCTGGTGCTGTGTGGCGCATATGCCCGGGGCCGAGCGGTGCGGGCGGTGGGCGAGCAGGAAAAGCGCGCCGCCGCTTTGGATCTCGATCTGGCCCGGGTGGGCTGGGGTAAAGACGACCCGGCTTTTCGTCAGGTGTTCGCCGCGCAGTTCCTGCCCGACGGCAGCCGTGCTGACTGGGCGGCCTTCGATCAGCTGCAGCGGCGCACCACCTCACCGGAGAACGCGGTGCGGTTCCTGGAGCAGTTCGCCACCATCGATGTGCGCGAGCAGGCCCGCGACGTGCAGTGCCCGACCTTGATCCTGCATTCCCGTGAGGATCATCGGGTGCCGATGCAGTCCGGCCAGGAGCTGGCGGCATTGATTCCCGATGCGCGTCTGGTGGCTCTCGACAGCAAGAATCATCTGCTGACCTCTGACGAGCCCGCGTGGCGGGTGTTCCGCGACGAGGTGGCGGCCTTCCTGGGGTCGTGAGCCGGGGATCTCCACCGAATCTCCACGCTATCTCCATGTAACCCCGTCCCACGGCGACCATGCTGGTGGACATGAGAAAACACCTCCGTACCCTGCTGATCGGCACCACCGCGATGGTGGCGCTGGGCACCGTGCCGGCATGTTCGGGCGGCTCCTCCACGGAAGCCACTTCCACCACCACTGCCGCGCCCACCTCGAGCACCAGCGTGGCCGCCGCCCAACCGTTCCCGCAGGCCGCCCGTTACATCGCCGACATGCCGATGGCCGACGGCGGAACCATGACTCTCGGCGTCGCGGTCAGCGGTGAGAAGGTGGTGGCCTACGCCTGCGACGGCAGCAAGGACGAGGCCTGGTTCTTCGGCACCCAGGACGATGGTGCCCTGGACATCACCGGCAAGTTCAAGGACACCTTGGCCGCGGAGTACAACGGCGCCGATGTCGTCGGTGACCTGACGATGAACGGCGTCACCTACGCGTTCTCCGCACCGCAGGTGGCCGACCCGGCCGGGATGTACACCGCCGAGCTCGGCGGCGTCCGCGCCTCCTGGGTGGTCCGGCCGGATGACACCTCCACTGGCGTGCAGTTCACCCCGAAGGACGATGACAAGACGGTCTTCGACCTGCAGGGGGAGGAGTTCCGGGAACGGGTCCGCAACGCCCGGCAGCTGGCGCCGGCCCCGCAGCTGACCCTCGACGGGCTGCGCACCACCATCAACGGCCAGCCGGTGGTCGCCGAACTCGTCACCGGTGACACCAGCTTCACCAAGGACTGAACGGCAAGCGGCCCTTTGCCTCACCAGGAGCGCAACCCTGGTGAGGCTGGGGCCGCACCCGGTAGAACCGGATACCGTGCCCGCCAAGTTCTTCTGGTTCCTGCCCACCAGCGGGGACAGCCGGTCGATCGTCGGTTCCTCCCATGCCTCATCGGAACGAGTGGTCCCCGACGGCTACCGCCCGCCGACACGGCGTTACCTCGCTGAAATCGCCCGGGCGGCAGACCGGCTCGGCTACGAGGGCGTGCTCACCCCCACGGGAACCTGGTGTGAGGACGCCTGGCTCACCGCGTCGGCGTTGCTGGCCGAGACCGAACGCCTCAAATTCCTGGTGGCCTTCCGGCCCGGCCTGGTGCCGCCGACGCTGGCCGCGCAGCAGGCCGCGACGCTGCAACGGTTCTCCGACGGCAGGGTGCTGCTCAACATCGTGAGCGGCGGCGACGACAGCGAGCAGCGCCGGTTCGGTGACTGGCTGTCCCACGACGAACGTTACGCCCGCACAGGCGAGTTCCTCGACATCGTCCGAGCCACCTGGACCCAGGAGTCGGTGGACTACACCGGGCGCTACTACACCGTCGCCGACGCGCGGGTATCCGAACCGCCCGACCCGTTGCCGGAGATCTATTTCGGCGGTTCCTCACCAGCGGCGTTGCCGATCGCCGCCCAGCACGTCGATGTGTACCTCACCTGGGGTGAACCGCCGCAGGCGGCCGCCGAGAAGATCGCCAAGGTGCGTGCACTGGCCACCGCCCGCGGTCGCGATGTCCGGTTCGGGATCCGGCTGCACACCATCAGCCGCGACACCTCCGAGGCCGCGTGGGCTGTTGCCGACGAGCTGGTACGCCGGCTCACCCCGGAACAGATCGCCAAAGCTACCGCGCTGCACAGCAACTCGGAGTCCGAGGGGCAGCGCCGGATGACCGCGCTGCACGGCGGTCGGCTCGACCGGTTGGAGATCTATCCCAACCTGTGGGCCGGGGTGGGTCTGGTTCGCGGCGGCGCGGGCACCGCCCTGGTGGGCAGCCACCAGGAAGTGGCCAACCTGATCTGGGAGTACCACTCATTGGGTTTCGACGAGTTCATCCTCTCCGGGTATCCGCACCTGGAAGAGGCGTACTGGTTCGCCGAAGGTGTGCTGCCGATCCTGCGCAACAAGGGTGTGCTGGCCTAGACGCTAGCCGCACTCGTAGCGGACGCCGGCGTCAGCCGGCGGCGGCACCTGCTCCAGGCAGCCGAACGGCACCACACCGGCATCGGACATCTGCACGGCGGTCTGACGGGCGAAGTTGACGCAGAACAACGCCACCGGATCGGTGCGGCACTGGTAGTCGCCGAACCTCAGGGAGCTGCCGTAGGGCAGCTCGGGTCCGGTGCCGACGGTGAACGGGCCGGGGTCGCCATGTACCGAGCCCACCTGTGCCGCACCGCCGTCGAAGTCGACCCAGTTGCCGATCCACTGCCCGGCCACCTCGTCCGGCTGGGCGGGCGGTTCGGCGAGTTCCACCAGGCAGGCCAGCGCGCCGCCGGTCATCGTCGCGTCGGTGCGGCACTGGGTCTTACCCGAGGGCGTGACGAAGGCCACACCCTCACCGAGGTCGGTGGTCGTGCCGTCGCGTGTCGCGCTGTGGAATCCGGCCAGGTCAGCCGGGGAACCGGCCTGCACCCACGAGATCACCGCGGCCACCGGTGCGTCCGCGGGGGGCGGGCCAGTCGGGCTGGGTGAGGTGGTGGTGCGGGGCGTCGAAACCGCCGCTGAACTGGGGCTCGGCGAGGATGACGTGGAGGCGCCGGAGCCGCCGGACTGTTCTTCGCCGGCGCCCGAGCAGCCCGCAATCAGCACCGACGCAGCGATCGCGACAACCATCCGCATGTCAGCCACCGTAGCTGCCGGGACACGCGATCTCGGTCAACCCGATCTGCTGGACACCTGTCCGCTACCGTCGGGGTTATGCACGAGCACACCGTCCGCGCCACCGTCTCGAGCGGTGCCGTCGAGGGGTTCACCCGCAACGGCGTGAACCGTTGGCGCTCCATTCCGTACGCCCGCCCTCCGGTGGGGCCACTGCGGCTGCGGGCGCCGCAGCAGCCCGAGCCGTGGCGGGGAGTGCGCTATTGCCACGGCTTCGCCAATTGCGCTCCGCAGCAACGCAAGTACACGCTCACGGGCCTCGGCCGCTATCAGACGATGGGTGAGGACTGCCTGACGCTCAACGTCGTGGCACCGGACAAGCCGGCGGACGAGCCGCTACCGGTCATGGTGTTCGTCCATGGGGGCGGTTACATCCTGGGCAGTTCGGCCACCCCGATCTACGACGGGGTGAAACTGGCCCGCCGCGGCTGCGTCTACGTCTCGGTGAACTACCGCCTGGGGGCGCTCGGCTGTCTGGATCTGTCGTCACTGGGCACCCCGGAATTCCCGATCGACTCCAACCTGTTCCTGCGTGATCTGGTGCTGGCGCTGCAGTGGGTGCGCGACAACATCGCCGTCTTCGGTGGTGACGCGGACAACGTGACGATTTTCGGGGAGAGCGCAGGGGCCCACGCGGTGGCCACCCTGCTCGCGGTTCCCGCCGCCAAAGGGCTGTTCCATCAGGTCATTTCGGAGAGTCCCGCCGCAGGCATGTCCTCCTCGACCGAGCAGGCCGCCGCCATCGCGGATCGTTTCGCGACACTGATCGGCGCCGACAGGGCCGACGCCGCGCGCGTCTTGCGCACCGCCCAGGCCGCCGACCTGGTCACTGCGACCGACCAGCTGCTCGCCCTGGGGACCGACGAGATGTTCGGCGCCTTCCCGGTGGGTCCCACCTACGGCGACGACTATCTGCCGACCGAGCCGCTGGAGGCGATGCGGCGCGGTGAGGCACATCGGGTGCCGCTGATCGTGGGCAGCAACGCCGACGAGGCCCGGCTGTTCACCCGGTTCCTCAAGCTGCTGCCCACCACCGAACCCATGATCGAGGCCTTGCTGGCCGAGGCGGGACCGGACGCGCGGGCGCGTATCACCGCGGCTTACCCCGACTATCCGCGGCCGGATGCCTGCATACGCCTCGGTGGTGATTTCGCCTTCGCGTCGGCGGCCTGGGAGATCGCCGAGGCGCACAGCACCCACGCGCCCACCTACCTGTACCGCTACGACTATGCGCCGCGCACCCTGAAGTGGTCCGGCATGGGCGCCACCCACGCCACCGAGCTGCTCGCCGTGTTCGACGTCTACCGCACCCGGTTGGGTTCCCTGCTGACCGCCGCGGGGGACCAACGTTCGGCGGCCCGGGTGACTCGCGAGGTCCAGACCCGCTGGCGTGCGTTCAGCCGAACCGGTGTTCCGGGAGACGACTGGCCCGCCTACCACCACGACGAACGGGCGGTGCTGGTGTTCGACCGGCACACACGCGTCGAACTCGATCCGGACCAGGATCGACGCACCGCATGGTCGGGGTTCTCCCTGGCGCGTTGAGAAGCGTCGAGTTGTCGCTGATGTCCTGCGCCGCAGTCGACGATGTGATTGCGTAACTGCTCATGAGCGAATCCCTGCGCCCATCCTCTGATCACCCACTGGATCCGCTGTCTGCAGACGAGTTCATCGCGGTTTCGGCGATTTTGCGGCGCGAGTGCAACGTGGGTGAGGGCTGGCGGATCAACTGCATCGAGATGCTGGAACCCGGTAAGGCCGAGCTGGCCGAGTTCGACGGCGGTGGGACACGACCGGCCCGCAAGGCCCTGGTGCTGTGCCTGGACCGGGGCAGCAACGCGACCTATCGCAGCGTGGTGTCGCTGACCGACGACCGGGTGGAATCTCATCAGCATGTGCCCGGCGTCCAGGCCAACTTCACCGTCGACGAGTTCCATGAGTGCGATGCGATGCTGCGCGCGCACCCGGACGTGATCGCCGCGCTGGCCAAGCGGGGCATCACCGATATGGATCTGGTGTTCATGGACACCTGGACCTACGGGGCCGCTGTCGCGCCGCCGGAATACCGTGACCGGCGCATCGGCTGGTCGGACACCTGGCTGCGCAGCGCGCCGGGCACCAATCCTTATGCCACCGCGGTCAGCGGGTTGCACTGCGTCATCGACCTCAACACCATGGAGTTGCTGCGCATCGAGGACGACGATCCCTTCACCGGGGGCGGTGCACCGCCCAAGACCATGGGTGAGTATGTGCCCAAGCACATTCCGGACCGCATTCGCGCCACCTGGCAGCGGGACCCCGTGAAACCGCTGGACATCACCCAGCCCGAAGGCCCGTCGTTCACCCTGTCGGGAAATCTGCTGACGTGGCAGAACTGGTCGCTGCGAGTGGGTTTCAACCATCGCGAAGGCATGACGCTGCACGCCTTGAAGTATCGCGACGGCGGCCGGGACAGGTCGGTGGCGCACCGGCTGTCGTTCGCCGAGATGATGGTGCCCTACCGTGACCCGTCGGTGGATCACTACCGCCGCACCGCGTTCGACATCGGCGAGTGGGGTCTGGGTTTCATGACCACGTCGCTGGAGCTCGGATGCGACTGCCTGGGCGAAATCCGGTACCTGGACGCCACATTGCACAACTCGCAGGGCCAGCCGTACACCATCTCCAACGCGATCTGCATCCACGAGGAAGACAATGCCGTGCTGTGGAAGCATGTCGACACCGCCGGTGCCGAGGTGCGCCGCATGCGGCGGCTCACCATTTCCAGTCACGTCACCGTCGCCAACTACGAGTACCTGATCTATTGGCGGCTGTACCAGGACGGCAACATCGAGTGCGAGGTCCGCGCCACCGGGATCATGGTGACCACCCCGTTCGCGGCCGGGAGGCCCCACCCCAACGGCACCCTGGTCGACGAACGCACCTACGCGCCGTTCCATCAGCATTTCCTGGTGGCCCGGCTGGATCTCGACGTCGACGGCAGCGACAACACCGTCTACATGTCGGAGTCCTACGCCGAACCGATGAGCCCGGAGAATCCCTACGGCTTGTCGGTGGTGCAGCGCAACGTGCCACTGCGCACCGAGCGGCAGGCGATCCAGGATCTCAACTTCGCCACCCAGCGGGCGTGGAAGGTGGTCAACACCAACGTCGTCAACGGGCTGGGCACGCACCCGTCCTACAAGCTGGTCCCCACCGGCGCCATCCCGCCGATGTTCGACCCGGATTCTCCGGTGTTCCAGCGCGCCACGGTGATCGGCCACACTCTGTGGGTCACCCCGAACCATCCCGACGAGCGTTGGCCGGCAGGCGAATTCGTGAACCAGTCGACCACCGACACGGGACTGGGTGCCTGGACCCGGGCCAACCGGTCGATCGAGAACACCGATGTGGTGCTGTGGTACGTGTTCGGTATCCACCACATCACCAGGCCCGAGGACTGGCCCATCATGCCGGCGGACGTGGTGTCGTTCTGGCTCAAACCGTACGGGTTCTTCGACCGCAATCCCTCGCTCGACGTGCCCGCGAGCCCGCCCTCACACTGCCACGGGCCCAATTGACACGCGTCAACAAATCGGCCGAAAACGCCGTGCGGCGCCGCATCGGTGTCCTACCTTGGTGCGGTGCGAACTGACACCGTTGTCGAGCGTCCCTCCGATCTGACCGCCGCGTGGCTCACCGACGTACTCCAGCACCCGGTGCGCGCTTTCGCTCTCGAGCGGATCGGCACCGGCCAGATGAGCGAGTGCTACCGCGTCACCCTCGACTACGCCAGTGGCGGTGCCGGCCCGGCATCGGTGGTGCTCAAGGTCGCCGCCGCGGACCCCACCAGCCGCCAGACCGGGCTCGCGCTGGGGCTCTATGAGCGCGAGGTGCGGTTCTACACCGACATCGCACCCCGGCTGGCGGCCGGGGGAGCAGGTCCCGTGGCGCCGTGCTTCCACGCCGCCATCGACTCGGCCACCGGGGTGTTCGACCTGGTGCTCGGAGACGCGGCTCCCGCCGTGGTCGGTGACGAAATCCGGGGTGCCACAACAGAACAGGCGCTACTGGCGGTGTCCGAACTGGGCCGCCTGCACGCTCCGCTGCTCGGTGACCCCACGCTGGCGGGGGCCGACTGGCTGAACCGGGAAGCTCCGGTGAGCGCCGAGCTGCTCAGTGGGTTGTACGCCGCGTTCACCGACCGTTACGGCCAGTCCATGACAGACGAACAGCGACTGGTCTGTGACCGTCTGGTGGCCGGTTTCGACGATTACCTGACCGCCGAGGGTGCACCCGAGCGGCCGCAGGGACTGGTGCACGGCGACTACCGGCTGGACAACATGCTGTTCGGTCAGGCCGGTGCCGCCCGGGCCGTCACGGTGGTGGACTGGCAGACCGTCACCTGGGGACCGGCGCTGACCGACCTCGCCTATTTCCTGGGATGCGCACTGCCCGTCGCGGTGCGCCGTGAACAGCACGACGCTTTGCTGCGGGCCTACCACGGCGCACTCGGTGCCGATCCGGTGTTGAGCTTCGACGCGGTGCGCGACGGGGTGCGGCGGCAGAGCTTCTTCGGCGTGATGATGGCGATCGTGTCGTCGATGCTGGTTGTCCGCACCGAACGCGGCGACGAGATGTTCCTGACGATGCTCGACCGGCATTGTGCACACGTGCTGGACACCGACGCGTTGGCCGTGTTGTGAGCGAACAGCCGCTGCAACCGTCCCCCGATGACGAAGGCGCTCATCTCCGCGGCGACGAAGCGCTGTGGAACGAGAGCTGGTACTTCGACTTCGTCGATGCCGAGCAGTCGGTGGGTGGCTGGATCCGGCTGGGCCTGATACCCAACGAGAACCGATGCTGGGTCCAGGCGCTGCTGTGCGGACCGGAGATGCCGACCGTGGCGGTGTCGGATTTCGACGCACCGCTGCCGTCGGACCCCGCTCGGGTCCACGCCGAGAACATCGAATTGACCCACGGCGCAACGGTTCCGCTGCACAGCTACGCGGTGACGGTGCGCGGACGCGGACAGGCTCACGACGACCCGGCCGCGCTGCTGCGTGGCGAGTCCGGCCACGATGTCGATGCGGCGTTCGAGCTGGTGTGGACGACGCAGGGCACGCCGTATCAGTACCGGATCGCCTCCCGCTACGAGATTCCCTGCGCGGTGACGGGAACCGTCACCGCAGGCGGGCGCAGCTACGTGCTCGATCAGGTGCCAGGCCAGCGGGACCACTCCTGGGGTCCGCGCGACTGGTGGGGCATGGAGTGGGTGTGGAGCGCGGTACACCTCGACGACGGCACCCACCTGCACGGTGTCGACCTGCGAATCCCCGGCTTACCGCAGATGGGCGTCGGCTACTCGCAACTCGACGGCGCTGTGACCGAGCTGCAGACGGTGACAGCACGAGAAGTGTTCGGCGACAACAACTTACCGGTCAGCGCCGAGCTCACCCTGGACTCCGTGGTCCTCGACGCCCGGGCGGTGGGTCAGGCCCCGGTGCTGCTGGCGGCTGCCGACGGCCGGGTGAGTCATTTCCCGCGCGCCTGGGCGGCCGTCACCACCGGTGACGGCCGCCGCGGCGTCGGCTGGTTCGAGTGCAACCGGATCCAGTGATCAGGACTGGAAGAACTCCAGCAGAACAGGATTGAGCTCGTCGGCGTGGGTGGTCGGCAGACCGTGCGGCAGGTCCTTGTACGTCTTGAGTGTGGCGTTGGCCAGCAGCTCGGCTGACTTCGGTCCCGACGCCACATACGGCACGATCTGGTCGTCTTCGCTGTGCACGACGAGCACCGGGATGGTGATCTTTTTCAGGTCCTCGGTGAAATCGGTCTGTGAGAAGGCGACGATGCCGTCGTAGTGCGCCTTGGCGCCGCCCATCATGCCCTGGCGCCACCAGTTCTCGATGACGGCCTCGGACGATGTGGCGCCCGGCCGGTTGAATCCGTAGAAGGGGCCCGACGGTAACGCACGATAGAACTCCGACCGGTTGGCGGCCAGTTGCGCCTGCAGATCATCGAAGACCTCCTTGGGCAGGCCCTCGGGGTTGGCGTCGGTCTTGACCATCAGCGGCGGCACGGCGCACAACAGTGCGGCTTTGGCGGCGCGGTCCTGGCCGTGGCGGGCCAGGTAATGCACCACCTCACCGCCGCCGGTGGAATGCCCCACGTGGATGGCGTCCTGCAGATCCAGATGGTCGACCACCGCCTTGAGATCGTCGGCGTAGTGGTCCATGTCGTGGCCGTCGGCGACCTGGGTCGAGCGGCCGTGCCCGCGCCGGTCATGAGCGATCACCCGGTAACCCTTGGACAAGAAGAACAGCAGCTGGGTGTCCCAGTCGTCGGCCGACAGCGGCCAGCCGTGACTGAAGACGATGGGCTGGCCCGTTCCCCAGTCCTTGTAGAAGATCTCGACACCGTCGGTGGTGGTGATGGTGGGCATCAGGTGGTCTCTTTCGCTGAAATCAACTCTGGCTCGCGCTCAACCTACGCCGGATTCAGCTCAGGTGTGCGCTGTTGTCGTCCAGCTCGTGACGGCGCATGCCCATGGGCGTCGACTCCGGGACATCACCGGCCGCGACGACCGCGCGGGTCAGCGGGGTCAGTGCTTCGAAGAGCGCGTTCACCTCCGCGTCGTCGAGCCCCCGCAGCGCGCTCAAGGCCGCTGTGTCGGTGGCGTTCTCGAGCTGGTGCTTGAGGCGGCGGCCCGCCTCGGTGATCGCGCCGTCGCACATCAACCCGCGCTCGGCGAGGGTGGCACAACAACCCGTCCACTCGTCGTCGTCGTAATCGCGGGCCCGGCGTATGAACTCCTCGCTGACCGCGCCGGCCGCACAGTGCAGGACATTGGCTTCCCGGCCATTGATCCCGGCCGCGGTCAGCACCGCGACGTGCCCGTCGCCGCGGTGCTCGCGCAGCAGGGTGGTGGCGTGCCAGAGCGCGGCCAGGGGTTCGTCGGGCCAGGGGAGCGCGGCGTTGGCCGCAAAAAGCGGGCGTCCATCGAGCGGGGCACTACGCGCAGCTTTCGCCGCCAATCCGGCTGCGGTGACCACCAACTCGTCATCGCCGATCCCGTACCGGCGCAATGCCGCCACGGCGCCATCCGCCCGGGCCCGGAGTGCCTCCTGTGGAGTCGCGTGCGCCCAGGCGGCGGGCAGGGCCCGCCTCACCCGTTGCGCGGAGAAGTTGTAGAAGGTCGCGGTCACCAGCTCGGGCGACGGCCCCGCGGTACCCGAGCTCAGCGGGGCCGACCGGGCCGCGAAATAGCTCATCCAGAACCCACGGAACCCCAGCGCGTCCAGCGCTCGGCGGGCCTCGGGGGCGAAGTAGGTGACCGCGTGCACCGGTTCGAAGCGGTCGAAAAAGCGGCGCGCCAGCTCAGGTGATCGACTCACCATTGCAGTTAAACACCGGCGACGGCGGATCCCTGTTATGTTGCCACCGCAGGCGGGACTCCGTCCCGGCTTGGCAACTTCGGGAGGTCATCATGCGCACCTTGATAAAGGCGGCTTCAACTGCGGTTTTGGTATGCGCAGCAGCAGTGGGTTGCAGTTCCAGCACGCCGGTGGTCGGCAAAGCGGATCTGCAGAACGACATCACGCAGCGGCTCGAGGAGGCGGACCAGAAGCCGGAGTCGGTCACCTGCAGCGCCGACCTCGAAGGGGTGGTCGGCAAGACCACCACCTGCGAGGTGGTGCTCAGTGAGACCAACGCCATCGAACCCATCGTGGAGGTGACGAAGGTGGAGGACACCACCGTCAGCTACGAGATGACGCCGGCGCTGTCGCAGGCCCAGCTGGAGAAGTCGGTCGCCAACCTGGTCACCGAGAGTGCCGGGGGCGAGGTGACGGGCGTGACCTGCGACGGCGGTCTGCAGGGCGAGCAGGGCAACGAGACCAAGTGCTCGATGCAACTCGACGGTGAGCCGCTGGACACGGTCGTCACGGTGACGACGGTGGAGGGACTGCTGATGAACTTCGAGGTCAATCAGGTCTGACGGCAGCGGTGGCCTCGTCGATGATCGCGCGCATCGCGGCTTCGGCGGCCGCCTCGTCGCGCAGCCGGATCGCCCGTGCCACTTCGTCGTGCAGGGCGATGGCGTCGGTGTTCGGCCGTTCCGGCATCAGGTGGTGATGGGTGCGGCCGGTCAGCACCTCGGCCACCACGTCGTTGAGTGCCCGGAACATCTCGTTGCCGCTGGCTTCCAGAAGCGTGCGATGAAACACCTTGTCCGCCAACAGGTATGCCTCGAGGTCGCCGGAGCGCCCGTGAACCACCATGTCGGAGACCGCGGCGGCCAGGATCCGGCACTGGTGGGGATCTGCGCGCCGGGCCGCCAGGGCCGCGGCGGCCGGTTCGAACCCCCCGCGTAATTCCGACAGCGAGACCAGTTGTGCTGCGCGGTCGCCGGCGGCGAGCCTCCAGCGGATCACCTGCGGATCGAAGACGTTCCACTTCTCGGCGGGCTGGATGGTGATGCCCACCCGCCGCCGGGAAGCCACCATGCCCATCGCCTCGAGAACCCGGACGGCTTCACGGGCGACGCTGCGTGAGACCCCGTGCTCGGCGCTCACGGCATCGAGTGTCAGCACGCTCCCGGCGCGCAACCGTCCAGACACGACGCCGGTGCCGAGGGCATCGAGCAGTGTGGCGTGCAATTCGCCGACGGATGACTGCCCGGTCACCTGATACATCCTGTCATACGAGCACCCTGGTGTGGTTAAAGCAGGTTCTTGAGTCTCGGGGCTTGTAATAGTCAGATCATTGGGGCATCCTGTGTGACACAGAGCTCAACAGGGTAGGTGGAGAGACATGGGCGCACCGATCGTCGTGATGGGCGTGTCCGGGTCGGGGAAATCAACGGTCGGAGCAGCGCTGGCGCAGCGGCTGCGGGTACCGTTCGCCGACGCGGACGACTTCCATCCGCAGGCCAACATCGACAAGATGAGCGCAGGCCACGCGCTCACCGACGAGGACCGTCATCCGTGGCTGGAAGCCATCGGGCAGTGGCTCGCCGAGCATCCCGACGGCGGGGTGATGAGCTGTTCGGCGCTCAAGCACCGCTATCGCGACCAGCTGCGGAAGCACTGCCCCACAACCGAGTTCCTGCATCTGGCCGGTACCACCGAGGTGATCGGTCGCAGGCAGGCGAGCCGGCCCGGCCACTTCATGCCGGCGTCCCTGCTGGCGTCGCAGTTCGAGACGCTCGAGCCGCTGTCCGACGACGAGACCGGGGTCACCATCGACGTCGCGCAGAACATCGATTCCATTGTTGACGAGTACATTTCGCTGACCGGACGGGAGAGCTAGATGAACGGTGCGAACACCCTCGCCGTGCTGGCGGCGCAGGAGGCGCCCGAGCTCGCCGAGCCGGTGGCCTCCGGGCCGCAGTTGATCCTGGCGTTCCTCGCCGGCATCGCGGTAATCGTCGTGTTGATCACCCTCGTCAAGCTGCATCCGTTCCTGGCTTTGATCTTCGGTGGTCTGACCGTCGGCTTCGTCGCCGGTGAGAACCTGACCACGGTGCTGAGTTCGTTCACTAGCGGCTTCGGCACCACGGCAGCCGGAGTGGGCATCCTGATCGCCTTGGGCGCGATGTTCGCGAAGCTGCTGGCCGACTCGGGTGGGGCCGACGAGATCGTCGACACCATCGTCGGGCACGCCTCGCCCCGAGCGTTGCCGTGGGCGATGGCGCTGGTGGGCGCGATCATCGGTCTGCCGATGTTCTTCGAGATCGGCCTGGTGCTGGTGATGCCCGTCATCTACCTGGTGGCGCGCCGCTCCGGACTGTCGCTCATCACGGTCGGAATCCCTGCGCTCGCAGGCCTTTCCGCCATGCACGGGTTCGTGCCGCCGCACCCCGGGCCGCTCACGGCTGTCGACCTGTTGGGCGCTGACCTCGGTATCACCCTGGCTCTCGGTGTGGCAGTTGCCATTCCGACGATCGTGGTCGCCGGGCCGCTGTTCGGCAAGCTCGCGGGCAAGTGGGTTGTCGTGGGCGCACCGGACACCTTCGACGCCGACGAACGCGAAGACCAGCGCAGGCCGGCGTTCGCCATCACCTTGTTCTCGGTACTGCTGCCCGTGGTGCTGATGATGGGCAAGTCGCTCGCCGACATCTTCCTGGAGGAAGGCAACTGGCTTCGTGTCATCCTCGACGGCCTCGGCACCCCGGTGGTGGCGCTGCTGATCGCCGTGATCGTCGGCATGTTCACCCTGGGCCGCGGCGCGGGTATGGACCGTGCGGCCATCACCAAGTGTGTCGAATCCGGACTGCCCCCGGTCGCCGGCATCATCCTGATCGTCGCCGCCGGCGGCGGCTTCAAGCAGGTACTCGTCGACAGCGGTATCGGCACCCTGCTGGCGCGGTGGGCCGAAGACACCAGCATCTCGGTGCTGATCCTGGCCTGGACGCTGGCGGTGCTGATCCGCCTCGCCACCGGCTCCGCCACCGTCGCCACCATCACCGCGTCCTCGCTGGTTCTCGGCCTGGTCGAGGGCCTGCCTCCCACGCAGGTCTCGCTGGTGGTGCTCGCCATCGGCGCCGGGTCGGTGTTCTTCTCCCACGTCAACGATGCCGGGTTCTGGTTGGTCAACCAGTACTTCCGGCTCAGCGTCGGCCAGACGATCAAGACCTGGTCGATCATGGAGACGATCCTGTCGGTCACCGGCCTGGTGGTGGTGCTGTTGCTGGATCTCGTCTTCTAAACCCCCGACACGACAATGGCCCCCGCTCGCGCGGGGGCCATTGTCGTGAAAACCAGGTCAGCCCTTGACGACCTGCGTGCCACCGGCGAGTTCGTCGTGCTTGCCCTGTTTGGTGGGGCTGCCGTTGATGGTCACCGCAATGACGATGTAGGCGATGAAACCGAGCAGACCACCGATGTAGGGGATCACCGACAACAGCGTGAACGAGTTGCGGATCGCGGACTGCTTGACGTCCGGCTTGGGAGCGCCGCCGGGGCCGCGCACCGACAGGCCGAGCATCTTCTTGGCGGGCGTCCATCCCTGCGTGACCTCGAACCCCACGAAGTAGGCGAAGGTCAGCACACCGGAGAACAGGCCGGTGACCAAGATGTTGTCCATGGCGCCGAAGGCGAACGCCAGGATGAACGCGACGATGCCGACGATGATGCCGTCGATGAACCGGGCGGCGAACCGGATTCCGAGGCTGCCGGGTTCCGCTCCACCGGCAGGGCCGTACTGCGGGGGCGGATAACCGCCCGGAGTGCCGTACTGCGGGCTGCCGTATTGAGGAGCGCCGTACTGGGGGCCACCGTATTGGGGCGGGGGAGGAGGCGGCGGGTACGAGCCCGAGGGGCCGTATTGCTGCGGCGGCGGAGGCGGCGGGTAGCCGCCGGGCGGAGGCGGCGGATAGTGGGGGTCCGGATTGTTGGGGTATTCACCCGAAGTCATCGGTCGGCTCCTGATCGCAGTCGTGGACGCTTCGAACTTACCGCGCCCACCGCTCGCTGTGCGGCATTGGCCGCACAGCGAGCAGAAGCCGATCTATCGTGCCGGGACTAGCGCCGAAGTGCCTTGGCCTGCTTGCGGGCCTGCTTGCGTGCCTTCCGCGACAGGTCCTCGCTCTGGCTCAACGCGGTGTGGGCGAGCTCGCCCCCGCGGTCACGGGCCACCTCGGCCAACTCCACGCCTCGGTCGCGGGCCACCTCGGCCAACACCGCTCCGCGGTCGCGGGCGACGTCGGCGAAGTCGCCTCCGCGGTCGCGGGCCACGTCGGCCAGTTCCACGCCGCGTTCCCGGGCGATCTCGGCCAGTTCGGCACCCCGCTCGCGCGCCACATGCGCCCACTCCGACCCGCGGTCGCGGGCGATCTCGGCCCACTCGGCTCCGCGCTTGTGTGCAGCGTCCAACAGGGGAGCGCTCTTCTCGGCGGCGACACTGGCCAGTTCCCGGCCGCGTTCAGCGCCGACGTGCAGACCCTCGTGGACGTTCTTGCCGACCTTCTCGGCGAGCTCACTGTCGATCAGGGCGTTTCCGCCGGCCGCACCGACGGGCAGCGCGGCGGCCACTTTCCCTGCGGCCCGGCGACTCCGCCAGCCCAGAGACGGCTTTCCGGCGGTGTCAGCGGAGGCGATGATGAGACCGCCGAGCAGGCTCATGTCGACGAGGAAATCGCGGCGCTTCTGGGTCTTGAGCTCCGGGTCGGTCTCGGACCAGAACATGTGGGAGCCGAGGTTGGCCGGGATGACCGTCGCGGCCAACGCGGCGGAGGCGAGTCGCGGCACCTTACCGGTGGCCAACAAGATGCCACCGCCGATCTGAACCGCAGCGGTGATCTTGGCGAAAGTCTCTGCGTCGCGGGGAACGTTGGGGCCCACCGGTTCTGGCAGCTTCTGCAGGCCTTCGAGGGTGGGGCGGGCGGCGTCGGCTGCGGGTTTCGGGCTGCGCAGCGCTTCGATTCCTTGGCCGATGAAAGCGGCGGACAGCAGGGGACGGGCGACTCGACGTAGCAACATGACGCGGGTGTTCCCCGCTTGACGGGGGTGCAAACAAGCCCTCTCAGGAGGGCTTTGACCTGGGTTTATTGCGCATTGTCAGCGGCACGATCACCCAGAAGAGGACGAATGCGGCGAGCGCGGTGGCACCGGCGATCAATCCGGCGATGTCACCGGCGACGGCGCCGAAAACGACCACCACGACACCCACCAGTGAGACGCCGAGGAACATCAGTCCCACATAGGTGGTCCGATGGGCTGCGTTCACCAATTGCTCGAGACGGTGCCGCCGGAACAGCAGCCGGTGCATCGCCACCGGGCTGGCCAACAGCACCGTGCTGATGATCGAGCACGCCACCGTCACCAGGTAGACGATCCGCAGGTCGGTGGCGAGTTCCTCGAAGCCGTCGTGAAAAGGCAATGTCAGCAGCAGGCCGGTGAGCAGTTGCACGCCGGTCTGGACCACGCGCAGCTCCTGCACCAGACTCGCCCAATTGCGGTCCAGCCGTTCGGTTTCGGTCTCGTCGCGCTCAGGCTCATCCCAGTGCTTCTCGCGAAGGGGCTGCTCGGCCATAGCTGTAGATCTTTGCACCTCAGGCGGGCTCGCAGCGCCACATCAGGCCAACACCAGGCGCGCAGATCTCTCCAACAGGTCGGCGATCTGCTGATAGGACGCGTACCCCATCCCCGCCCTTACCAACGCCCCGGCGTACAACAACTCCAGCGTGTCGATGACACCTGCATCACCCTCGGGCCCGAGCGCCGTGGACAGCCGTTTGTGGATCTCCATCCCGATTCGCAGGCGCAGGTGTTCCACATCGGGGTCCTTGCCGAGCAAGGCGTTGGTCACCGCGCCCGCCAGCTCGGGTTCGTCGGCCAACAGCAGTGCGATGTGGCGCAGCACGGCGATCACCCGAACCGTCGGATCGGGGGACTCGTTGGGTGGTGCCGGGCTGCCGGCCAGTCGGCGCCAGAACACCTCCGCGACCAGATGTTCCTTCGAGGAGAAGTAGGTGTACGCCGTGGCGGCACCGACACCGGCCTCGGCCGCCACCATCCGGATGGTCAGACCGGAGAACCCTTCACGGCTCAACACCTCCACCGCGGCCCGGCCCAGCCGATCGACCGTATCGGCCTGTTTGGCCGTGAGCCGACGCCGGGTGGCTTCCCGAGCTACCGGATCGGACACATGTCCGGACGCTACTACAACGACTTCGGCCCGGCAAGGATGCGCGCTGGCCATCGGCCCTGCCGACGGGTTAGGTTGCCTGCATGTCACAGACCGACACCACCCCCGCGGAACTGCGCTCCCAGCAAACTGACCGTCTGTTCGCTCTCGCGAACGAGGTGACGGGGTTCATGCCCGCCGACGAGGGCCGGGCGCTGTACGAGGCGGCGTGCGCCTACCTGGACGGCGGCGTAGGCGTCGAGATCGGAACCTACTGCGGGAAGTCCACCGTGCTGCTCGGTGCGGCAGCGCTGACCACTGACGGCGTGGTGTACACCATCGACCACCACCACGGCTCGGAGGAACACCAGCCGGGATGGGAGTACCACGACACCAGCATGGTCGACAGCCACACCGGCCTGTTCGACACCTTGCCCACCTTCCGGCACACTCTCGATGCGATGGCGTTGCCGGACAACGTGATTGCAGTGGTGGGCAAATCGCCGGTGGTGGCCAGGCACTGGCGGACGCCGCTGAACCTGCTGTTCATCGACGGCGGGCACACCGAGGAGGCCGCGCATCGCGACTTCGACGGGTGGGCGCCATGGGTCAGCGTCGGCGGAGCGTTGCTGATCCACGACGTCTTTCCCAACCCCGAGGACGGTGGGCAGGCGCCCTACCAGATCTATCGCCGGGCATTGGAGACCGAGCAGTTCCGCGAGGTCTCGGCCATGAAGTCGCTACGGGTGCTCGAACGGGTGGCCGGAGAGGTCGGGGGCGCGCTCAGCGCTCGCTGACAACACATTCGCAGCTGAAGTCGGCTTCCAGTCCGCGGGGCAGGTCCTCACCACGGAAGATGCCGTTGCCCGCGGTGGTGCGGGAGAGTGCATCGGCGGCCAGTACCACCGCGGCACCGGTCCACGTGGTTCGTTCCACCGGCCAGCGTTTACCGTCGGCATACACCAGCCCGGTCCAGTACGACCCGTCCCGCTCGCGTAGGTGCTGCATGTTCGCGAACTGCTCCAGGGCGCGGTCGGATTCCCCCATGGCGTCCAAAGCCAGGACGAGCTCGCATGTCTCGGCGCCGGTCACCCAGGGCCGGTCATCCACGCAGCGGATGCCGAGGCCGTCGACCACAAAATCGGACCATCGCTCGGCGATACGTTCCTCGGCGCCCGGCCCGCGCAACGCGCCGCCGAGGATGGGGTAGTACCAGTCCATCGAGTGGTGGGGTTTCTCGGTGAACGACCCGGGATGCGCGACGATCGCGTGTCCCAGTTGGCCGCAGGACACCTCCCATTCCGGTTGTGGTTCGCCGACGTAGTTGGCCAGCGCCAGCGCGCACCGCATGCTCTGGTAGATGCTGGCACAGCCGGTCACCAGAGCTTCCTCGATCCGGCCGGACGGTCCGCACGCCCAACAGATCTCACCGCCGTCGAGCTGCAGCCCGATGACAAAATCGATCGCGTTGCGCACCACCGGCCACATCCGCTCGGCGAATACATCGTCGCCGGTGACCAGCACGTAATGCCAGACCCCGGTGGCGATGTAGGCGCAGAAGTTGCTGTCGCTGTTGGCGTCCTCGATGACCCCGGCCCGGAACTGCAGGGGCCAGGAGCCGTCGGCGCGCTGCTCGCGGCGGCACCACTCGTAGGCGGCCCGGGCCGGTTCGAGCAGGCCGGCCACCGTCAACGCCATTGCGCACTCGACGTGGTCCCACGGGTCGGTGTGCCCGAAAGGCGACCACGGGATGGCCCCTGAGTGCTCTTGCGCCCGGGCTATCGACTCGGCCGTGGCCAGGCACTGCGATGCGGTCAGTACACCGGCCACGGAGGGAATCTCAGCGCGCCGCACCGCCGGTCACCGGCCCTCGTCCGTGGCGTGGTGTTCGTTGGCGGGTTTGTCGAAGTAAAGCGCGACGCTCTTGCCGATCAGCGGGTTCAGCGCCGCTTCGGCGGTGCGGGTCAGCGTCGGAGCGGACATCATGTCCCATACCAGCAGCCGATGGTAGGCCGTCACCGCCGGGTGCTTGGTCTTCTCCACCCCGACAGCACATTTGATCCACCAGTAGGGCGAGTGCAGCGCGTGCGCGTGGTGTGAATGGGTGAACCGCAACCCGCGCGCGGTGACCTTTCCGCGAAGCTCGTCAGCCTTGTAGATGCGGATGTGGCCGCCTTCGTTGGCGTGGTACTCGTCGGACAGCAGCCAGCACAACCGTTCCGGAAGCCAGCGGGGCACGGTCACCGCGAGCTTGCCACCGGGTTTGAGCACCCGGACCAGCTCGGCGATGGCGGCCTCGTCGGCCGGAACATGCTCGAGGATCTCCGAGGCGATCACCACGTCGAAGGTGGCGTCGGCGTACGGCAGCGCCAGCGCGTCACCGGCCACCGCCTCGGCGCGCGCGGTGTCAGGCACCTCGCCGGCCTCGGCCATGGCCTCGAACATCGTGGTGACGTTCTCCAGCTCTTCCTTGTCCTGATCGAAGGCGATCACGTCGGCTCCGCGCCGATACGCCTCGAAACTGTGCCTGCCCGCTCCGGCGCCGACGTCGATCACCTTGGTGCCGGCCCCGATACCCAGCCGGTCGAAGTCGACGGTCAGCATGCGGCGTTCCGATCGATCGCGCGGCGGTACACCGTGACCGTCTGCGCGGCAACGGATTCCCAGCTGTAGATCTCGACGGCGCGACGCCGGCCGGCGATACCCATCCGGTGCAGTTCGGCCGGGGAGTCCAGCAGGTCGCCCAGGCTCTTGGTGAGCTCTTCGACGTTGCCCGGCTGCACCAGCACCGCCGCGGACCCGTCGGTGCCGAGCACTTCGGGTAACGCGCCCGCCCGGCTGGCGACGATCGGGGTGCCGCTGGCCATGGCCTCCACCGCGGGAAGCGAGAAACCCTCGTAAAGGGAAGGGATACAGGCTATTTCAGCGGACGCCAGTAAGTTCGCCAGTTCGGCGTCGGTGAGGCCGCTGGAGATGTGCACGATATCGGAGATGCCGAGCTCGGCGATCAGCTTCTCGGTGGGACCCTTGCTCTCCAGGCGCGCCACCAACTGCAACTCGACATCACGTTCCGTGCGAAGCTTGGCGACGGCCTGCAGCAGATTGGACACGCCTTTGAGCGGGACATCGGCACTGGCGATCGCGATGATGCGGCCGGGCACTCTGGGCGCCTCTGACGGGGAGAAGATCGCCGTGTCCACACCGAGCGGTACGACGTGCAGCTGATCGGGGCTCACACCGAAGTCGGCGGCGATATCGGTGGCCGAGGTGGTGGACACCGTCAGCAGGTCGGGGATCGTCCTGGCCACCCTCTTCTGCATCTCGGCGAACCCGTACCAGCGGTGCACCAGCGGCTTGCGCCACCACCGCGCCGCCGCGAGATCGAGCACCCGGTCGCGGGTGATGGGGTGGTGCACCGTGGCGACCACCGGCAGGCCCGACGCGGCGATCTTGCGCAGACCGGTGCCCAGGCTCTGGTTGTCGTGCACCACGTCGAAGTCGGCGCGACGCTCGGCCAGCAGCCGGGCCGCACGCAGGCCGAAGGTACGCGGCTCCGGAAAACCCGCGGTCCACATGGTGCCCAGTTCGAGGAGATCGATCGAGCTGCGGATCTCGCTGGGGCGGGGTACCCGGAACGGGTCCGGCTCCCGGTACAGATCCAGGCTGGGCACCTTGCACAGACGCACGCGTGGATCCAGGCCGTCCGGATACGGCTGACCGGAGAACACCTCGACGTGATGACCCAGCTCGACCAGGCCGCGGCTCAGGTGGCGCACGTAGACACCCTGGCCACCACAGTGCGTCTTGCTGCGATAGGACAGCAGGGCGATTCGCATGCCTTTCACCTATACCCGACCGGCTGCGGCGGTGTAGGGGTGAACGAGATCACGCTGCTGTGTCTGGACATGTGTCTGGACCTTAATTCGCATAGCTAACCGGCGCAACGCACTACCCCCGCCGCGGTCTAGGGCAACGGCGCTGGCCTGCGGTTTTACCACCCGGTGCGCAGAACCCGGTCCAGCATGTCGACGAAGAAGTCGGCCGACGCGACGCTCAGGCACATGGGCGGCTTCATCTTCAGCACGTTCTGGTGATCGCCGGTGGGTTGGACGATGACCCCGAGTTCGCGCATCCGCTCGCAGATCGCCGCGGTCTCGGTCACCGCCGGTTCCAGGGTCTGTCGATCGCGCACCAACTCGACGCCCATGTACAGCCCACTGCCGTGGACGGCGCCGATGAGCGGGTGCCGGTCGGCCAACTCCGCGAGCCTGGTCTTCAGGTGCTCGCCGACGGTCCAGGCGTTCTGCTGCAGTCCGTCGCGCTGGATGACGTTCAGAACGGTCAGTCCGACGACGCTGGACACCGGGCTGCCGCCCGCCGAGGAGAAGAAGTACCCCTCGTTGCGGTAGGCATCGGCGATCGCCTTGCTGGTGATCACCGCGCCCAGCGGCTGGCCGTTGCCCATCGCCTTGGCCACGGTGACGATGTCGGGTAGCACACCCTGCTGCTGGAAGCCCCAGAACCAGCCGCCCAGGCGGCCGTAGCCCACCTGCACCTCATCGGCGATCGCCAGCCCACCCGCGGCACGGACCGCGGCGTACACGGTCTCGAGGTAACCCTCGGGCAAGGCCACCCCGCCGGCGTTGCCGTAGAAGGGCTCGGCGATGAACGCCGCAGGCGGATGACCGTCAGCGGTCAGCTTCTCGATGATCGCCTTGGCCTCGGGGGCGTACCGGCTCGCCTCGGCGCCGCGGTAGCGGCCGCGAAAACTGTTGGGTGACGGCACCGTGTGGACCCAATCGGGCCGGGTGGTCAAGGCGTTCGGATTGTCGGCGACGGAGGTGGAGACGGCGTCGGTGGCGTAGGTCCAGCCGTGGTAGGCCTCGGCGACGGCCACCACATCCTGGCGGCCGGTGGTGGTGAACGCCAGTCGCAGCGCCAGGTCCACCGCTTCGGACCCGGAGTTCACCAGGAACACGGTGTCCAGCGGGTCGGGCAGTGTGGCGGCCAGCCGTTCCGAGAACTCCACCACCGCACGGTAATTGAACCGCGAGTTGGTGTTGAGCCGGCGCCACTGCCTGCTGATCGCATCGGCCAGCTCCGGGTGGCCGTGCCCGATGCTGGTCACGTTGTTCACCATGTCGAGGTAGCTGCGTCCCTCGGTGTCCTGCAGGTACTCACGCCAGCCCCGTTCGATGCGCGGGGGATCGCTGTAGTACTGCTCCTGCACCGACGCGAACCAGCGGCCGCGGCGGGCGAGCAACCCCGCGCTGTCCTCGCCGACGGCAGCGGTCTGCGTTCCCACCAGGGCGGCGGGATCGCGGGTCAGCGCCAGCCAGCCCGGTGCGTACTCGGGCCGCACGAATGCCGGTACCGGCACCGAGTTCTCGGTGGTGATCTGCACCCACAACCGGCCTGGGCCGACCTGCGCCAGCGGCGCCCCTGCCGGTACCGCGTGCCCGGTGTCCACCGAGGTGTGCAGGGAGGCGCCGCGCACGTGCAGGACACCTTCCTCGCCGGCGAAGGTCACTTCGTGGGTGCCCACCCCGGACACCAGACCCGTCCACGGTGCGGTCAGCGTCATGTCGCCGGCCACCCAGACGTCGATGCCGGTGGGTACCGTGGCTGGTGAATCACTGCTCAGTGCAACGGATCTGGTGAGGCGTGGCTGCCCGTGGCTGGTGGCCACCACCGCCGCGCCGGCGTTGATGGCAGCCTGGGCCAGCTGATCCTCGACGCCGGTGTGCAACCATCGCCCGCTGTCGAGCTCGTCGGACTCGGTGGACAGATCCAACACGTGTGCGGCACCGCCGGCGAACACCGGGACACCGGGGGTCGACGCCGGCCTGCCGTTGCCCAGCGCATCGGCGATCAGCTCCGTCATCACCGCTGTGGGCACTGACACCGCACGCTCGAAGATTCGCCACTCGTCATCGAGAGCGCTTGTCGCATAGTCGTTCTCGCGATCTATTGCGGCCTGCTGATTACCGCTGACCACCAGTGTGGCCGCCCGCAGCACCACCAGCGGCCACAGTGCGGTGATCTCCGGGCGGCTCAACGGCCGCTGCTGGTGGAACGAGGCGATCAAGGGCAGAACCGCCGCGGGCTCACCACCGGCGTGCCGTAGCACCGACGACGCCGCCACCGCGAGTTCTGCGACGGCCCACGACCGGGTGAGGTCCCCGAGGTCGATCACCCCGTCGGGCAGCTGCTGCGCGTCCACCGCACACACCACGTTGTCGTCGGTGAGATCGCCGTGAATCACCTGCACCGGCAGCGCGCCGGCCAGCTCGGCGACCGTGCGCCAGGCCTGCGCGGCTTCACGTTCGATGAGGGTGCGCCGCCCGGTGTCGGACACATACGGCGCCAACAGCGCCACGGTGCGGTCGGCGTGCTGGAGATCCCACTGCAGCACCCGGTCCACGCCGGGGTGGTCGAATTCGGCCAGCGCCCGGCTGACCCGTCCGGCCAAGGTGCCCAGGGCCGCCCACCGGGCCGGTGACACGTAGCGGTCGCCGCTGAGGGTGCCGCCGGCCAGGAAGTCGATGATCCTGGCGGACAGCGCGGATTCGGTACCCACGTCCGCGACGGGGGAGTCGCCGGTGCCGATGTTCCGGGCGGTGCGCACGGATGGTTCGCGGGCGGCGATGAACTCCGCGGCGGCATCCTGCGCCTCGATCTCCAGCCGGGTGAATGCGGGGTTGGCCACCTTGAGCACTCCGAGCGGCCGGTCGCCGTCGGCGCCGAGCAGCAGGAAATTCGCATCCTGCTGGCTGCCCAGCGGTGTCGCCGACGCCTCGATGCCGAAGTGCCTGCGTGCGATCTCGGCTGCGTCGGCGGCAGTGACATCGGGGACGGGCAGTTCGGAGGCCTGGAAGAAATCGAACGTCGTCATGAGGCTCCTTCGGCGAATTATGCGGTTTCACTGTACGTCCCGATACGGTGGAGACATGCGCGCGCTGATCATCGTCGATGTCCAGAACGACTTCTGCGAGGGCGGGTCCTTGGCCGTCGAAGGCGGTGCCGCCGTGGCCCGGGCAATCAGTGAACGGCTGGCCGGTTCGCACGGTTTCGATCACGTGGTCGCCACCCAGGATTTCCACATCGACCCGGGTGAGCATTTCTCCGAGACCCCGGACTACCGGGTGTCCTGGCCGCGGCACTGTGTCGCGGAATCTCCGGGCGCGCAGTTCCATCCCGACCTCGTCACCGCCACCGTGGAGGCGGTGTTCCGCAAGGGCCACTACGCCGCGGCCTACAGCGGTTTCGAGGGCGCGGACGACACGCAGACCACACTGGCGGACTGGTTGCGCAGCCGTGGCGTCGACGAGGTGGACGTGGTGGGAATCGCCACGGACTACTGTGTGCGTGCCACCGCGGCCGACGCGGCCAAGGCGGGATTCAGTACCCGCGTGTTGCTGGACCTGACCGCAGGCGTGGCCCCGGATTCGACGGCACAAGCTGTCGAGGATCTGCGGGCCGCCGGTGTCGAGATCGTCGGCGCCACGGCGTGACGTCGCATACCGACGCCGATCTGCTGGCCGCGGTCGAGCAGTCTCCGCAGGCGGCGGCCCGGCACGACCGGCCGGGCTGGGTCGGGCTGTTCACCGCCGACGCATGCGTCGAGGACCCGGTGGGCTCGACACCTCACGTCGGTCGTGACGCCATCGGCAGGTTCTACGACACCTTCATCAAACCGCGCGACATCGTCTTCGACGTGAATGAGGACATCGTCAGCGGCAGCACCGTCATCCGGGATGTGACACTGGAGGTTCGGATGGGCCCGGGTGTGACGATGGCGGTGCCCGCGATCCTGCGCTACGTCCTGCGGGACGTTTCCGGCGAACTCAAAATCGCCGAGTTGCAGGCATTCTGGGAGCTGCCGCCGATGCTGTGGCAGTTCGCCCGCCGCGGGCTGCCGGCGGTGCCGGTGGCGTTGGGGCTCACCCGGTCGCTGTTGTCCAATCAGCACCTCGGTGGCGCGGCGGGATTCCTGACGGGGCTCTATCGGCCTGCGCGACGGCGACGGGCGGCGGTGGACGCGCTGTTGGCCGCGTTGACGGGTGGTGACCAGCTGACCGGGCGCCGGATGCTCGGGGCGGGCGCCAGGGTCACGCTCGGGGAGCATGATCCGCTGAGTGTGGATGCCTTGGGCGTCCGGGTCCGGGGCGCACGGTTGGCGGCCCGGATCACGGCGGGAGCGACGACGGCGGTGTCGCTGCGCAGTCTCGACGGCCCGGTGGTGTTGCTGATCGGCACCGACCCGTGGACGGTCCGCTGCTTCGCGTGAGCGGACCCGGCCACGATCACATCCGGGCGAACCGCGCCATCACGAAACAGTAAGCGCCGTAAGCGGCGATACCGAGGGCGGCGGCGATCAGCAGGAACTTGCCGAACGGCGCCTGGCCCAGCGTCTTGACCGCGGCGTCGATTCCGGAGGCCTTGGCGGGGTCGGCGTTCAGCGTCGCGACGATGACCAGCAGGCCCGCACCCGCGAGCACACCGCCCTTGGCGATGTAGCCCACCTTGCCCATCGGTGTGATGACCGAACCGCCGGAGACCTTCAGGTCGTGGAGGAATTTCTCGGAAAAGCCCTTGTACACGTGGTAGCCACCGACACCGATGACCACGAGTCCCACCACGATGAGAAGTGCTTTGCCCCAGGTCGATTGCATCAGCTGGGCGGACATCCCCGCGTTCTGCTGACCGCTGGACTGTCCGCTGCCCGTGGCGAACCGGATGGCCGACAGGGCGAGTCCGCAGTAGACGATCGCCAGGGACAGCGATTTGACCCGTTTGAATTGTTTCTTGGCGCCCTTGTCGCTGTCGGTGGGTTCATTGGGGTGCGAGCCCACCACCGTCTCGGCCAGCCGCCAGGCAGCCAAACCGAACAGGCCGATGGCCGCGACCCAGAGTGTGAACGCGCCGCCACCGCTGGACGCCAGGGTGGCCAGCGCACCCGATTGGTCGGCGTTCTGGCTGGCCCCACCTCCACCGCCGATGGCCAGCCGCACGACGATGTAGGCGACCAGCAGGTGCAGGACCCCGCTGGTGACGTACCCGGCACGGGCGGCGTATTCGAAAGCGTTGGTACTGGTGGCTCGGTCCACCGCACCGTGAACCCGGTTGTCGGTCATGTCAATTTCGGTACCCGGACAGGGGGTGCGACAAACCGGTCACCGCTCGGTCGCCGATGCGGCGAGGGACGAGTCCGGGGAGAGCGGGCCGAGCGTAGGGTCACCGCCGGGTAATCGCGACTCCGAGCAGCGCCAACGCGCCGCCGACGAAACCCAGCCACGTCGGAACCTCCGACAGGAACAGCCACGACAATCCGATGGCGATCGCCGGGACCGCCAAAGTGGTGGCCGCCAAGGCGCCGGCATCGGTGCGGGTGAGCGCGTACGCCCACGTCAAGAAGGCGACAGCGGTGGGGCCGAGGCCGAGGAACACCACGCCCAGGATCGCCGACGCCGGCGCATCGGCGAGTTCGCGCAAGGCTTGCGGCGCAAACGGTGTGGTGGCCACCAGACCGGCGGCGCAGCCCACCCAGGTGGCCGTCACGGCGTCGACGGAGCGCAGCGCCACCTTTTGCATGAGCACACTGGCCGCGTACAGCACCGCGGTCACCAGTCCGAGGGTGATACCGAGGCGATCGTTGGTACCGCCGCCCGACCCGCCGAGTGCGATCAACACGATTCCGGCGAAGGCGATCAGGATGCCGACCACGCGGGCACGGGGAAAACCCTCACCGAGGAACAATCCGGCGAACACCGCGACGATGATGGGCGCGAAGTTCACCAGCAACGCCGCGGTACCGGCGTCGAGATGTTGTTCGGCCCAGTTCAACAGAACCGTGTACGCCGCGAACCACAGCACGCCGTAGCCGAGCACCAGGGCCAGGCCGGTACGGTCCCGGGGCACCGGCCGCCGGTAGTGGGCCGCCACCAGCAGCAGCGCCGTGGTGCCCACGAGCAGGCGGGTGAAGGCCATGGCGCCCGGGGAGAGTTCGGCACCCGCCGCTCTGATCACCACGAAGGACGAGGCCCACAGCACAACGGTGGTGGCGGCGGCCAACACCGCCAGGCGTTCGGGTGCAACCCGCATGGGTGTCACCCTAGTGGGTGTCTAGGTGTCGATTCGTTTGCGGCGGTATAGCGTTCCGATGCCGATCAACAGCAGGCTGATCACCAGGATCGCGGTGGCCAGCACGTTGATCTGGGGTGGCACAGCGGCTTTCACGGCGGCGTTCACATACAGCGGGTAGGTGACGGTCGAACCACTGACGAAGTAGGTGATGATGAAGTCGTCGAGAGACAGCGCGAACGACAACATGGCCGCCGCGACGATGCCCGGGACGATCAGCGGCAGCGTCACCTTGAAGAACGTTCGCGTCGGGCTGGCGCCGAGATCCATCGATGCGTCTTCGAGCGTCCAGTCGAAACCGCGCACACGAGCGCGCACGGTCATTGCGATGAAGCTGACCTGGAACGCGATGTGGGCGATGACGATCGTGGTGTAGCCGGCCGGCCATCCCAGGTCGAGGAACAGCACCAGCAGCGAAGCGCCCATCACCACTTCGGGAGCGGTCAGTGGCAGCACCAGGAAGCCGTCCACCAGGCGGTCACCCCGGAAACGTTGTCGCACAAGGGCGATCGCGAGCAGGGTGCCCAGCACCAGTGCAATCGCGGTGGACACCGCCGCCACGTTGAGGCTCATCTTCAGCGCGGAAGTCAATGCCGGGTACTTGAAGGGGTCCGCCCAGTTGGCGAGGGTGAAACCCTGCCAGGTGTAGTTGAACTTGCCCTGCGGGTTGTTGAACGAGAACGCCACGATGACCGCGATCGGCACGAACAGATACAGCAGCACCAAACCTGCGATGACCCGCAAGGCGATGTCGCCCACCTTGAGGCGGGCGAAGAATCCCGGCTGGTTCTCCGCGGCCTTGTCCGCGACATCGACGTTGGCGGCGGCGATCCGGTCCTGCAGTGTCATGAGAGCGCCCCACTCATACCAGATCCTCCGTACCCAGCGCCTTGGTGTACATCAGCACACCCACCAGGATCAGTCCCATCAACAACATCGACAGCGCGGCAGCGGCTGGGTAGTCCTTGACCACCAGGAACTGCTGCTGAATCACGTTGCCGATCATGGTGGTCTGCGTACTGCCCAGGTACTCGGCGTTGATGAAGTCCCCGACCGACGGAATGAACACCAGCATGCTGCCGGCCAGAACACCCGGAAGTGCCAGCGGCATGATCACTTTGGTGAAGGTGCGGCGGTTCGTCGAGTACAGGTCCTTCGAGGCCTCCAGCAGTCGCGGATCGATCTTCTCCAGGCTCACGTACAGCGGCAGGATCATGAAGATGATCCAGTTGTAGGCCAGTCCGCCGACCACGGCCCAGCTGGTCGACAACAGCCGGCCCTCGCTGGGCAGCAATCCGATGGCGCCGAAGACGTCCACCACCCAGCCGTCGTCGGCCAGGATCGTCTTCCACGCGATGGTGCGGATCAGGAACGTCACGAAGAACGGCAGGATCACCAGACCCAGCAGCAGGTTCTTGTACCGGCCCGCCTTGAACGCGATCACGTAGGCCAGCGGGAACGCCAGCACCAGACAGATCACCGTGGCGGCGAGCGCGTAGGTGAATGACCGCATGATCTGGTCGGTGTAGGCGCTGAAGGCCTCCGAGTAGTTCCCGAAGTCCCACGAGAACGTCAGCGTCGGCATGAACACCGACCCACCGGTACTGGACAACGACGTGCGGGCCAGCGAGATGAACGGCACCACGAAGAACAGCCCGAGGTAAGCCAGCCCAGGCAGGATCATCAGATACGGTGCGATCTTGCTGCGCTGCCGGCTGCTGGAAGCTATGCCGGCCACGGTCAGCCTCCGGTGACGGCGGCGTACGCGGTGTTGAATTCCTGGGTCTGCTCATCGGTGAGCGACGCCCACGACTTCACGTTGGCGAGGGTCTCCGGCGACGGGTTGATCAACGGGTTGGCCGCCGCCTCCGGGTCGATCTTGGCGAGCTCGTCGGTCATGTCCGACAGCACCGGCACGTACTGCACGAACGACACCAACTTGGCGTAGTTCACCCGGTCGTAGATGTAGTTGATCCACTCCTCGGCGGCCTTCTGGTTCTGCGTGGTGTACGGCAGCACCATGGTGTCGACGAAGTTGACCGCACCCGACTCGGGAACGATGAACTGCAGATCAGGGTTGTCGGCCTGCAGCTGCACCACGTCACCCGAATAGGCCTGCGCTATGGCGATGTTGCCCGCCGCCAGGTCGTCGGCGTAGTCGTTGCCGGTGAACCGGCGGATCTGGCCGGCGTCGCGCTGTTCACGCACCAGATCGACCGCCTTCTGCACGGTCTCGATGCTCGGGTTCCCGATGTCGCTGCCCTGCGACAGCATGATCATGCCGATTCCGTCGCGCAGATCGGAGAACATGCTGACCCGCCCTTTGAACGCGGGATCCCACAGATCGTCGATGGAGGTGATGTCGCGGCCGGTGGCCGCCCGGTTGTATGCCAGCCCGACCAGACCGGACATGTAAGGCGCGCTGAACTTGCGGCCCGGGTCGTCGGGGGCGTCCATCAGGTCTTGGCGCAGGTTGGCGAAGTTGGTGACGCGATCGTGGTTGATCTCGTTGACCCAGCCCAGTCCGTTGAGGCGGGCCGCCATGAAGTTGGTGGGCACCGCCAGATCGGCGCCGATGTCCTGCTTGCGCGAGAGCGGCTCCTTGACCTTGGCGAACCACTCCTCGTTGTCGTTGAGGTCTTCTTTGTAGTCGACGGTCAGGCCGGTCGCGGTCTGGAAGGCGGCGACGAAACCGTCGGCCATGTACAGCGGCCAGTTCGAGATCCGCAGTGTGCCGGTGGCCGGCGAACCGTCATCGGGTACGGCGGTGGCACTGCTGGCGCCGCCACCGGAATCGCTGCCGCCACACGCGGCGAGGAAGGATCCGCCAAGTGCGAGCCCGGCCGCGGCGGCGGCGCTGCCGCCGAGGAAGCGGCGACGGGAGGTGCGGTTGGCGGCAAGACGGGACAGTAGAGCGGGGTCGATGTCAGGAGTTCTGGCCATGGCGGCGTGTGCCTTTCGCGATGAGGGGGAGCGGGCCGGATGGTCGGGCGCAGTCGGTGGGCGCGTTACGAGTCGTCGAGCATTTCCTCGAGATCTTCGGTGGTGGGGATGTCGGCGGCGGGCAGCACCAGCGAGGCATCCGATGCCCACCCGACGTGTACCTCGTCGCCGGGCCGCAGCAGGGGCAGGTTCTGTTCGGGGCCGACGTGCGCGACGATCGGTGACCCGTCGGAAGCCTGCAGCGACAGCCGGACGACGGGCCCCTGGAAGGTCAGATCGACGACAGAGGCGCGCACCGAGGCGACGGTCTGGTCGGTGGCGGTGAGCTCGGTGGTCGACACGCGGACGCGTTCGGGACGGACCATGAGCGTGGCCTGGCCACCGTTTTCGATGGTGGTGTCGCCCGGCCGGGCCTTGAGGGTGGTGCCGAGCACGGACAGGTCGACCAGATCGCCCGAGGTGCCCAGCTGCGTACCGTGCCAGAGGTTGGCCTGGCCGATGAAGCCGGCGACGAACACCGTGGCCGGCCGGTCGTAGATCTCGGTGGGAGTGCCGATCTGCTCGACGTTGCCCGCGTTCATGACCGCGATGCGGTCACTCATCGTCAGCGCTTCCTCCTGATCGTGCGTCACGTAGACGAACGTGATGCCCACTTCCCGCTGGATGCGCTTGAGCTCGAACTGCATGACGTGGCGCAGCTTGAGGTCCAGGGCGCCGAGTGGCTCGTCGAGCAGCAGGGCACTGGGGTAGTTGACCAGGGCCCGGGCCAGCGCGACACGCTGCTGCTGACCGCCGGACAGCTGGCTCGGGCGACGCTGGGCGAAGTCGGTGAGGCGCACCACCTCGAGCAGTTCGTCGACGCGGCGTTTCACCTCCGCTTTGTCCTTGCGCATGCTGCGTGGTCCGTAGGCCACGTTGTCCCACACACTCATGTGCGGGAACAGTGCGTAGTGCTGGAACACCGTGTTGACGTTGCGCTTGTGGGGCGCAACCCGGGACACGTCGGCGCCTTCGAGGCGGATCGCGCCCTCGGTCGGCGTCTCGAAGCCGGCGATCATCCGCAGCGTGGTGGTCTTGCCGCACCCCGACGGGCCGAGCATGGAGAAGAATTCACCCGCGCCGATCGAGAAGTCGGCATCCGCGACCGCGACGTAGTCGGAGAAGCGTTTCGTGACGTGATCGATCTCGATGACGGGACCGCCTGCGGAAGCGCCGCCGTGCTGTGGTGCCCGGTGTTCTGTGGCTTGTGCGCCGGTGTTGCTCAGAACAAGTCCTCCTGTTTACTGCACTGCTTCTCACGAGGGCAGGGTTCTGACCGACGTGATCGCAACTGTCAATAAACCTTCACCCATCCTTCGCGCCCTCGCAACCGATTCCGTGGGAAATTTTCCATTTTGCGATGGAATCGCTCGTCAGAGGGCCGTCGAAGCGTCGCGGTCGTCGCCGCCGCGCAGGTTTCAGGGGGTGGGTGTGAGGGTGACGCTGAAGCGGTTCTCCAGGTTGCCGCGGAACTCGTCCTCGCACTCCAACTGGGCGGACGTGTCATTGCCCGCTTGCTGCATGCAGTCGAAATAATCGCCGCCGCCCACTTGGAGGAAGCCCCAGACCCCGAATGCGATGAGCGCCGCGTTCAAGACGATGCCGAGCAGACCGATCACGATGCCGGCGATGGCGATGCCGCCGTTGGTGGCCTCACCCTTCTTGGCGCGCCGGTAGCCGATGAATCCGAGAACGATGGCCACCAGACCGAGCACGAAGCCACCGAAGACGGTCAGCACCGCCGGGAGCGACAGGATCCCCACGACCAGAGCGGCGATCCCGAGTCCGTTCTTCGGCGCGACGGGCGGTTGGCCGTATCCGCCGCCCTCGTACCCCGGATAGCCGGGGTAACCGGGATAGCCCGTTGAGTAGGGCTGCGGCGGTGGTGGCGGATACCCGCCTTGGTACGGGCCGGACGGCGGAGGCGGATAGCCCGGTGTATTGCCCGGATAAGGGTTGCCCTGACCCGGTGTATTGCCCTGATACGGAGTGTCGGGCTTCGGGGACTCGGGCGGTTCAGTCATTACTCGTACTCCGGATCAGGTTCGTGTGCGGGCCACCGACGATAAGCAACGTTACCCGTCGGGGTTGATGGACAGTGACGGACAGGCAAAGGAGTTCGCGAAGTCCCGCGGCAGGTGATGGGTGGCCACCACGACGGTTCGGTCGGGCGCCAGCAACCCGTGCTCGGTGCGCAACAGCGCGTGCAACAGTTCGTCGGCGTCCGAAATGTCAAGGTGCTCGGTGGGTTCGTCGAGCAGAACAATCGCCGCCCGGCACAGCAGCACACGCGCCAGCAGGAGCCGTCGCCGCTGCCCGGCGGACAGCGCCGCGGCCCCACCCTCGAGCACGGTGTCCAAGCCCGCGGGCAGCGATTCAAGCCACCGGCTCAGTCCGACATCAGCCAAGGCGCTGTGCAATTCGGCATCGGTGCAGTCGCCACGCACCACCAGCAGGTTGTCACGGACAGTGGTGGCGAACACATGCGCGTCCTCGGCGAAAAACGCCACCGCCGAGCGTAATTCGGCCTCATCGAGCTCCGAGATGGGCGTCCCTCCGATGTCGACCCTGCCGCGCACCGGTGGCAGCAAGCCCGCGAGCGTCATCAGCAATGTGGTCTTCCCGGATCCGCTGGGGCCCCGCACCACCAGCCGGCTACCGGGCCGCAGCTCCAGGCTCACCGGCGTGGCCGCAGTGTCTGGGGTGTACCCCGCGACCACGTCGATGGCACGTAGCGTCATATCGGCCGGGCGCGAGGCCTGGCCCACGGGTGCCGTTGTGCGCGCGCCGGTGAGCCCGAGCAGCCGGCGCGCGGCGATGCGCGAACGGGACAGCGCAGTGGCGGCGGCCGGCAGTGCGGTGGTGGCCTCGAACGAGGACAACGGCAGCAGCATCAGGATGGCCAGGGTGGTCGGCGCCACGGCCGGGGCGATCCCGAGACCGGCCACCACCGCGCCCAGCACGCTCACCCCGATGGCCAGGGTGGGAACGGCCGCGCCCAGAGCCGCCGGCCGCGCCGCCAGGTCCAGGGCCGAGCCCCAATCACGCTGCCGCTGCTGGGATTCGGCGATCACCGACGGCAAGCGGCCGGCAACCCGCAACTCGGCCGCGTGGTCCAGGGCGAGCATGGCCGCCACATCGCGCTGAGCGTGCAGGTCGCGTGCCGCCGCCTCCTGAGCCGCTGCGCCGCGGGCCGACAGCCACGGCGCGAGCACCCCGGCGACCAGCAGGCAGACCGCCAGCACCGCGGCCGCCGCCGGTGAGATCAGCGCGATCGCCACCACCGCGGCCACCGACAGCACGGCCGCCACCGCGATCGGTAGCACCGCCCGCACCAGCACATCGGAGAAGTCGTCGACATCGGAACCCACCCGCCCGGCCAGTTCGCCGCCGTCCAGGCGCGCCACCGTGTCGACCGGTCCGTCGGCCAGGGCACGGTAGATCCGCGTGCGCGCCGAGCCTGCTGCCCGCAGCGCGGTGTCGTGTGAGGCCAGTCGCTCGCAGTAGTGCAGGACACCGCGTGAGATGCCGAAGGCCCGCACCGCGACGACGGCAACGCTCAAGTCCAGGATCGGTGGCATCTGCCAGGCCCGCGTGATCAGCCATGCGGACACGGCGGCCAGAGCCAAGGCGCTACCCAGGGACAGCACACCGCACAGGATGGCCAGCAGCAGTCGCGGCAGACGGGGCCGCAGCAGGGGCAGCGCCTGCACCAGCGGGTCGGACCGCACACTGTCACACCACGTCACGAGGCTAGACCACACCACGTCACGAGGCTAGACCGAGACACGTTGACCCACCCTCACTATCCGGTCGGCGATCGCGAGCACCGGAGCGCGATGCCCCACCACGACGACGGTGGCTCCCTCCCGCGCCCGGGCGGCTAGAGCCCGCAGTACCGCGGCTTCGGTGGCGGCGTCCAGATGCGCGGTGGGCTCGTCGAGCAGCAACACCGGTGCGGGGGAGCCGAGTGCACGGGCCAGGCCCAGGCGCTGACGTTGCCCCAGCGACAGACCCACCCCGCCACGGCCGAGGACCGTGTCCGCCCCGGCGGGCAGCTCGGCCAGCACCCGGTCGAATCCCGATGCGGCGCAGGCTGCTTCGAGGTCGCGCAGCGGACCGAACAGGGTCAGGTTGTCGGCGACGGTGCCCGGGACCAGCACGGGGCGTTGAGGCAGCCAGCTCAGTTGCGCCCACCAGGCCCGCGGCTCCAGCTCGGCGACCTCCACGCCTGCCACCGTGACCGCGCCGGCGGCGGCCGGCGTCAGTCCCGCGATCACCTGTACGGTGGTGGACTTGCCCGCGCCGTTGGGTCCGGTCAGCACCGTCACCCGGCCCGGTTCCAGATCGGCGTCCAGCCCGTCCGGTGCGTACCCCGAGCGGCTCGGCACCGACAAGGCCCGGATCCGGATCGGGGCACCGCGCGCCTGGACGGTGCGCGAGCCGACGGGACGTGCGGGGGCGTCGTCGATGAGTGCGAAAGCCCGGTCGGCGGCGGCCTTACCGTCCTGTGCGGCGTGGAACTCGACACCGACACGGCGCAGCGGCCAGAACACCTCGGGCGCCAGGAGCAGAACGGTCAGCCCGGTGGTGAGGCTCAGATCTCCGTAGACCAGCCGCAATCCGACGCTGACCGCCACGAGCGCCACCCCGAGGGTGGCGAGCAGTTCGAGCACCAGCGAGGACAGGAAGGCGATACGCAGCGTTGCCATCGCCGAACGGCGGTGAGCGGCAGACAGTTCGGCGATCCGGCCGGCCGGACCGCGCGCCCGGCCGAGGGCCCGCAGAGTCGGGATGCCGGCGATCAGGTCCAGCATCCGGGCCTGCAGTGTGGTCATGGCTTCCAGCGCGGCCGCGGAACGCTCGGCGGTGGCCAGCCCGATCAACACCATGAAGATCGGGATCAGTGGCAGCGCCACCAACACGATGGCGGTGGCCTGCAGGTCGAACATCGCCATCAGCAGTACGGCCGCCGGGGTGAGGATCACCGCGAGGACCAGCACGGGCAGGTACGCCGTGAAATACGGGCGCAGTCCGTCGAGTCCGCGCAACACGACGGTGGCGGCATCGTCTCGGCGCTCGGCGAGCGTTCGCGGATCACCGGCGGTGACCGCCTGCAGCACCTGCCCGCTGAGATCGGCGATGGCGCCGGTGGCGCCGCGCTGGCTGAGTCGCGCCTGCATCCACTGCGCCGCGGTACGCAGGCCCCAGAGTCCGGCCAGCAGCAGCAGTTCCGGCGCCCACTGCATCAGGGTCCGCGCGGCCGGATCGGTGATGATCCCAGCCACGATGTGAGCCAGCAGGACCACCGAACCGAGCGTGCAACCGGCGATCACCACACCGCAACTCACGGTGGCGGCCAGGAATCGCCGGACCGCAGGGGAGGCCCGCAGCAGCCGCGGATCCAGCGGTGCCCGGCTGGTGGTCGCGCTCGTGGTGGTGGTCAGTGGGTCTGTCCCGACAGCCCGATGGGGTCAGGGATCCGGTCGGTCGAGACCCGCTGCCGGAAGACCCAGTAGGTCCAGGCCTGGTAGATGATCACCAGGGGAGCGAAGATCGCGGCCGCCCAGGTCATCACTTTCAGGGTGTACGGAGTCGACGACGCGTTGTAGATCGTCAGGCTCCACTCCGGGTTCAGCGTGGAGGGCACCAGATTCGGATACAGCGCACCGAACAGGAGCACGATCACCGCGAACACCACGAGCGTGGTCGAGACGAAAGCCCAGCCGTCCCGGGTTCCCTTGTGCAGCAACGCGACTGCGGCCAGCTGCGCGATGACGGCCAGCGCCAGCACCGCCCACGTCCAGGTCTTGCCGTGGGCGAACTGGGTCCAGATGCCGAAGACCGCCACCAACCCGGTCACCGGCCAGGTCAACAGCCGGGCCACGTGCAGTGCGTCATCGCGGATGTCGCCCTCGGTCTTCAACGCCAGGAACGCCGCGCCGTGCAACAGGAACAGCCCGCCCGTGGCCAGCCCGCCCAGCAGCGTGTACGGGTTGATCAAGGCGGTGAAGCTCAGGTGGATCTGCGCGTCGGCGTCGACCGGCAGTCCTTGCACCAGCGCTGCGAATGCCACCCCCCACAGCACCGCCGGAACCCAGGAGCCGATGGCGATACCGAGGTCGGCCCGCTTGCGCCACGTCGGGTCGTCGATCTTGCCGCGCCACTCGATGGCCACGATGCGCAGGATCATCGACACCAGGATCGCCAGCAGCGGCAGGAACAGCCCCGAGAACACGGTGGCGTACCAGCCTGGGAAGGCGGCGAACATGGCGCCGCCCGCGGTGATCAGCCACACCTCGTTGCCGTCCCATACCGGCCCGATGGTGTTCAGCACGGCGCGGCGGCGTTTGTCCACCAGTTCGGCGGTGTGTGCGCCCCGGCCGAAGCGTGACAGCGGCTCCATGAGCATGCCGACACCGAAGTCGAAACCCTCGAGGATGAAGAAGCCGAGGAACAGCACGCCGACGAGGATGAACCAGATCTCTTGAAGTCCCATGGTCGTCTCTCTGGTCAGTAAGCGAACGACAGGGGCGCTACTTCGTCATCGCCCGGTGGTTTGGGTGGCGCCGGCTCGGAGTCGTGTTCCTGTGGCCCGGCGACGATGTAGCGGCGCAGCAGGTAGAACCAGATGACCGCCAGCACCGCATAGGTGAGGGTGAGGCTGATCAGTCCGATCCACACCATGGTCGCCGAGTGTCCTGATACGCCGTCTTGAACGGTCAGGTGCAACAAGGGATCCCCGTCGATGTTCGGTACCACCACCCAGGGCTGGCGGCCCATCTCGGTGAAGATCCAGCCGGCGCTGTTGGCCAGGAACGGTGTGGGCAGCGTGACGAGGGCCAGGGTGGACAGCCACCGCTGGTCGGTGGTCCGGCCGCCCCGGGTCAGCCACAGCGCGGCGAGTGCGAACAGCACCGGCACCGCCAGCAGGCCGATCATCGCGCGGAACGACCAGTAGGTGACGAACAGGTTGGGCCGGTAGTTCCCGGGGCCGAACTTCTCTTCGGCCTGTTGCTGCAGGTCTTCGACACCCTGCAGCGTGACGCCGCTGAACTTGCTCTCGGCCAGGAACGGCAACACGTACGGCACCTCGATCAGGTGCATGACGCTGTCGCAGTTGTTGTGGGTGCCCACCGTCAGGATCGAGAAATCAGGATCGGTTTCGGTGTGACACAACGATTCCGCCGACGCCATTTTCATGGGCTGCTGTTCGAACATCAGCTTGCCCTGGATGTCGCCGGTGAAGAACAGCGCCGCGGCCGAGATCAGCGCCACCCAGCAGCCGAGGATGGTGGCGGGCCGGTACATGGTGTGTGACTCGGGGACCGTGACGTCGGCGTCCTGGGCCGTGCGGGAGTTGCGCACCATCCACCAGGCACACACGCACGCGACGAACGTCCCGGCCGTCAGGAACGCCCCGGCCACGGCATGCCAGAACGCGGCGATACCGGTGTTGTTGGTGAACAACGCCACGATGCTCTCGAGTTCCGCGCGGCCGGTCTCGGGGTTGAAACGGGCGCCGACGGGGTGCTGCATGAAGGAGTTGGCGCTGATGATGAAGAAGGCCGACAGGTTGACCGCGATCGCCACGATCCAGATGCACGCCAGGTGCACCAGGCGGGGCAGCCGCGTCCAGCCGAAGATCCACAGCCCGATGAACGTGGATTCGAAGAAGAAGGCCACCAGGCCTTCCATGGCCAGCGGGGCGCCGAAGACGTCGCCGACGAAGCGGGAGTACTCACTCCAGTTCATCCCGAACTGGAATTCCTGGACGATGCCGGTGGCCACCCCGATGGCGAAGTTGATCAGGAACAGCTTCCCGAAGAACCGCGTCAGCCGGTACCACTCAGGGCGACCGGTGACCACCCAGACGGTCTGCATGACCGCGATCAGCGGGGCCAGACCGATGGTCAGCGGGACGAAGATGAAGTGGTAGACCGTCGTGATCCCGAACTGCCATCGCGATACGTCGAGGGCGTCCATGTGCACTTCTCCCGGGGCTGCGAGGCGTCTTTACTACGACACACTGTAGTAGTCGCGTGGTCGTCCGACCAGCACTTCGAGACTCGCACCGCAGTGATCTCCCCGACAAGGGACCTTCGGGCTACACCGCGGGGGCTTTGGATTCTTTCCGGATGCCGAAAGCCATCACGATCTCGAACACGCCGGTGACGATCAGCCAGATCCCGACCACCAGCGCCAGGGTCGCCAGCGACTCGAAGGGCATCACCATCATCACGATGCCGGCGATCAGGGAGACGATCCCGAAGAAGATCTCCAGCCCACGGCCGGGCAGCGTCTTGTCACTGATCGCCGAAGCGGTGGTGGCCACACCACGGAAGATGAAGCCGACTCCGATCCAAATCGCGAGCAGCAGAATGGAGTCCGCCAGGCTCAGGAAGCAGAGCACGCCCAGGACCACCGCGGCCAGGCCGCTGATCCCCAGCAGGATCTTGCTGCCGGTGGGGGCGTTGAGGCTGAACGCCAGGACTATCTGAGCGATACCGGTGACCAGGAGATAGGCCCCGAAGAAGATGGCGGCGATCAGGATCGAGATCCCGGGCCAGGCCACGATGGCGATGCCGAGAAGCACCGCGAGCACACCTGAGACAAGTGTGGACTTCCACAAATGCGGCAACAGGCTTGGAGCAGTAGTGGTTCCCATGGGCGCAGTGTGGCACAACGACGCTGTTCAATCGATGATTTCGACAGTCACAGAACGATGTACGGATCAGACCAGAACGGGTCTGAGAACCGGCAATGTGCTTCTGTCCCGTCCACGCGGTGGTTAATGTTCGGTTACCGGCACTGCGCGCTGGGTTCACGGTCGTTATGGTCGTCGGCGGTCCTGACCGACTCTTGGCGGCCCGATGCAGAAAGAAGAGGAACGTGGAAGCTGGAAACGAGAACTGTCGGAGACGCTCGCGTTGGTGGTACACCGCGGCGATGTTCGCGGTATCGGGCGCCATCGCCCTGTCGGGATGTGCGGCAGGCACCGACAGCGGCAGCAACGCCGACGAAACCACCCCCGCCGAGGGTGGTGCGTCGGGTGCGGTCGAGGAGATCGCCAACACCGTCCCCGAGGACATCAAGGCTTCCGGCAAGCTGATCATCGGCGTGAACATCCCTTACGCGCCCAACGAATTCAAGGACGAGAGCGGCAAGATCGTCGGTTTCGACGTCGATCTGATGAACGCCATCGCCTCCACCCTCGGGCTGACCGCCGAGTACCGCGAATCCGATTTCGCCAAGATCATCCCCTCGATCCAGGGCGGTACCTTCAACGTCGGCATGTCGTCGTTCACCGACACCAAGGAGCGCGAGCAGACCGTCGACTTCGTCACGTACTTCTCCGCGGGTACTCAGTGGGCGCAGAAACCGGGCGCGGGAATCGATCCGAACAACGCCTGCGGCAAGAAGGTTGCGGTACAGGCCACCACCTACCAGGAGACCGACGAGCTGCCCGCCAAGAGCAAGGCGTGCACCGACGCCGGCCAGCCGGCCATCCAGATCACCCCCTTCGACGGTCAGGACGCGGCCACCAACGCCGTCGTGCTGGGCCAGGCCGACGCGATGTCCGCCGACTCCCCGGTCACGGCCTACGCCATCAAGCAGAGTGACGGCAAGCTGGAACCGGCCGGCGAGATCTTCGACGCCGCGCCGTACGGCTGGCCGGTGGCCAAGGGGTCGGCGCTGGCGCAGTCGCTGCAGCAGGCCCTGGAGCACCTCATCGAGAACGGTGAGTACGAAAGGATCTCCACCGAGTGGGGCGTCGAGGCCGGGATGATCGACAAGCCCGTGATCAACGGCGCGATCAGCTGATCCATGAGTGTTGACGCGCCGTCGCCTACCCAGTCGCCGTCCTCCGGTCCTGCCGCCATCGACGCCGTACCGTTGCGGCACCCGTGGCGGTGGGTGGCGGCGGCCGTCATCCTCATCCTGGTGGCGCTGTTCCTCTACGGGGCGGCCACCAACCCGGCCTACGGCTGGTCCACCTATCTGGAGTACCTGTTCAACGAACGGGTGCTGACCATCGGCGTGGTGAACACGCTGCAGCTGACCATCTATTCGATGGTGATCGCCATCCTGCTCGGCATCCTGCTGGCGGTCATGCGTCTGTCACCCAACCCGGTGTTCCGCTACGTCGCGTGGATCTACCTGTGGATCTTCCGCGGCACCCCGGTGTACGTGCAGTTGGTGTTCTGGGGTCTGCTGCCGACCATCTACCAGAACATCCAGTTGGGGGTTCCGTTCGGGCCGTCGCTGCTGCACTTCAACCTGCAGGCGCTGTCGTTCCCGTTCGCATTGGCGATCATCGGCCTGGCGCTCAACGAGGCCGCTTACATGGCCGAGATCATCCGCGCCGGAATCAGTTCCGTGCCCGAGGGCCAGTTGGAGGCCTCGACGGCGCTGGGCATGTCCTGGGGTCTTGCCATGCGCCGCACCGTGTTGCCGCAGGCGATGCGGGTGATCATCCCGCCCACCGGCAACGAGGTCATCAGCATGCTGAAGACCACCTCACTGGTCACCGCCGTGCCGTTCGCATTGGATCTCTACGGCATCACCTCACGTGAGATCGCCGCGCGGATTTTCGAACCCGTGCCGCTGCTACTGGTGGCGGCGACCTGGTACCTGGTGGTCACCAGCATCCTGATGGTCGGCCAGTACTACCTCGAGAAGTACTTCTCGCGCGGGGCGTCGCGCAAGCTCACCACCAAGCAACTCGAAGCGCTGGCCAAGGCGCAGATGGGGGAGTCGCAGCACCCATGACGACTGTGACAGACAACGTGTCCGGGTCGGTGCAACCCATGGTGCGAGCCGAAAAGGTATGCAAGGACTTCGGCGCGCTCAAAGTGCTCAAAGGGGTCACCCTGGAGGTCCAGCGCGGTCAGGTGCTGGTGCTCGTCGGGCCGTCGGGCTCAGGCAAGTCCACGTTCCTGCGCTGCATCAACCACCTGGAACAGGTCAACGCCGGGCGGCTGTACGTCGACGGCGATCTGATCGGGTACCGCGAACGTGGCGGCAAACTGCACGAGATGTCACCACGGGATGCCGCCAAGCAGCGTCGCGACATCGGCATGGTCTTCCAGCATTTCAACCTCTTCCCGCATCGCACCGCCCTGGAGAACATCGTCGAGGCGCCGATCCAGGTCAAGGGCATGAAGAAGGACGCCGCGCTGAGCCGGGCCAGGGACCTGCTCGACCAGGTGGGGTTGTCGGCCAAGGCGGACGCCTATCCCGCGCAGCTCTCCGGTGGTCAGCAACAGCGGGTGGCGATCGCCCGCGCGTTGGCGATGAGCCCCAAGCTCATGCTGTTCGACGAGCCCACCTCGGCTCTGGACCCCGAACTCGTCGGCGAGGTGCTGGGCGTGATGAAGAAGCTGGCGTCCGAAGGTATGACCATGGTGGTGGTGACCCACGAGATGGGCTTCGCCCGTGAGGTCGCCGACCAGCTGGTGTTCATGGACGCCGGTGTGATCGTGGAATCGGGCAAGCCCCGCGAAGTCCTGAGCAATCCGCAGCATGAACGAACCAAAGCGTTCCTGTCCAAGGTGATGTAACCTCAAGCGACCCAAGCGGGGGCAAGCTCTCTGGCCAGGAGTTTCGACGGTGGATGCTCACAGTGCTGGCACAAACGGCGACGGGCCACTCGGGCCTTTCGGGCATTACCAGCTCTTGGAGCTGTTGGGCCGCGGCGGCATGGGCGAGGTCTACCGGGCGCACGACACCCGCACCAACCGGATCGTCGCGCTGAAGGTCCTGCCCCCACATCTGGCCGAGGACACCGTGTTCCAGCAGCGGTTCCGCCGGGAATCGCAGGCGGCCGCCGGTGTCAACGACCCGCACGTGGTGCCCATCCACAGTTACGGTGAGATCGACGGTCGGCTCTACCTGGACATGCGACTCATCGAGGGACTCAACCTCGGCGCCATCCTCTCCGAACGCCGGCGTCCCCTCCGGCCGGAACTCGCGGTCACCGTCGTCGAACAAGTGGCCTCGGCCCTCGACGGCGCGCACGCGGCCGGACTGGTGCACCGCGACGTCAAACCGTCCAACATCCTGATCTCCGAGCGGGAATTCGTCTACCTCATCGATTTCGGGCTCGCGCGTACCGCCAGCGATCCCGGATTGACCACAGCCGGAAGCACTCTCGGGACGCTGGCCTACATGGCGCCGGAGCGGTTCAGCGGCGGACAGGCCGATCCCCGTTCGGATGTCTACGCCCTGACGTGTGTGCTCTACGAATGTCTCACCGGGAGCCGGCCCTATCCCGACGACAGCCTCGAGCAGCAGATCGCCGGGCACATGGTGACCCCGCCACCGCGACCGTCGGACACCGACCGCACGCTGGCCGCGTTCGACGCGGTGATCGCCAAGGGCATGGCCAAGGAGCCGGCCAGGCGGTATCAGACCGGCGCCGAACTCGCCGCCGCGGCACGCCGGGCGCTGAGCACGCCGACAGTCGCACGGCACCGTGCCCCGGTGCGTACGGGACCACGGCCGCGGCGCAAGGTGTTCGTCGTCGTCGGGGTCAGCGTGGCACTCGTCGCGGTCTCCGCGCTGATCGCCTGGCAGGTCCGTGGTCAGCAGGACGGTACCCGCTCGGCGAGCATTGCCGAGAGCACCGCGCCGCCCGGTGCGGTCGGCCCGGGTGCGGTGCCGGCGATCGCGGCAGGAGTTCCCGCCGACATCCGCGAGTCGGGTCGGTTGGTGATCGGCGTCAATGTGCCCTACGCGCCCAACGAATTCCGCGACGCCTACGGAGAGCTGGTCGGTTTCGACATCGATCTGATGAACGCGGTGGCCCGGGTGCTCGGGCTGACGCCCGACTATCGCGAGACCGCGTTCGAGACGATCATGCCCTCGGTGCAGTCCGGCGCCTTCGACCTCGGAATGTCCTCGGTCACCGACACGGTCGCCCGCGAGGAGTCGGTGGACTTCGTCACCTATTTCGAAGCCGGCACACTCTGGGCGCAACGTTCGGGGTCGGCGGTCGATCCCGCCAACGCCTGCGGAGCACGGGTCGGCGTGGCATTCGGGACCATCCAGGAGACCGACGAGATTCCCGCCAAGAGCGACAGCTGCGTTGCCGCGGGCCGCCCACCCATCGAGAAGGTGGTCTACACCAGCCAGGACGATGTCACCAACGCGCTGATGTCCGGTGCGGTGGACGCCATGTCGGCCGACTCGCCGGTGACCGGCTTCGCCGTCAAACTCAGCGGCGGTGCCCTGGAAGCAGCGGGGGAGGTGTTCGACTCCGCGCCCTACGGCTGGCCGGTCGAGAAAGGTTCACCGCTGGCCGAATCCCTGCGCCAGGCACTCGAACACGTCATGGCCACCGGCGAATACCGCACCGTGGCCACCATGTGGGGCGTCGAGAAAGGCATGATCGACGAGCCGATGATCAACGGTGCGCCGAAGTAGCCCGGGTGTAGGTCTCGGCGAGGAAATGCTCCACCGCGACGGCCGCGTGGGCCGCGCGCGGTGAGCCGAAGATGTCGAAAGCGTGCTGCGCCAACGGCAGTTCGGCGTACACCACCGGCTCGGTGCTGACCTCGCGCAGCCTGGCGGTGAAGCGCCGGGCTTGCTGCACCGGGATCAGGGAGTCGTTCGTACCGTGCAGCACGAAGAACGGCGGAGCCTGCGCGGTGATGTGGTTGATCGGCGAGCTGAGGTCGAACAGTTCCCGTGATTCCCTGCGTCGCTGTTTCATCACCCGGCGTTGCAGCAGCGGAATCAGAAAGGGGTGCAACGAGTTGTCGGTGCGGGTGAAGTCGTACACGCCGTAGAACGGCACGGCGGCCTGCACCCGGGTGTCCACGTCCTCGAAGCCCGGCTGGAACTGTGGGTCATTGCCGCTCAGAGCGGCCAGCGAGCTCAGGTGACCGCCGGCCGACCCACCGGTGATGGCCAGGAAGTCGGGGTCGCCGCCGTATTCGAAGATGTGGTCCTTGGTCCACGCGATGGCGCGTTTGACGTCGACGATGTGGTCGGGCCAGGTGGAGCGCGGGCTGAGCCGGTAGTTGATCGACACGCAGACCCAGCCCAGCTCCGTCAGGTGGCTCAGCAGTGGATGTGCTTGTCCGCGTTTGCTTCCCAGCATCCACGCGCCGCCGTGCACCTGCAGAAGCACCGGTGCGCGGCCGTGGCGTGGCAGGTCGGGGCGACGCCAGATGTCCAGGGTGTTGCGGCGGCCGTACTCGCCGTAGGGGATATCGCTGTCATGGGCGTAGTCCTGGTAGATCCGCAGCATGCGCACCACCCCGGGTTTCTTGGCGGTGGCCCCACCCCGCACCGGTTCCTCCCACAATCCCGTGGAGTCTCGCCGGCGGTCTGCCCCCAGGCCGGCATCCAATGCCGCCGTGAGCGGCGCGTCGGCGGCGCGGCCGACCCGGTACAGGTTGGCCAAACCGAGCCAGGACGCCACAGCAAGGATCCAGGCCACCGCCCCGGTGCGCCGGCCCAGACCGCGCGACACCGGGAGGAACGCCGCGGCGTGCCCGGCCAGGATCTGCAGCGGCAACTCGGAAGTGACCACGCCGAAGCCGAACGCGTACAGCGACAGGTACCCGCGCTTGGTCAGCGGCCGATACCCGTTGGCGGTGACGACCGCGATGAACAGGGACAACAGCAGCGCCACGAATCGCTTCACCAACGTCACCGGCTATTCATACCCCGGCGCGGTGCGCCCTATGCTGAGCACATGCCGGACCGGGATCCCTGCGGCCCCCTGTGGCGCGCCGCCCAGGTGTTCCGGCTGCTGAGCTACATCTATGCCGCCGGCTTCCAGGTGGTCAGCAATGCCGAGTTCGAGCGTCCCGCGTTGGGCTGGGTGTTGTTCGGCGTCTTGACGGTCTGGACGTCGGCGTGTGCGGTGGCCTATCTGCAAGGCTTCGGCAGGCGACCGGTGTGGGTGCTCAGCGAACTGGCGGTGGTGTGCGCGCTGATCCTGTCCACCGAAATGGTGGCGTCGGCGCAGTGGATCGCCGACAACCAGTCGTGGCCGACGACGTTGTGGGCCACGAATGCCACCATCTCGGCGGCCATCCTGTTCGGCCCCGTCCGTGGAATGCTCGCCGGTATCACGATGATGGCGGTGTACGCGTTCCTCAAAGGGGTTGTCAGCATCGACCTCGCGCGCAACGCCACCATGGTGATCGAGCTTGCCGTCGGGTTGGCGGTGGGCATGGCCGCGCAGACGGCGCAGCGCGCCCACGCCGAGCTGGAGCGGGCCACCCGGATCTCCGCGGCCGTCGCCGAACGCGAACGGCTGGCCCGCCAGGTGCACGACGGTGTCATCCAGGTGCTCGCGCTGGTGGCCAAGCGTGGCCGCGAAATCGGCGGCGCTGCTGCGGAATTGGCGGACCTTGCCGGCGAGCAGGAACGCGCCCTACGGCGTCTGGTGAGCGCCGAGAATGCTGATCCCGAGCCCGGTTCCGTGGACCTGCGGGTGGCGCTGCGGCGTCGGGCCGGCGACCGGGTGGTGGTCAGCGTGCCGGCCACCCCGGTGCTGCTCGAGGCCGCGGTCGCCGACGAGCTCACGGCCGCGGTGGGTAACGCGCTGGACAACGTGACCGCTCATGCGGGCCCACAGGCGTGCGCCTACGTTCTCGTCGAGGATCTGGGGGATGAGGTGACGGTGAGCGTTCGTGACGACGGTGTGGGCATCGCTGCGGGCCGGCTCGAGCAGGCCGTGGCCGAGGGTCGGGTGGGCATCTCGAAATCCATCGTCGGACGCCTGCAAGCCTTGTCGGGCACCGCCAAACTGACCTCGGATGCCGGCGGTACGGAATGGGAGCTGACGGTGCGCCGTGGGTGAGGACAAGCCGGCCGGTGCCGTGAACCCGTCCGTCATGGTGGTCGACGACCATCCCATCTGGCGCGACGCGGTGGCCCGCGACCTCGCCGAGGACGGTTTCGAGGTGGTGGCGACCGCCGACGGTGTGGCCGCGGCGCGGCGCCGGGCGGCCGTGGTGCGCCCCGATGTGGTGTTGATGGACATGAGCCTGGCCGACGGTGACGGCGCCGCGGCCACCGCCGGCGTGCTCGAGGTGTCACCCGGGTCGCGGGTGCTGGTGCTGTCGGCGTCGGCCGAGCAGGATGATGTGCTGCAGGCCGTGAAAGCCGGCGCCAGCGGCTATCTCGTCAAGAGCGCGTCGAGAACCGAACTGGCCGAAGCGGTCCGGGCCACCGCGGCCGGGCGGGCCGTGTTCACCCCCGGCCTCGCCGGACTGGTCCTGGGGGAGTACCGGCGTATCGCCCGCCGCCCGAACGCGGACTCCGGCGGCGGACCCACGCTCACCGAGCGCGAGACCGAGATCCTGCGGCACGTGGCCAAAGGCCTGACCGCCAAACAGATCGCCGCCAAGCTCTCGGTCAGCCACCGCACCGTGGAGAACCACATCCAGGCCACGTTCCGAAAGTTGCATCTGGCCAATCGGGTCGAATTGGCCCGTTACGCCATCGAACACGGACTCGACGAGTAGTCCTACTCATGCCGGGAGCGTCCGGCGCCGTCACTGTAGAGGACATGAGCCAGCCCGCCCGGTTGTCGGAAGAATTCGCCGCGCTGTCGCAGCAACTGTCCCGCGTTGCCGCCCAACTCAGCGAGTTGGAGCGCACGCTGCCGGTGGCGGCCCCTTCACCGCCGCCGGTGCCGCACTACCCGCCCTACCCCTACCCGGTTCCCCCGCCACCGCTGCCCGGGCCTCCACCGGTGGCTCGGGTGCCGTTACCGGTCGAGCGCAGCGGCAACCGTGAAGGCTGGATCGGCAAGGTCCTCGCGGTGGCCGGCGTCGCGGTCACATTGATCGGCGTGGTGCTGCTGCTGGTGCTGGCCGCCCAGGCCGGGCTGCTGGCGCCCCCGGTACGGGTGGCCGCGGGCGCGTCACTCGCGGCGGCACTGGTGACCGCCGCCGTTTGGTTCAACCGGAAAGCCGGCGGCCGGGTCGGTGCCACGGCGTTGGCGGCCACGGGTATTGCGGCCGGCTACATGGACGTCATCGCCGTGACGACGATCTATCACTGGGTGGCGCCGGTGGCGGGCCTGGTGATCGCCTCGCTGATCGGTGGCGGCGGCCTGACCCTGGCCCGACGCTGGGATGCCGAGCATCTGGCGGTGCTGGTGCTGGTGCCTCTTGCGGTGCTGGCGCCCATCGTCAGCGACGGTGTGACGGTGTTGCTCATCGGGTTCATGCTGGCGCTGTCGGCTGCCTCGCTGCCGGTGCAGCTGGGCAAGGACTGGACGTTGATGCACGCCGCACGTACCGCGGCCGTCACGGTGCCGCCGCTGCTGGCGCTACTGGTGGCAAGCTTCGGCTCCGACCAGAATCCGTGGCTGCTCGGCGGCGCGTGCGGTGTCGCCGCATTGCTGGCCGTCCTCGGTGCGGTGGTTCTGCTTCCCGGCAGTTCACGTCCGGTTGCCATGGCGCTCATCACCGCAGCAGGTGTGCTCCCGGCGTTGTCGGCAGCCGTCGCGGTGGATCAGGTGTTCGCAGTCCTGCTGGCCGCGGCGATCTCGGCGGCCATGCTCGCCATGGTGCTGATGCGCCACCGCCTGCCCGGGGTGACTCCTTCGGTGGCGGCGATCTTCTCCGCGTTGTCGGCGGTGGCACTGGTGGTGGCGGTCACCGTGGCCTTCGACGGCCATGTGCAAGCCCCGGTCTTCCTGGCCGTGGCGCTGGTGGTGGCTGTCGCAGGCCGCCACAGCACTGTGTCCCGTTGTGTCGCAGTCTGTTTCACCGCAATCGGCGGTCTGGTCTTCGTCAGCTACGTACCTCCGGAACACCTGGCGAGCGCGTTCACCCTGCCGGCGTCGGAAGCGGTGTCCGTGCTGGCAGCCAGTGTGCTGCTGATCGCCTGCGCCGTGGCTCTGGCCCGGAGTGCGACCGCGCAGTGGGCGCCCGTGGCGGGAGCCTCCGCGCTGGCCGTGGGGGTCTACGCGGTCACCGCGTTCACCGTCACCGTGGGTGTGCTCGTCGGCGGCGCTGCCGGCGGGTTCCTGGCTGGGCACATGGCCGCCACCATCTGCTGGATCGGAATGGCGGCTGCTCTGTTCGTCTACGCACAACGGGTCGCGGACCGGGACGCCCGCACCGCGCCGATCACCGCCGGGTTGGCATTGACCGCGGCGGCCACTGTCAAGCTGCTGTTGTTCGACCTCGGCACCCTGGACGGCATGTTCCGGGTGGTGGTGTTCATCGTGGTGGGACTGGTGCTGCTGGCCATGGGGGCCGGCTATGCCCGCAGCCTCGCAGCCACCGGCTCAGCTGATTCACAGCAAAGGCATGCCTCACCAATCGTGACGGAGTAGACAAGATGTTGGGCATGATTTTGCGGCGGGCGGCGTTAAGTTAATCAGGCAAGCGGAAATACCACGGCACGGCAGGTAAACGGCCCGACAGCCCTCGAGCGGGGTTTACCGCCAACTGTTGACCACTTGCGGACGCCGTTGTCCGGACCGAGAAGAAAGGGCGTGAATCATGACCGCCGCAGCAACCAAGACCAACCGTCGCGAAGCCAATGACATCCAAGGCTTCGTGCCCACCGAAGAGTTCTACGGAAATCTGCAGAAGGTGCTCGTCGACCTGATCGAGCTGCACCTGCAAGGTAAGCAGGCGCACTGGAACGTCGTCGGCACCAACTTCCGCGATCTGCACCTGCAGCTCGACGAACTGGTGGATTTCGCCCGCGAAGGCAGTGACACCATCGCCGAGCGCATTCGCACGCTCGACGGCGTGGCCGATGGCCGGTCGGACACCGTGGCCGCCACGACGTCGCTGCCGGAGTTCCCGGCTTTCGAGCACAACACCACCGAAGTGGTGGACCTCATCACCACCCGGATCTACGCCGCGGTCGCCACGATGCGCGAGGTACACGACGCCGTGGACGCGCAGGACCCCAGCACGGCGGACATCCTGCATCAGCTCATCGACGGGCTCGAGAAGCTGGCGTGGCTGATCAAGTCGGAGAACCGCAAGGTCTAACCGCAGGAACTTGTTCGAGAGGGGCCGTACGGCTCGCCTGGAAACTTCTCTCGCCAGGCGGGCCGTACGGGCATGTCTGGCCTAAGTTGGCCGCATGACGATTATCGCCTGCTGTCAGTTCTCACCCGCCTTCGGTGACCTCGAAGGCAACATCGCGGCGATCGAAGCGAAAATCGGTGAGGCCGTGGCGGCCGGTGCGGACGTCGTGGTGGCACCCGAGCTCGCGACCTCGGGTTACATGTTCGCCGACGCCGACGAGGCCCGCTCGCTGGCGCTGCCGTCGTCGTCTCCGCAATTCGCGGGCTGGTTTGCCGCCGCCGGTGATTCAGTGGCCGTGGTCGGTTTCTGCGAGGCGGGAGAGGGCGGTGTGCTCTACAACAGCGCCCTCGTCGTCGACGGCAGTGGGGTGCTCGCCTGCTACCGCAAGACCCATCTGTGGGACCGCGAGAAACTGATCTTCACGCCCGGCGCAGCGCTGCCCCCGGTCGTCAAGACCCGTCACGGCCTGATCGCCGTCATGGTCTGCTACGACCTGGAGTTCCCCGAACTCACCCGTCGCGCCGTCACCGATGGCGCGGAACTCATTGTCGCGCCGGTCAACTGGCCGCTGTTCCCGCGGCCGGACGGTGAACGTCCCGGCGAGGTGATCACCGCGATGTCGACAGCCCGCACCAACAAGGTCGCCGTCGCCGCCTGCGATCGGTGCGGGGTGGAGCGGGGGCAACCGTGGACTGCAGGCACCGCGATCGTCGACCCACACGGCTGGGTGGTGGCGGCCGCCGGACCCGAGGCCGGTATGGCGCTGGCGGACATCGATCTTTCGGTCACGCACGACAAGTCACTGACCGAATACGTGGATCTCCTTGCCGACCGGCGACTCGACCTGTACTGAGCGTCGGCTCACCAGGTACCACGTGTGCATGGTGCCCTTGCCTTTCACGGTGACGTTGCCGCGCTCCTCGAGTACGAAATCGTTCTTCAGCCGTTCATATACGTTCTGGGGCACCTGGATCCGGCCTGCCTGGTCGGTGGTCTCCATCCGTGAGGCGACGTTCACGGCGTCGCCCCACACGTCGTAGAAGAACCGGCGTGAGCCCACCACGCCGGCCACCACCGGGCCCATCGCCAAACCCATGCGCATCGGCACCGCGCGGCCGAGTGGATCGGTGAGACCCGCTGCGGCCGAGGCCATGTCGAGCGCGAGATCGGCCAGCGCGTGCACGTGATCGGCGCGAGGCTCCGGGACGCCGGCCACGACCATGTACGAGTCACCGGTGGTCTTGATCTTCTCCAGGCCGTGCTGATCGACCAGCACGTCGAATTCGGTGTAGATGCGGTCGAGGAAGGCGACGAGGTCGCACGGGGGAATGTCACTGGCGCGTTCGGTGAAGCCGGCGATGTCGGCGAACAGGATCGACGCGTCGTCGTAGCGGTCAGCGATAGCCGACCGATCGGGATCTTTGAGGCGCTCGGCGATACTGGCCGGCAGCATGTTGGCCAGCAGGCGTTCGGAGCGTTCGTATTCCATCTCCATGGCGGCTTCGGCGCGGGCGATCTCCCGCAATGCGTACCACACGGTGGCGAACGCCATCACACACGAGGACACCACCGATGTCACGAAGCCGACCGTCAACGGCCACAGCGGTTGATTGTCGACGTTGTCGGGCACCAGGATCTCCAGCAGCACCGCCAGCAGTGCGCCGAGTCCGGCCAGCGCACCGGCCAACCCGATTCGTTCGACACCGAGGACCAACACCAGCACCGACGCCGCCACCAGGTAGTAGAACTGCAGGCCTGAGCCGGTGCCGATGTTCCACGTGATGAAGAAGATGGAGCCGTAGGCGACGACGATGAACGTCAGCGGTGCCACCAGATCGCCCAGCGGACGCAACAGCGGGATCATGACGAAGGCGAATCCCGTCACGATGTTGATCAGACCGATCTGCCACATGCCGTAGCCGCTCACCATCTGCCAGACACCGAAGCCGGCGCTGACCACAGCAGCGATCCAGGTGGTGATCTTCAGGACGCGGAACCGCCGTGCAGCGCTGTCGGCGTAATGGGCGCCGCGCACCGGCACGCAAGGATTGTCCTGTCGGAACCGGCCGTCGGCCAGGGCCGAGGCCGCAGCATCGCGCGCTGTCACCACGGCTGCAGCGTATCCCGCTGGGGTGCCGGTGAGCAGCGACTTGGACCGAAGGTCAGGCGCTTGCGGTGACCATTCGGACGGTGTGTTCGACGACGGCGTCGAGGTCATCGCCGAGGTTGCCTGACAGCCACTGTTGCGCGAGTTCGCTCATGGCGCCGGTGTAGAGCGCCGCGGCCACCAAAGTCGCGGTGTTGTCATCACCCGGATGGCTGTGTTTACGTTCGCTGAGGACCAGCTGGCGCAGATTCTCCTGAGCGACCGAGCGTCGGGCGGCCAGCACTGGATTGGCGCGCGCCTCGGTGAACAGCACGCGGCCGCGGCGGGGGTCGGCGGAGCTGAAGCCCAACACCGCGCGGACCCCGGCACGTAGCCGGTCCACATCCGTGCCGCCGGCCTCGGTGACCGATCTGGTCGCCGACTCCACCTCACCGGCCAGAGCCGCCGCAACCCCGTCATAGACGGCGCCGAGCAGCTCATCGGTATCGGCGAAGCTCTCGTAGAAATACCGGGTGTTCAGTGAGCACTCCCGGCACACCGAGCGAACCGAGACTGCGCTCTCGCCTTCGTCGCCGAACAAGGCAAAGGCCGCGGCGACGAGTAGACCTCGGCGCTCGATGCGGCGGTCGGTCAGCGGAACTCCCGCCCACCTGGTGGGGCTTGACACCGGTACATCCTAGCTACAGAAAGTCTGGCCACAGGTGTATCCAGAAGGTAATCTCGGCCGTATGCAGCTCCTGCCACCGTTGCCGCACCAGCTAATCCAGCAGCGCTTCCTCCGGTTCTACGACGATGAGATCCGCGGACGCTACTTCCGCGGTCTCGACTTCGCCGAGCCGGCCGGCGACCCCGGATGGTTCGGTCCCGGCAGCGCGGTCTGGCATGTCCATTCGCATATGCCTGCGCTGGTGTTCGGGTTGCAGTGCGCCGCCTACATCGAGCGGTTCGACCCGTCGATCTTCTGGATGGGTGTCGACCATTCCCGTATTCCTGAGCGTGACGCCGACGGGGTGGCCACGGGCCGCATCGATCCCGAGGGGGCCGCGGTCAGGCTCGGCCACTCCCTGTCGTTCTTCATCGGCACCGCATACGGATCCACCGCGACCGCCGAAAGATTGGCGAAGACTGTCCGCGCCATGCATCACACCGTCAAGGGCACCCGTCCCGATGGGCTTGCTTACGACGCCGACGATCCCGAGTGGTTGCGGTGGAACTATGCGACGGTGGTGTGGGGGATAGCCACCGCGCACGAGTACTACCATCCGAACCCCCTGCGCGGCAAGAAGATAGACCGGTACTACCGTGAGTTCGTCAAGGTGGGCCACGCCCTGGGGGGTACCGACCTGCCGGAGACGAAGGCGCAGACTCTGGAATGCCTGCACTCCTATCTGCCGAAGTTGGCCATCACCTATGGCATGGCGATGTCCACCGGGCCCAATATCGACGGCGCCGACTTCGGCCCACCCGGCAGTGAACTCATCGACTGGGCCATCCGCGACACCCTGCCCAGCTGGGCGGCGGCCATGGTGATGCACCGCGCCCCCAATCCCGTTGAGCGACTGGCCCGTCAGGCCGCCGTCTGGTCGGTGATCAACGGCATCCACGCAACCATGGGGCCGCTGCCGGAGTTCCGGGCGGCCAAGAAGCGCGTCAAGGGCGCGCGCACTGATCCGACCTCGCCGACCTATGTACTCGGCAGCGATCCGGAACGCTCGCGGGCCACAGCTGAACAGATGGCTTGACCCGCAAGGGATCTAGAACGGATCACGTGGCGGTGGTCTGCTTCGTCCGTGTTCTTGTTCGAGGGCGCGTTGGGTGGCGTTGTAGGCGCGTTCGGTTTTGATGTG
>NZ_JBDGJH010000016.1:0-158837 GCF_057656995.1 Mycobacterium sp. Soil_C_30 | reverse complement strand
CACATCAAAACCGAACGCGCCTACAACGCCACCCAACGCGCCCTCGAACAAGAACACGGACGAAGCAGACCACCGCCCGCGGGCTGGTGAAAGCCTCTGTCGAGCAATCTCGTTGCCAGACATGGGTTCTTCAAGCATGCGTCAAGGGACGATGTGTGAAAGTTCACCGCACCCTTGTTCGGGGAACGCCAAGCGGGATCCGGCCGTTGAACAGGTCATGGCCCGCACCCCAATCGATCTGGCGGACCGGTTGCTCGACATCAAGCGCATCTACCACGAGCCGGATATCGCGAGGTTCCCCCGCGCTCGGCAGGTACTCGATCGCTTTCCGGATGCGGAACTCATCGAGGTGCCGTCACACCAGTCGATCCCCGGCCTCTACGGCAACGAAGGCAATGTCGAAGACTGGGTGCGAATCAAACGCGAAGTGCTGGTGCTCGGTGAAAAGAAGAGCCTGTCGGCCCGGCGCAATGAACGCTCCAGCGACTGGATCGCGCCGTCGACGGCCAACGGGTGCGCGATGGCGTGCTCGTACTGCTACGTCCCGCGGCGCAAGGGGTACGCCAATCCCATCACCGTTTTCGCCAACATCGAGCAGATCACCGGCTACCTCGAGCGGCACGCCAAGAGGCAGGGCGACAAACCGCAACCCAACCAGTGTGACCCGCGGGACTGGGTGTACGACATCGGCGAGAACAGTGACTGCTCGGTCGACGCGATGGTGTCCGACAACGTGCGTGACCTCGTCGAGCTCTTTGCGAAGCTGCCGAATGCCAAGGCCAGTTTTGCCACCAAGCTGGTGAATCGGAACCTGCTCGACTACGAGCCCCGCGGCGGCACCCGCATCCGGTTCAGCCTGATGCCGGGTGACACCTCACGGCTCGTCGACATCCGTACCTCGAAGATCGCCGATCGGATCGCCGCCCTCGATGACTTCGTCGACGCGGGTTTCGAAGTGCACCTCAATTTCAGCCCGGTCATCGTCCACGAGAACTGGCGCGCGGACTGGGCGGTGCTGCTGGACCAGATCGCCGACGGCACCAATGACCGCACCAAACAACAGCTCGCGGCCGAGGTCATCTTCTTGACTCACAACCAGGGCCTGCACGACGTGAACCTCGGCTGGCACCCCACGGGTGAGGATTTGCTGTGGCGCCCTGATCTGCAGCAACTGAAGCGAAGCCAGAACGGTCAGTGGAATGTCCGCTACAAGACCTCATGGAAGGGCCGGTGGGTCCAGGAGCTCACCGACCTGATCGCCGAGAAGCTGCCGTCGTGCCGGATCAGATATGCGTTCTGACCACTCCGGCGATCCGGGCCGCTACATCGGCGGCGACCGCCAGCGCCTTCGGATCGGCGGCGGGCAGGTAGCGATCACCGGTGGGGTCGTACCGGGCACCGGCAATCGCGGCGTGGTCGGTGTCGAGTTCCACCATTTCGACCGGCCACCCGGCTTCTGTGAGCACGGCGGCGAATCCCTGACTGGCCGCGGCGGGGATCACGTCGTCCCCGGATCCATGCAGGAGGAGGAACGCGCCGTCGTCGTGGGCGGGAAGGTCGCGGTCCAGCACCCGCCCCGAGATCGGGTCGGCGGCGGTGAAGGCGCCACCCAGGCACACCGTGTGCGAGACGGCCATCCCGTGACGGGCGGCCTCGAGGGTCAAGCCGGCCGCGGCGGCGCCACCGAGAGACCAGCCGACAAGAGTGAACGCCCCGCCGACGCTGCGCTCACGCGCGAACGCCGCCGAGGCCAGCAAGTCGTTGCGGCCGCCGTCGGCGGCGTGGGAATTCCAATCCGGCACCACTACGGCGACCCCGTGGCCCGCGAGCAGGTCAGCCAGCGGAGCGACCGCGGCGCGGGCGTCGGTCTGCATGCCGTGCCAGAGCAAGGTGGTCGGGTCGGAGGCAGTGCCGTACAGGTCGGCGGAACGGCCGGGGGCGTACTCGGTGGTTTCCACGCCGACAGGATGCCCATGACGGCCCGCGCTACGCGTGTGCGTCGAAGGTTGAGCGGGTACCGATTACGGTTGAGCCTCCGGCACTAACCCGCCCTGCCGGTCAGTGCCGGAAAGGATGACAACACGTTGGTCACGCACAGTCTGACCGTGGTGGCGGCGCTCCTGGCCGCGGTGTTCATGGCGATCGGCATCGTCGTGCGCCAGCGGGCCACCATCGACGTTCCGCCCGAGGCGGGCGTCAGCCCGGTGATGTTGCAGACGCTGGTGCGCCGACCGCTGTGGTGGGCCGGAACCGGCGCCGCCGTGATCGGCTACGGATTCCAGGCGGCCGCGCTGACGCACGGCTCGCTCATCCTGGTGCAGCCGCTACTGGTCTCCGCGTTGCTGTTCGCACTGCCGCTCAGCGCCCGCCTCGCGCAGCGCAGCGTGTCGGCCAGTGAGTGGCTGTGGGCGATCCTGCTCACCATCGCGCTGACGATCTTCGTGCTGCTCGCCCGCACCGAGCCGGGCGAATACGCGGTCCCGACCAAGACCCTGCTGATGCTCTGTGTCAGCACGACGGTGTTCGTGGTGGCGCTGGTGGCGCTGGCGGTGCGTGTGTCGGGTACCCCGCGAGCGGTGCTGCTGGCGGTGGTCGTCGGAGTCCTGTTCGGTGTCATGGCAGTCCTGACCAAGATCGTCATGCACGCCGCCACCCATGCCGGGGTCGTCGCGATTCTCACCTCACCCGAGCTCTATCTGCTCATCGCGGTGGCGGTCATCGGGACGGTGCTGCAACAGTCGGCGTTTCACGCCGGTGCCCTGCAGACGTCCGTGCCCACCATGCTGGTACTCGAACCCGTCGTCGCCGTGGCGCTCGGCGCCGTCATGCTTTCCGAGGACATGTCGGTGAGCACGCTGGAAGCGGTGGCGCTGGTGTTCACGGCCCTGGCCATGCTGGCCGCGACCATCGCACTCGGCCGCGACGAAGGGGCCTACGAAGAGCGGTTGGAGGCGGCCGCGGGGGAGCGCAAAACTTGACGTCAGTGCGCGACGTTGAAGCTCTTGACGACTTTGGTCGGTGTCACGCGCACGATCAGTTCACCCGGCACACCATTGCGTTTCCCGAACTCCGCGGCGCGGTCTTCACCCATGTACCGTCCGCCGATCCGGGTGGCGACGGTCAGCAGCGCACCCGGGTCCTCGTCGAGTTCGGCAGTTCCCTGAACCTGCACGAACGAGAACGGCGGGTGTGGATCGTCTGCTGTCAACACCACCCTCGGGTCGCGCTGCAGCGCTTTGCCTTTGGCCGAGGATTTGGCGGTGTTGAACACCAGCTGGTCGCCGTCGACCACGAACCAGACGGGCGCCACCAGCGGGCGCCCGTCGGAGGCCAGGTAGCCCAGCATGCCGGTCCGAGTGCCGGCGGACAGGAACTCGACCACCTCCGGTGAGAGTTGCGACATCCTGCGAACTCTACGTCGGCGCCGCGGCGTTGGCACCACGGCGATCGGTGGTGTTCAGGCCGGCGCACCGGCTCCGACGTCGATGGTGATCCGCGGCGATGCGGCCGGATCGAGCCAGGTCATCAGCCTGGTCATCTCGGCGCGGCCGATCGCCACACAACCCCAGGTGGGGTGGCCGTTGGTGATGTGCAGGAAGATCCCCGCCTGCCGGCCCGGCACCCGTTGCGGATTGTGTTCGATCACCACCGCGTAGTCGTAGATGGGCCCGGACTTGTACAGGTTCTCGGCGTCGTTGGACGGGCGCTTCGTCGAACGCACGTGGGTGTTGTAGGTCGGTGATCCCGGTTGCTCGTCCCACCAGTCGGAGTCATCGGTCTGGAAATACGACAGCCGGGTGCCGGGATTCGGCAGACGGCCAAAGGCCTGGCCCAGTGGGAATGTGCCGGCGGGGGTGCGGAAGACGCTGTCGGCCGGGGTGCCGACGCCGAGCTCGCCGACATCAGCGTGGGTAGGGCCGAGCACGACGCTCCACCGGTCACCGATGCGCTCGTACGCGGTGAGGGTTCCTGTCGTCGAACGAGCTTCGGGCACGCTCACGACGATGCGCTGCGCCGCCGGACCTGGCTCAGCCCCCGCCACACCGTGCGGCGTCAAACCCCCAAGGATCCACACCAGCAGACACAGAATGGCGAACAGTCTTCGCACGGCTCGAAGTCTAGGACCATCAGGACGTCCATCCGGCCTTTTGCGGCCAAGATTCCACAATCTGACCGCCGGAGCGCAGGAGGACGCGCGAATAGTGTTGTTCTGCCGCCACGGCGACGGTGTCTGAGTACACTCGGCGAGCTTCGGGCTCGGGTCCTTGTACGAGGACATCCTCCTCTGCGCCATCGGAAGCGTCGCCGGGGTTGTACTCCCGCCCCACCACGACTTCCCAACCCGATGATCCTTCTGGCCCGCTCATGGGCACTCCTTTCTCGAGTCGCTCGTGCAGCGAGTACCCGAATCATCGCCACTCAGCCCCGGGGCCGATGAGTTGTGTTGGTAGCCATGGTCTGTCTCACCATGGGCTCCGAATCCTGGCCGGTGGTGCATGCCGAGCGCGCGCGACTGGTCGCCGATCTGATGGACCTGCCCGCCCACCGATGGTCGACGCCGTCGCTGTGCCCGGGCTGGACGGTCCACGACGTCCTGGCCCACATCGTGGACACCGCGAAGACGTCACGGTCGAGATTCGTCCTCCGGATGATCTCGGCGCGTTTCGACTTCGACCGTGACAACGCCAAAGGTGTTGCACGGGAACGCCGGAGCAACCCGGCGGACACAGTGGCGACGCTGCGTGCGGTCGCCCATCTCACTCTGACTCCGCCGGCGCCGTGGGCCACCCGGCTGGTGGAGGCGATCGTCCACGGCGAGGACATCCGCCGTCCCCTCGGGCTCACCGGGGTCTACCCGGACACCGCGATCGTCGCAGCGCTGCAGTACCAAGCCAAGACGGCCGTCGGCTTCGGCGGCGGACGCGAGCGGGTCGAATCCCTTCGCCTGGTCGCCACCGACGCCGACGTCGAGATCGGAAACGGTGCCGCAGTCGAGGGACGGGCGATCGATCTGCTGCTCGCTGTGTCGGGCCGCCCGGTGGAACCCGGTCGTTTCACCGGCGACGGAGCGGCCCGGTTCGTGAGCCGCGTCTAGTCGTCCTTGCGAATCAACCGCGACAGCGCTTCACGATCCGGAGCCAGCAACTCATCGATACGCGGCTGGTTCACGTCGGCGACGATGATCTCGCCGACCTCCTGGTAGACGTCGCTGAAGATCCCGTGCGACTTCATCTTCTCGGTCTGATAGATGTTGTCCTCGGTCGGGGTGACGTAGTAGACGATCTCCGGCTTGAAGCGGTGGATCAGCCACAGGTGGATCAGGTCCATCAGCCGCTTCTTGCGCAGCTTCTCGGCGAAGGTGTTCTGGTCACGCACCGTGAGGATGCTGCGGCCGTGCCGGTCCTTGATGGGATCGACCACCACATTGGCCAGCGGGTCTTCGCCCTCGCCGTAGATGCCGAGGTCGAGCACATCGGACCCGGCCCGGCGCGGCCGCAGCTGCACCGTCAGCTTCTCGCCCAGCTGGTAATGCTCGCTCCACATCGCCAGCCATTCCTCGAGTAGCTTCTTCGGCACCTCGGTCTGGACCAGATGCTGATGCTGGGTCGAACCCTTACCCATTGCCTTGGTGGTCGCGGTGCGCCCGGACGACGCCGCCAGCGCGGCATCGCTGCGCGGGCCTCCGACCAAGGTCTGCGGGGTGCGGTACGGCGATTCGACCAGACGCATCTTGCGTTGCAGGCGCGCCAGCGCCAGCATGCCTTCCTGCCGCAACGACGTGGCGAACTCCTCACATGCCACGCCGTCCACTTGGTGGCCGCCGTAGGTGATGAAGTTGAATACGAAGCCCATCTTGCCGAGTTCTTCTGGGAAGTCTCGCATTTCGTCGTCGGTCATGCCGGTGGTGTCCCAGTTGAACGACGGTGAGAGGTTATAGGCCAGCATCTGCTCCGGGTACACCGCGTGGATGGCCTCGGCGAACTCCCGGGCATCGGCCAGGTCGGCGGTCTTGGTCTCCATCCAGAGGATGTCGGCGAAGGGCGCGGCGGCCAGCGACTTGGCGATGGCGTACGGGATGCCGCCGCGCACCTGGAAGTACCCCTCGGGCGTCTTGGCGCGCTCGCAGTCCCAGGCGACGTCGGCGCCGAGCTCCTTGGCCTTCTCCCGGGCGGTGTACAGCGGCGCGTGAACGGCGAACTTCCGCCACTCCGCCGCCTTCATCTCGGTCGATTCGCCTTCCCGTTCCCGGAATTCGAGCAGTTCGGCCACCGCCTCCCCGTAGGTCTGCAGCCCCGAATCCACCTGCCAAGCGTCGATGAACTTGGACTCCACGTCGTCGTACACCGCATCGATCGAGGACGCTCGGCCGTCCAGCCAGGCCGCAGCCGCCTCGTCGATCACGCCGAGCAGACCTTGGCGGTCCAGCCAGGCCTCGGCGGCGTCGTACTCGCCGTCGGGCAGCGCGTAGAGCAGGTGCCCGTTGAGGTCGGAGACCCCGCGCTGGTGGAAGCGGCGCATCATCGCCAGGAAGCACGACTTGTAGGACGGGATCTTCAGATTCGTCGCCCCGAGCAGGAACGGCTGATCGCGCTCGTCGGCCCGGCTGTCGATCAGGTTCGCGGCCTCGGCGTCGGTGCGCGCGACGATGATGCCGGGCACCCCCATGACGTCGAGCTGGAAGCGGGCCGTGTTGAGCCGCTTGAGCTGTTCATCCGAGGGGACCAGGACCTTGCCGCCCTGGTGGCCGCATTTCTTGGTTCCCGGCCGCTGGTCCTCGATGTGGTACCCGGGCACCCCGGATTCGACGAAACGCCGAATCAGGTTGCGGACGTGGGGATCACCGCCATGGCCGGTGTCGGCGTCGGCGATGATGAACGGCCGGTAGTCGTAGGCCGGGGTGGCGGCCCTCTGCTCCTCGGTCATCTGCAGGCGCAGGTACTGCTGGTTGCGGTCGGCGGTCAGCAACGCGCGCACCAGTCCGGCCGCCTCGTCGGGGACCTGGCTCAGCGGGTAGCTGGCCAGATCGGGGCCGGGATCCTCGCTGATCGAGCCCTTGGCCGACGTCGCCCAGCCACCGAGGTAGATGCCCTCGATACCCATCCGCTTCATCACCACGGCCTGGCCGGGGGAGTACGGCCCGAAGCTGGTGATGCTCTTCTTCTGCGCGAACAATTCCCGCAGCCGGGTGTAGAAGGCGGCGGCGGCCTCACGGGCCACCGGGTAGTCGGTGACGATGGTGCCGCGCTGCTCCACCACCTGACGCGCGCTGTACAGCCGGATGATGCCCTCGAACCGCGGATCGTCGAAGTAGCGCTGGGTGGCGGCCACTTCCTGATCGAACGGGGTCTGAGATGTTGCGTCGGCATCGATTGCCATGGGGCTCACGCTCCTCGTCGAGCTCGCTTGTGCCTGTTCGCCGGAGCCGAGTGTAGTCCTGGTCACCACCCGGCCACCCGGCATTTCACCGCATCGCCCCACGGTGACCGGCGCCACGTTGTCCGGCGCGAGCGACCACCGTCACCCGAGGATCGCGAAACCTGCACGGGCCCCGTGCATTTGGGAAGGACGTAGCCCCCCGCGGGCGCCGGCGAGGCGCTACTGTCTCGCGGGTGATGCCGCCGAGTCTCGCCACACCCGCCACCGCGGTGGGGGGCTTCTTCGCGATGTCACTGGACACCGTCGTGACGATGTTCCGTGCGCCGTTCGCCTGGCGGGAGTTCGTGCTGCAGACCCACTTCGTGGCCCGGGTGTCCATCGTGCCGACGATCATGCTGGCCATCCCGTTCACCGTCCTGGCGGTTTTCATCCTCAACATCCTGCTCATCGAGTTCGGTGCCGCCGACTATTCCGGCACCGGCGCCGCACTGGGTGCCATCACCCAGATCGGGCCGGTGGTAACGGTTCTCGTGGTCGCGGGCGCCGGTGCCACCGCCATGTGCGCTGACCTGGGGGCACGGACCATCCGCGAGGAACTGGACGCCATGCGGGTGCTGGGCATCGATCCGATCCAGGCGCTGGTGGTCCCGCGGGTACTGGCCGCGACGCTGGTGTCGGTCCTGCTGAACTCGATCGTCGCCGTCGTCGGCATCACCGGCGGGTTCATCTTCTCGGTGTTCGTCCAGAACGTCACCCCCGGGGCGTTCGTCGCGGGCATGATGCTGCTGACCGGGTTACCCGAGATCGTCATCTCCTTGATCAAGGCCGCACTGTTCGGCGTCACCGCCGGGCTGATCGCCTGCTACAAGGGGATCTCCGTCGGGGGCGGGCCGGCCGGAGTCGGCAACGCCGTCAACGAGACCGTCGTCTTCGCGTTCATGGCGCTCTACCTCATCAACGTCGTGGTGACCGCCGTCGGCGTCAAGGCCACCCTGTGAGCGCTGTACTGCGGGGCCTCGATCAACTCGGCGAACAGACCGCCTTCTACGCCCGCTCGATGCGTTCCACCGGCGAGGCGCTGGCCCACTACCGCGGCGAGATCCTGCGCCTGGTCGCCCAGATGAGCCTGGGCACCGGCGCCCTGGCCATGATCGGCGGCACCATCGTCATCGTCGGCTTTCTCGCATTGTCGGCCGGCGCCCTGATCGCGGTGCAGGGCTACAGCCTGCTGACCGGCATCGGTGTCGAAGCCCTCACCGGGTTCACCTCCGCCTACCTCAACGTCCGGCTGATCGCCCCACTGACGGCGGGTATCGGCCTGGCCGCCACCATCGGCGCCGGCGCCACCGCGCAACTGGGAGCGATGCGGATCTCCGAGGAGATCGACGCCCTGGAAGTCATGGGAATCCGGTCCATCTCGTACCTGGTGTCGACCCGACTCGTCGCCGGCGTGCTCGTGGTCGTCCCGCTGTACTGCATCGGTGTGCTGATGTCCTTCATCGCCGCCAGGGTGGGCACCACCCTGGTCTACGGCCAGTCCACCGGCGTGTATGACCACTACTTCGACACCTTCCTCAACCCGACCGACCTGCTGTGGTCACTGGGCATGGCGGTGATGATGGCGGTGGTGGTCATGGTGATCCACACCTTCTACGGCTACACCGCCACCGGTGGGCCCGCCGGAGTCGGTGAGGCCGTGGGCCGCGCGGTGCGTGCCTCGTTGATCGGCGTCGTCTTCATCACCCTGGTGGTGTCACTGTCGGTGTACGGGCAGTCCGGCAACTTCCACCTGTCCGGATAGCGGATGCATCCTCGTCTGTGGGCGTCGGCCCTCATCACCAGTTTCGTCGTGCTCATCGCGCTCACCGCCGCGATGTTCAGCGGTTCCCTGCGCCCCAGCGTGCCCGTCACACTGACCAGTGACCGGTCCGGGCTGGTGATGGAACCCGGTGGCAAGGTCCGGTTGCGCGGCGTCGAGGTCGGCCGGGTGGTGGACGTGGACGGTAGCCGGTCGTCGGCCACGCTGGCACTGGAGCTCGATCCGGAGCAGATCGAGTACATCCCCGCCAACGTCGAAGCCGAGATCAAGGCCACCACCGCCTTCGGCGGCAAGTTCGTCGATCTGGTGATACCGAACGACCCGAGTGCCACGGCTATCGCCGCGGGTGCGGTGCTGCGCTCACGCAACGTGACCACCGAAGCCAACACGGTCTTCGACAACCTCGTCCAACTGCTCCACCAGGTCGATCCCGCCAAGCTCAACGCCATCATATCCGCGCTCTCAGACGGGTTCCGCGGTCACGGAGAGCCCATCGGCGAGGCCATCACCGCCTCCAATCAGGTTCTCGCCGAGCTCAATCCACGAGCGGAGGTGGTCCGCCGGGATCTGATGGCCCTGGGCCGGGCGAGTGACGCGTACGGCGCGGCCGCCCCGGACATCCTGCGGACGCTGGAGGCCTTCAGTGTCACCAGCACCACCATCACCGCCAACGCCACCGCCCTCGACGCCCTGCTGGTCGGGGTCACCGGGCTGTCGCGGGCCGGGATCGACCTCCTCGCGCCCAACCAGGAAAACCTGGTTCGGTCCATCACGGTGCTGGAGCCCACCACCGACCTGCTGCACAAGTACGACCCGATCTACACGTGCACCCTGCTCGGGGCGGTCGAACAGCTCAGCGGTATCGGCGACGGCTACCGCGTGACGGGCGGCAACGGCCGCACCGCGATGCTCGACGCCGGCCTGCTCCTCGGTGACGACCAGTATCGCTATCCCGACCACCTACCGATCGTCGCCGCCAAGGGGGGCCCCGACGGCAGACCGGGCTGCGGATCGCTGCCCTTGGTCACCGAGCAGTACCCCGTCCGCCAACTCGTCACCAACACCGGGTGGGGGACCGGCCAGGACATCCGGACCAACCCGGGTATCGGATTCCCCGGCTGGGCCAACTACTTCCCTGTGACGCGTCCGGTGCCGGAACCGCCCGTGGTGCGTGACCCCGCGCCGGCCGGACCCGCGCCAGGACCGCGGTAGAGATGAACAACAACCTCGGTAAAGCGGCGCGGTGGCTCGCCGTCTTCGTATCCGTTTGTCTGGCAGGCCTGTTCGCCCTCATCGCGGCGTTCGGCGAGCTGCGCTTCGACCCGTCACACTCCTACAACGCCGAATTCCACAACGTCTCCGGGCTGGAGGACGGCAACTTCGTGCGCATCGCCGGCGTCGAGGTCGGCAAGGTCACCGGCATCAGCCTGCGTCGCGACGGGACGGCGGTGGTGACCTTCACCGCCGACGACACCGTGGTGTTGACCCACGGAACACGCGCTGTCGTGCGGTATTCCGATCTGGTCGGCGGCCGCTATCTGGCACTGGAAGAGGGCGCGGGCGACACCGGTCGGCTGCACCCGGGCCAGACCATCCCCGTCGCCCAGACCGCACCTGCGCTGGACCTGGACGCGCTGATCGGCGGCTTCCGACCGCTGTTCCGGGCGCTGGACCCCGATCAGGTCAATGCCCTGACCGGCGAACTGATCCAGGCGTTCCAGGGCCACGGTGCCACGGTGTCCTCCCTGCTGCGGCATACCGCCGAGTTCTCGCACCGACTCGCCGACCGCGACGCGCTGATCGGACAGGTGATCACCAATCTCGACACCGTGCTGGGCAGCCTGACCGCGCAGAGCACACAGTTCGACAAGGCGGTCACCACCCTGTCACATCTGGTCGCCGGACTGGCCGGGCGCAGCACCGACATCGCCGATTCGATCGCGAACACCGACGCCGCCGCGGCCACCGTGACCGACCTGCTGGCGCGCGCCCGAGAGCCGTTGCAGCGCAACATCACCGAGACCGACCGAGTCGCGGGCATCGCCGTCGCCGACCACGAGTATCTGGAGAATTTCCTGGACACGCTGCCCGACGCCTACCGCATGCTCGGCCGGCAGGGTCTCTACGGCGATTTCTTCACCTTCTACCTCTGTGATCTGTCACTGAAGGTCAACGGCCAAGGCGGCCAACCGACCTACATCAAACTGGCGGGCCAGGACACCGGGCGGTGCGCACCCAAATGACACCCTTCTCCGAACGCAACCCGGTCCTGGTCGGCGCCGCCGGTGTCGCCGTCACCGCGGCCGTCGCGCTCACCGCACTGAACTACGACCGGATCCCGCTGCTCTCCGGGTCCGAGACGTATTCGGCGTACTTCGGTGAGATCGGCGGCCTGGTGGTCGACGCGCCGGTGCAGGTGTCCGGGCTCGAGGTCGGCAAAGTCTCCGCGATGCGTCTCGATCACGGAAAAGTGCTGGTGCACTTCGACATCGACGATTCCGTATTCGTCGGTGACCGTTCCGAGGCTGCGATCAAGACCAACACCGTGCTCGGTGCCAGGGTTCTCGACATCACCACCCGGGGTGAACAGCCGCTGGCTGAGACCATTCCGCAGGACCGCACCACCTCACCGTATGACTTGCCCGACGCGCTGGCCGAACTCACCGACACCGTCGACGGGATCGACACCGCGTCGGTGTCCGACTCGCTGGACACGCTGGCGCAGACCTTCCAGAACACCCCGGCCGAACTGAGATTCGCACTCGATGGGGTGTCCCGGCTCTCCGAGAGCCTGGCCCGGCGCGACGACCGCCTGCGAACGCTGCTGGCCAATGCGAACCACGCCACCAGCGTCCTGGCGAAGCGGACCGACGATGTGGTGCGGCTGATCGGGGACTCCCAGTCGCTGCTGCTCGCGTTGCGGGCCCAGAGCGACGCGCTGGACACCATCGCGGGAAACATCACCACCCTGGCGGCCCAACTGAAGGCGTTCATCGCCGAGAACCGGGAGCAGTTCCACCCGGCGCTGGAGAAACTGAACGGCGTGCTGGCGATCGTCGACAGCAGGCGCGACAAAGTGCAGGATTCCATCAGGCGGCTCAACAGCTACACGATGTCGCTCACCGAGTCGGTGTCCTCGGGCCCGTTCTTCAAGTCCTATGTCGCCAATCTGCTTCCGGGACAGTTCGTCCAACCGTTCATCGATGCCGCGTTCGCCGAACGTGGGCTCGACCCGAATGTGCTGCTGCCGAGCCAGTCTTCCGAGCCGCAGGTTGGTCCCCGATGACGAAGCGAGCCACACTGGCGGCGCTGCTGGTGGCCTGTCTGGTCGCCGGCATCGTGGTGGTGTCCGGACCCGGAGCCGCCGACCGGACCGAGGTCGTCGCCTACTTCCCGTCCAGCACCGGGCTCTATGAAGGTGATGAGGTGCGGATCCTCGGAATGCCGGTGGGACGGATCGAGCGCATCGAACCGGAGTCGCAGCGCGTCAAGGTGACGTTCTGGGTGGGCCGGCAGTACCCGGTCCCCGCCGATGTCAACGCAGTGATCATCTCGCCGGCCCTGGTGAGCGCCAGGGCAATTCAACTGACCCCGGCCTATCTGGACGGGCCGCAACTGGCGACCGGCAGTGTCATCCCGGAGAACCGCACCGCGGTCCCCGTCGAATGGGATGACCTGCGAGCCCAGTTGCAGAAGCTCACCGAATCGCTGCAACCCACCCAGCCCGGCGGTGTCAGCACGCTGGGGGCGTTCGTCAGCACCACCGCGGAGAATCTGCGCGGCCAGGGTCATATCGCCAGGGACGCCCTGATCAAGTTGTCGGAAACCCTGTCGGCGCTGGGTGACCACAGCGGCGACATCTTCGCCACGGTGCGCAACCTCGCGGCTCTGGTTTCGGCGTTGCAGGGCAGCACCGATCTCATGGCACACCTCAACGAGAACCTGGCGGCCGTCACCGCCACCCTGGCCGACGATCCCGACGAAATCGGGGCCGCCACCCGCGCCATCGACGACGTGGTCGGCGACGTTCGGTCTTTCGTCGCCCAGAACCGGGAAAACCTGGGTGTCACCGCGGATTCGCTGACCTCGGTGACCTCGGCGCTGACCGCCAGCCTCGGCGATATCAAGCAGACGTTGCACATCGCCCCCACCGCACTGTCGAATTTCATCAATATCTACCAGCCCGCCCAGGGTTCACTCAGCGGCGCGTTGGTGGTCAACAACTTCGCCAACCCGGTGTCGTTCATCTGCGGGGCCATCCAGGCCGCGTCCCGCAAAGGGGCCGAAGAATCGGCGAAGCTGTGCGCCCAGTACCTGGCGCCGATCATCAAGAACCGCCAGTACAACTTCCCGCCCATCGGGGTGAACCCGTTCGTCGGAACCCAGGCCCGGCCCAACGAGATCACCTACAGCGAGGACTGGCTGCGGCCGGAGCAGGGTCTGCCCGAAGTGATGATGCCGGGAGCCGGATCGTGAGACGGATACTCTGTGCCGCAGTGTTTCTGGCGGTGCTCACCGGCTGCGGCTCGTGGCGCGGGGTGAACTCGCTGCCGTTGCCGGGCACCGAGGGCCGCGGCGCGGGCACCTTCGAGATCCAGGTCGAACTGCCTGACGTGTCCAACATCCAGCCCAACTCGCGGGTGCGCGTCGGTGATGTCAACGTCGGCAACGTGACCGGGATCGAGCGGCGGGGCTGGCACGCACTGGTCACCATCGAGCTCAACGGCGACGTGGAACTGCCCGCCAACAGCATCGCGACGGTGGGGCAGACGAGCCTGCTCGGGTCACTGCACGTCGAACTCGCGCCGCCGGACGGCGTTGCCGCGACCGGCCGGCTCCGCGACGGGTCGCTGATCCCGCTGTCGTCCAGTGGCACCTATCCATCCACCGAGCAGACCCTGGCGGCCATCTCGACGCTGCTGAACAACGGCGGAGTAGGCAGGCTGCAGGATCTCACCGAGGCCCTGGGCACGGCGTTGGCCGGCCGAGGCGGCGAGTTGCACACGCTCATCACACAATTGGACACCTTCCTCGGTCATCTCGACGCGCAGAGCGAGGACATCACCGCTGCGATGGGAAGTCTCGACGGTCTGGTGGGGCAGGTTGCGGCCCAGCAGCCGGTGGTGGACCGCGCCTTGAGCACCATCCCCGACGCGTTGGCGGTGCTCGGCCGACAACGCGACCACCTCGCCGAAGCCCTGGACGAGTTCGGCCGGTTCAGCGCGGTCACCGCAGACTCGGTGAACCTGACCAAAGAAGCGCTGATCCGTGAGCTCGAGGATCTGGCTCCGGTGCTCAAATCACTGGCCGATGCGGGCCCGGCGATGACGCGCTCACTGAGTCATCTGGGCACCTTCCCGTGGCCCAAGGAGACCATCGGGAACTGGATCCGCGGCGACTACGGAAACCTCTCCCTGGCCATCGATCTCACGCTGAGCAGGTTGGACGCGTCACTGTTCACCGGCACCCGCTGGGAAGGGGACCTGACCGAGTTGGAACTGCAGTGGGGCCGCACGCTGGGGCAGAAGCCCAGCCCGTACACCGCGGGCAATCCGCTGACAGCGCCCTACCAAGCTGTGCAGGGTCCCTGAGATGCGACTGACCCGACGCACCCGGATACAGCTCGCGGTGCTGCTGGTGGTGGGGCTGACCGCCGCCGTGGTGATGGCCGTCAACTACGTCAAAGTGCCCGCGATGGTGGGCATCGGGCAATACGAGGTGGTGGTGCAACTGCCCGAAACCGCCGGGCTGTACCCGAGTGGGAACGTCACCTACCGCGGCGTGGGTGTCGGCCGCGTCGAGCAGGTCCGGCTGAACGCCACCGGTGTCGAAGCGGTGTTGGCGTTGCGCTCGGATGTCGACATTCCGTCGGATCTCGACGCCGAGGTGCACAGCCAGTCCGCGGTCGGCGAACAGTACGTGGCCCTGTTACCGCGCTCCGAAAGCGCGCCACCGCTGCGCGACGGTGACGTGATCCCGTTGGCCCGCACCACGATCCCCGCCGATCTCAACGAACTGCTGGAAGCCACCAACGCCGGTCTGCTGGCCATCCCCGGTGACGATCTGCGCACAGCCATCGACGAATCCGCCACTGCTGTAGGCGGATTGGGTCCGGAACTGAACCGACTGATCAGAGGTGCCACCACGCTGGCCGTCGACGCCCGCGACAACCTCGGCCCCCTGACCGCGCTGTTCGACCAGTCGGCTCCGGTACTGGACTCCCAGGGCGACACCGCTGCCGCGATCCAGGCCTGGTCGGCGCATGTCGCTGACGTCACGGCGCAGTTGCGGGGCAGTGATGCCGCCGTGGCCGGTGTGCTGCGGGGCGGCGGCCCGGCCGCTGAAGAGACACGGGCACTGCTGGATCGGGTGCGACCGACCGTGCCGATCCTGTTGGCCAACCTGGTGAGTGTCGGAGAGGTCGCCCTGGCCTATCAGGCGAGTCTCGAGCAGATCCTGGTGCTGTTCCCACAGGGCACCGCGATCTTCCAGCAACTCGGGGTGCCCTCCCACGGCACCGGCCTTCCTCCCGGCGGGTACCTCGATTTCAACCTGAACTTCAATCTGCCGCCGCCGTGCACCACCGGGTTCCTGCCGGCCCAGCAGCGCCGTGCACCCGCACTCGAGGATGCTCCCGACCGGCCTGCGGGTGACCTGTACTGCCGCATCCCACAGGACTCGATGTTCAATGTGCGTGGGGTGCGCAACATTCCGTGCCAGACGGTGCCGGGGAAACGGGCGCCGACGGTGGCGATGTGCGAAAGCGCCGAGACCTATGTTCCGTTGAACGACGGCATGAACTGGAAAGGTGATCCCAACGCCACGCTGCCCGGGCAGCCGGTACCGCAACTGCCCATCGCTGAATACGACCCCGGCACCGGTACCTACCTGGCGCCGGACGGCACGGTGCAGAGGCGCCCTGACCTGGCCGCGGGCGCATCCGCCGAGAAGTCCTGGGAGTCACTGCTGACACCGCCGGGCCGATAACCCCCGTGTTGCGATCGGCTAACGATCGGGTCGGGGTGCCGGGGTGCCACCTGGCGTGGGGAATGCCCGTGTGATGTCTTGGACAGCGATGGCTACCTCCCGCGTGTTACCGACAACCCTGGCGACCGCCGCGTGTTCGGCTGCCCTATGGGCTGGTGCCGGCCCGGCGCATGCGGCACCGCCGTTCGACGGCCAGGGCTACCTCGAGTCGACGGCTCGGTGCGCCTCGGTAGCCGACACGGTGGTGTTCGGGAGTACCGCGGGGTCGCGGGTGGCAATCTGCGAAACGGCAGACGGGCTGCAGTACCGCGGGGTTCGGGTCCGCGACGGTGCCCGGCTGATCCTGCCCGCCACCTCGCGCAGTGGCGCCTACGCCGCCACCCGTGACGGCATCACCTACACGGTGACCTCCACCGACCTGGTGATCAGCAGCGGATCGCGAACCATTCGCGAGGAGACGATGCTGGACTTCCACGGCACGGCAGCGCCGGCAGCGCCGTCAGGGGCGCAGACGACTCCGACGCCGGTCGATGACCGTCCGCCGCTACCCGCTGAGGTGGGCGGCAGCGGCAGCTGATCGCCGCTGCGCCAGCAGGGGGAGCACACCCTTGCCGACATGCTGGATCTCGTCGGACTGCGGATAACCCGACAGGATGAACTCGGTGATACCCAGGCGGCTGTACTCCTCGAACACCGCAGCCACCTCCTCGTAGCTGCCGGTGGCGGCCGTGCCGGCGCCGTCGCGCAGCAGGCTGGGCCCGGCCCACAGGCCCGGATGGACCTCGAGGCTGCGGGCGTCCACCAGATCGCCCGTGGTCAGTGCCGCCATCCGGCGCTGGCCCTCCGAACCGCTGGCCAGGTAGCGCTCGTGAGTGGCGCGCACCTGCTCGGCGGAGAGCCCGTCGATGAGCTCTTCGGCCCGCTGCCAGGCCTGCTCGTGGGTGGGCCGGGCCACGGTGTGCAGTCGCAGACCGAACCGCAGGGTGCGCCCATGGCGCGCGGCCGCGGCGCGGACCCGGCCGATCTTGTCGGCGACCTGCTCGGGCGGTTCACCCCAGGTCAGATAGACATCGGCGTGCTCGGCGGCCACCTCGATGGCCTCGGGGGAGGAGCCACCGAAGTAGATGGTGGGCACATGCTCGATGGGATAGGCCGTCCTGGCCTCGGCCACGTCGTAGAACTCACCGCGGAAAGAGAATTCGGGGTTGTTCCAGATCCCTCGCACCACGGTGAGGAACTCGCCGGTGCGGCGGTAGCGCGCCGACTTGTCGACCTGGTCGCCGTAGCGGTGCATCTCGGCGTCGTCGCCGCCCGTGACGATGTTGAGCGCCAACCGGTTTCCGGTGAACCGTTGGTAGGTGCTCACCTGGGCGGCGGCCAGACTCGGCGAGAGCACACCGGGGCGAAACGCCACCAGGTACTTCAACCGCCGGGTGTGCTGGGCCAGCGCCGCGGTCGCGATCCACGAGTCCTCGCAGTGAGATCCGGTGGGGGTGAGCACCGCTTCGAAGCCGAGGTCCTCGGCAGCGCGGCCCAGCGCGGTCAGGTTCTCCAGCGACGGCTCCAGATGTGACTGCGACCGCGACGCCGCGCTGCCACGGTTGTCGGCGATGGCAGTGGTGTCACCGTGGGTGGGCAGATACCAGTGGAACTTCAGACTCACGACGCAATCTCCGATCTCTTCACCAACTCGCGCACCCGCGGCATGATCTCCGCGGCGAAGCGCCGCATCTCATCCTCGAACGGCTGGAACGCCAACATGAAAGTCTCGATCCCACCGGTGTACCAGTCGACGATACGGGCGGCGACGGTGTCGTAGTCACCGACCAGCCCGGCCGCGGTACCGCCGTTGGGTCCGACGTGCGGACGTTCCCGCAGCCGCTGCCACATCACCGAGGCGGGGTCGGTGTCGCGGATGAACCGGTCGATGGTGTCCCCGTCGCCGGTCTTGTCGGCGGCGTTGAGTTCCCAGTAGTACTGCAGCAGCTCGGCGGCCTCGCGCTGTGTGGGCGCGGTGACCACGAATGCGGCCATCCCGAACCGCAATGGAGCCAATCCGTTTCGCGGCCGCAGCACTCCAGGCGTCGAGCTGGTCCAGCGACTCGTCGAGCGGGTTCATGGTGTGCTGGGCGATCAGCGTGGTGTCGAAGCCGAGCTGTTCGGCCAGCAGGATCCGATCGCGCACCCGCGGCCAGGACGCATCCACCGGGTCCTCGGGGTGCCCCAGGGCGGCCATGGTGCCGTGGACGTTGGCCCACACCCCGAATCTCGGGCTGCGTGCTTTCAACGGGTCACGTGCCATTCAATCCCGTTTCATTGCAGTTGGTTTCATGACCCCCGGGGGTGATCCTAGTCGGCCCGTGACCGGGAGGTGGCTGTGGCTCACCTCACCCCGGAGCGATTCGGGCACGTCAGCGGGGTATTGCGGCCGAGCCGGGGAGCCAACTTCAGATCAGCACGATTCCTATTCTTCTCGGCTCGTGCGCGGCTGCGTACGTTGAGCCGCTGTCTGACCGGACGACCGCTTCCCCCTCCCTTCGCCGTCCGGCATATCTGTGAAACAAGAGAGCTTCCATGATCGAGATCGAGAACCTGACCAAACGGTTCGGGGATCGCACCGTGCTTGACGACATCTCCCTGTCCGTCGGCAGCGGCGAGATCCTGGCCGTCGTCGGCCCCAGCGGTGCGGGCAAGAGCACCCTGTCGCGGTGTGTGAGCTTTCTGGAGCGCCCGACCAGCGGCACCGTCCGGGTGGACGGCAAGGACTTCACCCGGATCGAGGGCGCCGAGTTGCTTGCCGCGCGCCGCAGTGTCGGCGTGATCTTCCAGTCGGCGCCGCTGTTGCGGCGCCGGACGGTCGCGCAGAACGTGGCACTGCCGTTGGAGTACCTGCACGCCACCGACGCGTCCATTCAGAAGCGTGTCGCCGAACTGCTGGACCGGGTGGGCCTCACGGAGCGCAGCGAATACTTCCCGGCCCAACTCTCCGGCGGCCAGAAGCAGCGTGTCGGGATCGCCCGGGCACTGGCGCTGGGTCCGTCGAACCTGTTGTCCGATGAGGCGACCTCGGGCCTGGACCCCACGACGACCAAGCAGATCCTGGCGTTGCTGAGCCATCTGCGCGACGAGTACGGGCTGTCGATCATCCTGATCACCCACGAGATGGAAGTGGTTCGCGAGATCGCCGACTCGGTGGCCCGCATCGACGAAGGCCGCATCATCGAGAGCGGCTCGGTGGAGGACGTCATCCTCGATCCCACCTCGCTGCTGGCCCACGAACTGCTCCCGGACCGGCCCAGCGTGCCGTTGCAGGGCGGCGGCGAGGTGTGGGAGGTCTCGTACGCGTCCCGCGAGGTGCCGCTGGACTGGCTGACGTCGATCCAGACGGCGCCGGGGATCTCCGACGCCAAGGTGAGCGTGCTCAGCGCCAGCGTCGAATCGATCCGGGGGATCGCGGTCGGACGTGCAGTCCTGGCCATATCTCCTTCTGCACCAACAGGTTTCAAGGACTACCTGACCGACCGCGGTCTGCACGTCCGGGCCACCACCGCCCCGGTGGCGGAGGTGTTGGCGTGACGACTCTGCTCGCCGTCGAGGACTTCAACACCCCCTGGGCGAACGTCCCCAGCTTGTTGCTGCCCGCCTACGGCCAGACGTGGGTGATGGTCGGGGTCACCATGGTGCTGGTGGTGCTGATCGGCACACCGGTCGGGATCATCCTGCACAACACCTCCGAGCTGGGACTGTTCCCGGATCCACGGGTGTTCCGGGTGCTCAACACCATCGTCAACATCGGACGTTCGCTGCCGTTCCTGATCCTGATGGCCGCCATCATCCCGGTGACCCGGTTCATCGTCGGCACCACCATCGGCATACCCGCGGCGATCGTGCCCATGACCGTCGCCGGAGTGCCGTTCTTCGCCCGGCTGGTGCAGAACGCGCTGCGCGACGTGCGCTCCGATGTCACCGACATGGGCCGGGCCTCCGGCGGCTCGGCGGTCCAGGTCATCCGGTCAGTGCAACTGTCCGAGGCGCTGCCCGCTCTGGCCGGCGCTCTGACGGTGAACACGATCGCGATGATCGAATACTCGGCGATCGCCGGGTCCATCGGCGCAGGCGGTATCGGCAACCTCGCAATCACCTACGGCTACAACCGTTTCGACGACAACATCATGATCGCCACGGTGATCACGTTGATCGTGACCATCCAGGTCGTCCAATTCGTCGGTGACCGTGTGGTCGCCGCACTCACCCGTTAGGAAAATCATGACCAGTGACACCAGCACGTCGGGCGCCGGTGGCGTCGACCTCGAGATCAAGAAGAAGAACCGGTGGCCGTGGATCGCGGGCGCGGTGGTCGCCGTCGTCGCGATCGTCGGCGGCATCGTGTACGCCAACACGTCCAACTCGGACCAGCCGTTCGGCACCAACCTCAAGGTCGCGACGTGGAGCACCGACATCGCCGCCGAGAACCTGCTGCAATTCATCGCCGAGGACGTGGCTCCTGATCACGGCATCACCATCGAACCGGTCCAGATCGACAACCTGATCGAGATCAACCGCGCCGTCGACGCCGGCAACGTGGCGGGCAACTTCTTCGAACACCAGCCCTTCCTCAATGACGCCATCGCCGCCAACGGCTTCGAACTGACGCTGGCCGCACCGACGTTCACCTGGGACCAGGCCACCTATTCGAACAACTACCGCAGCTGGGATGAGCTGCCCAACGGCGCAAGTATCGCGCTGCGCGACGACCCCGCCGGCCAGGCCATCGCCCTGCTGGATCTCGCCGAGGCTGGCCAGATCACCCTCAAGCCGGGTAAGGACACCATCGAGGGTCTGCCGCAGCTCGGTGACATCGAGTCCAACCCGAAGAACTACGAATTCGTCCAGGTGCCCATCGGTCAGCTGGCCCGCAGCCTTGCCGATGTCGACGCGGTCACCGTCCACATCTCCGACGTGTACGCCGCGGGTCTGACCGAAGAGCAGATCCTGGCGCGGCATCCCGCACCGAAGGGCAGCGAGGGTGGGCTCGTGGTGAGCAACAAGCACCTCGACGAGCCGAACGTGCAGAAGCTCATCGAGACGTTCCAGGACCCGAAGATCGCCGAGTTCCTGGAGACCACCGACAACCCGCTGATCCGCGACACGCTGGGACCGATCGGCCAGTGACGGATTCCAAACGCCCGCTGTACTATTCGGCGTTCGTCATGAACACCGCGTCCCATGTGCTGCATGGGCTCTGGCGGGCACCGGAAGCGCAGAACCACAAGTTCAACGAGCTGCGGCACTGGACGTCGCTGGCCACCGCCGTGGACAAGGCCGGTTACGACCTGCTGTTCTTCGCCGATGTCTTCGGTCTGCGTCAGACGTGGAACGGCAACTGGCGCAAGGCCGTCGAGGCGGGCATCCAGATCCCGGTGAACGACCCCTCGGTGCTGGCCTCGGCGCTGGCCGCGGCCACCGAGAACCTGGGCATCGTGTTCACCAGTTCGATCATCCAGGACCACCCGTTCGACTTCGCGCGCCGGATGTCGTCGCTGGATCACTACACCGACGGCCGCCTCGGCTGGAACATCGTGACGAGCTTCAACGAGAACATGTTCCGCAGTTTCGGCCATGAGGGCACGCTCGCGCACGACGAAAGATACGAGTGGGCCTACGAATACGTCGAGGTCGCCTACAAGCTCTGGGAAGGATCGTGGGACGACGACGGCCTGGTGCAGGACAAAGAGCGTGGTGTGCACTCGGACCCGTCGAAGATCCACAAGATCAACCACGTCGGCAAGCGCTACAAGGTCGAAGGCCCGCACTTCTCCTCACCGTCGCCGCAGCGCACCCCGGTGCTGTTCCAGGCCGGTTCGTCGCCCGCGGGGCAGCTGTTCTCGGCCCGCAACGCCGAGGGCGTCTACATCAGCAGCCCCAACCCCGAAGCCGCGCACACCTTCACCACCGAGACCCGGGCCCTGGCTGTGCAGAACGGCCGCGACCCCGACGACATCACCTTCGCCCAGGGTCTGTCGTTCGTCATCGGTGACACTCACGCCGAGGCGGTACGGCGCAACGACGAGATCAAGCGGTACCTCGATCTGGAGGGCATCGCGCTGCATGCCCTCGGCGATGCCGGTATCGATGCGGGCAGTCACCCGCTCGACACGCCGCTGAGCGAGTTGGGGGAGTTCACCGGGGTGAAGAGTTACGCCCGCTGGGCCGCCGAGTCCTCGGGCAACGACGAGCCCACCATCCGCGACCTCGCCTGGGTGATGGAGGGCGCCAACCGCGTGGTCGGCACCGCGGATGAGATCGCGGATTACCTCGAGGAGTGGCGCGAGGCCGGCGTCAACGGCATCAACGTCTACCACGCCACCGTCCCGGGCTCCTTCCAGGAAGTCGCGGACCGGTTGTTCCCGACGCTGCGTGAGCGCGGCCTGATCGCCACCGAGAAGTCCGGCACCTTGCGTCACAAGCTGCTGGGCCGCGGTGACCGGTTGCCGGATTCGCATCCGGCCGCGGAATACCGCGGCGCCTTCACCGACAACGATCTGCTGAACGGGGTCGGCAACTAGACCGGTGACTTTCGGTGTGCCCATCGGTCTGTGTCTGTATGGGAAACATCGACACACACCGCCCACTGCCCGCCGTCGTCGACCGGGCCGCCTGGCAGGCCGAGCTGGATCAGCTGCTGGAGCGCGAGAAGGCCCATACCCGCGAGGGTGACGCCATCGCGGCGGCCCGGCGCCGGCTCCCGATGGTCGAAGTCGACGCGAACATCACCCTGGTGGGCGCCGACGGCCCGGTGTCGCTGCACCAGGTCTTCCAAGGCCGTAGCCAACTGCTGGTGTATCTGCACATGTGGCACGACGGCAAGCCCGCCGCGCAGCAGTGCGAGGGCTGCACCTTCTTCACCGGGCATGCCACCGAACTGTCCTATCTCCACAGCCGCGACGTCACCTACGCGACGTTCTGCCAGGGCCCGTACGACGAGAGCGCCCGGTATCGCGACTTCATGGGGTGGCAGATGCCGTGGTACTCGCTGCGGGGCGAGTCGGCCGCGACGCTGCTGGGCGGTCGTCACTTCGGTGCGTACGCGGCCTATCTGCGTGACGGTGAGCGGGTGTTCGAAACGTATTGGAACACCGGCCGGGGCACCGAGGCCGGCGGTACCAGCTATCACCTGCTCGACCTGACTGTCTATGGCCGCCAGGAAACCTGGGAGGACTCACCTGCCGGGTGGCCGCGGTCCATCGAGACAGCCGGCCAGCAGTTCCGCACCGACGGCCGCCCCACTGCGCAGTGGTCGCGATTGGCGGCCGGTCGCTCCGACCAGCTGAGCGGCTGACCGACACCCCCGGGCGCGCGGCGGGCCGGCCGGTTGTCGTCATACCGCTCCTGAACAGCGGTGATGTCCGCCACAAACGCCGCTCGCAGCACCCTCACAGGCGTTGGCTCACCGCCAGAGCCCGGCCGCGCTGGTAACCTCCAAACACTGTCGGGTGTTGTTGCGCAGAGCGTGCCACCCCGTCGTTCACCAGTACGGAACGTAATCGGCAGAGTCCCTCACGAAAGAGTCTTGTGCGCACCGGAGAGATCAAAGCCCTATCCGGCCTGCGCATCGTGGCTGCCCTGTGGGTGGTGCTGTTCCACTTCCGGCCGCTGCTCGAGCAGGCCGCGCCCGGCTTCCGCTCGGCGTTGGCGCCGATCCTCAACAGCGGCGCCCAGGGCGTCGACCTGTTCTTCATCCTCAGCGGCTTCGTGCTCACCTGGAGTTACCTGGACAAGATGGGCCCACGGTGGTCCACCAAGTCCACGCTGCGATTCTTGTGGCTGCGGTTGGCACGGGTCTGGCCGATCTACCTGGTGACCATGCACCTGGCGGCACTGTGGATCATCTTCACGCTGTACGTCGGCCACATTCCCTCCGAAGCTGCCGGCGAGCTCACCGCGGGCAACTACCTGCGGCAGTTCTTCCTCCTCCAGCTCTGGTTCGAACCGTTCTTCGACGGCACCAGCTGGAACGGGCCCGCCTGGTCCATCAGCGCCGAGTGGCTGGCCTATCTGCTGTTCGGGGCCGTGGTTCTGGTGATCTACCGGATCGGGCACGTGACCCGTGGACGGGGCTTGCTGGTCCTGGCCGTCGTCGCCTCGCTGCCACCGACGCTGTTGCTGCTGGCGAGCGGATTCTTCTACACCCCGTGGAGCTGGCTACCGCGCATCGTCATGCAGTTCATCGCCGGCGCGCTGGCCTGCGCCGCGGTGCGCAAACTGCGGCTCGGCGACCGGTCGCGGCGGGCCGCCGGGTGGTCGGCACTGCTGTTGACGGCGGGCATCATCGGCCTGCTCTACTGGTTCGACGCACATCCCAATCCAAGGATCTACGACGCTGCCGGACTGGTCGACGTGCTGTTCGTGCCGTTGGTGGTGGCCCTGGCGATCGGCGCGGGCAGCCTGCCCGCGTTTCTCGCACTGCGGCCCATGGTCTACCTCGGGCACATCTCCTTCAGCCTCTACATGGTCCACGAGATCATCCACACCGCCTGGAACTGGGCGGTCCTCCAGTTCGAGATCGTCCTGGTGCCCAGTGTGTGGGCCAAGGCGGTGGTCGCGGGGCTGGTGCTCGGCGCCCTGCTGGCGTCGGCGCTGCTGTATCACGTGGTCGAAGAACCCGCCCGACTCTGGATGCGACGGATGGTGGACGTACGTGACCTGCCGGTGGACCTGCGGTCGGAGAAGACCTCGGACCATCCGCACGGCACGCTGAAGTCGGTTCACGACGACGAGCCCGATACGGTCACGGCCCGCGCGGGCTGAGGTCCGTTCGGCTCGCCATGTTGGTCTAGGTGTTGGTCTAGGTGTCGGTGTCGGTGTCGGCGTCCGGCAGACCCTCGGGCGGAGGGGTCGCATAAGCGGGATTGGCGGGCGGGACCTCGGTCTCGCCGGTGCTCTCCTCGGACTGCCGGTCTGTCGGCTCTGGCGACGTCATGTTCGGTTCGATACCCAATGCCGCGCGCAGTAACCAGCTCAGCGCCGCGTGATGCGAATTCGGATGGGCCCGTGCCAGTCGGCGTCCGGGTTCACCACCTCGCCGCGCTGCGTGATCTCGACGTCGCCGGACCTGGCGAGATCCCGCGCGATCTCCCGCGCGTCGTCCATCACGGAGCGCCAATCATCACCCCCGACGGCGCGGGCGGCATCCGACGGGCAGGTACTGCTGTCGGGACCGCGGTGGACGGCCAGCGCCAGGATCGCGGCTTCGAGCCGCTCCCGGATCGGCCGGTCGCTCAGGGCGGTGCCGGCGGATTCGTCGCCGTCTTCGGCGGCTCTTCGCAGTTCGGCCTGTAACTGCTGACTCATGTCTCGAGTCAATGCGCGCGCTCGCCCGCCGTCAAGGACACCGATCGCCTTTCGACACGTCGCGAAATCCGGGCGCGACGCATGGGAGGTGAGCAGGTGCGCAGAGTAGCTTTGTGGGCATGGCAGCCCCGAAGTTCTTCCTCGAGTGGCCGGTACTGCGGCAACTGAAGTCCGGCGATCTGTTGGGACGGGGACCTGCGGTGACGTCCAAACGCACGCGTGCGGCCACTCCGCGTACGGCCACGGCGGACCGCGTGGTGCAGAGCGTGTGCCCGTACTGCGCCGTCGGCTGCGGACAGCGGGTGTACGTCAAGGACGAACGGGTGGTGCAGATCGAGGGTGATCCCGATTCGCCGATCTCGCGGGGACGGCTCTGCCCGAAAGGATCTGCCAGCGAGCAGCTGGTCAACTCGCCGGGACGGCAGATCCACATGCTCTACCGCGCGCCCGGTGCCACCGAGTGGCAGCGCATCGACCGCGACAAGGCCATCGACATGGTGGCCGACAGGTTCATCGAGTCCCGCCGTAACGCCTGGCAGGAAATCGACAAGAAGGGCAACCTGCTGCGCCGCACCATGGGGATCGCCGCACTCGGCGGGGCGACGCTGGACAACGAAGAGAACTACGTCATCAAGAAGTTGTTCACCGCCGCCGGCGCCGTTCAGATCGAGAACCAAGCCCGTATTTGACACTCCGCCACGGTTCCCGGTCTGGGAACCTCCTTCGGGCGCGGCGGCGCCACCCAGTCACTGCAGGACATGGCCAACGCGGACTGCATCATCATCCAGGGCTCCAACATGGCCGAGTGCCATCCGGTGGGCTTCCAGTGGGTGGAGGAAGCGCGCTCGCGCGGTGCCCGGATCATCCATGTCGATCCACGGTTCACCCGCACATCGGCGGTGTCGGACAAGCACATTCCGATCCGCGCCGGCTCGGACGTGGTGCTGTTGGGTGCGTTGATCAACCATGTGCTGACCAACGACCTGTGGTTCAAGGAGTACGTGGTCGCCTACACCAACGCCGCGACCCTGATCAACGAGGACTTCAAGGACACCGAGGATCTCGGCGGTCTGTTCTCCGGCTTCGACCCGGAGACCGGGCAGTACGACATGTCGTCGTGGGCCTACCAGGAGGAGGGTCACGACGACGGGGACGGCACCATCGAACAGCCCGGCGGGGGGCATGAATCCGGCGCGAACGCCTCCGAGCGGGCGGCGGGTGACGCCCATGGCAACGCCGGACCCGCGCTGGAACACGCCCGCGTCAAACGCGATGAGACCCTTCAGGATCCGCACACGGTGTTCCAGATCCTCAAACGGCATTACTCCCGCTACACCCCGGAGATGGTGCGCGACGTGTGCGGTATCACGGTGCAGGACTTCCACTACCTGGCGGACTCGATCGTCGAGAACTCCGGCCGTGAGCGCACCACCTGCTTCGCGTACGCGGTGGGCTGGACCCAGCACACCCTCGGCGCCCAATTCATCCGCACCGCAACCATTCTGCAGTTGTTGATGGGCAATGTCGGCCGCCCCGGCAGCGGCATCATGGCGTTGCGCGGGCACGCCAGCATCCAGGGTTCCACCGACATCCCGACGCTGTTCAACCTGCTGCCGGGCTATCTCCCGATGCCGAAAGCCGGCACGCACAACACGTTCGCCGACTACATCGAACAAGTGGGTTCCAAGAAGCAGAAGGGTTTCTGGGCCAACGCCGACGCCTACACCGTCAGCCTGCTCAAGGCGTGGTGGGGTGAGGCCGCCCGCGAGGACAACGACTGGGCCTACGACTATCTGCCGCGCCTGACCGGCCCACACGGCACGTACCAGACCGTCATGGCCATGCTCGACGACGAGGTGGAGGGGTACTTCCTGTTGGGGCAGAACCCCGCGGTCGGTTCTTCGCACGGCCGGATGCAACGCCTCGGCATGTCACACCTGAAATGGCTTGTGGTGCGCGATCTCAACATGATCGAGTCCGCCACCTGGTGGAAGGACGGCCCCGAGATCGCTTCGGGTGAACTCAAGACCGAGGACATTCAGACCGAGGTGTTCTTCTTTCCGGCGGCCACCCACGTCGAGAAAGCGGGCACGTTCACCCAGACCCAGCGCATGCTGCAGTGGCGGCACAAGGCCGTCAATCCGCCGGGTGACTGCCAGAGCGAGTTGGAGTTCTTCATCGAACTGGGCCACCGTATCCGGGCGCGGCTGGCCGGCTCTACCGACCAGCGGGACCGTCCGCTGCTCGACCTCACCTGGGACTATCCCGTCGACGAGCACGGTGAACCCGACGGTGAGGCGGTATTGGCGGAGATCAACGGCCGGCACCTGACCGGGGACGACGCGGGCAAGCTGGTCGCCGGCTTTCCCGAGTTGCGGGCCGACGGGTCTACCGCTGCCGGCTGCTGGATCTACTCCGGGGTGTTCCAAGACGGTGTCAACCAGTCCGCCCGGCGGGTACCGCAGGGTGGGCCGACGCGTGCTCAGCGGGAATGGGGCTGGGTATGGCCGGCCGACCGCCGCATCCTCTACAACCGTGCCTCCGCCGACCCGGACGGAAAACCGTGGAGCGAGCGCAAGCGTTACATCTGGTGGGATGAGGAAATGGGCCGTTGGGTGGGTGATGACGTGCCCGACTTCCCGCTGGACCGGGCCCCGAGCGCACGTCCCGACCCGGATCTGGGTGGCTCGGCGGCGCTTTCGGGGGATGACCCGTTCATCATGCAGGCCGACGGCAAGGGTTGGCTGTTCGCGCCCAAGGGCATGATCGACGGGCCGCTCCCGACGCACTACGAGCCACAGGAGTCGCCGGTGGCCAACGCGTTGTACCCGCAGCAACAGAGCCCGTCGCGAATCATGTTCCCGCGCAAGGACAATCTCAGCGCACCGAGCGCCGGGGAACCGGGGGTGGAGGTCTACCCGTACGTCTTCACCACCTACCGTCTCACCGAACACCACACGGCCGGTGGGATGAGCCGGTGGTTGCCGTATCTGGCTGAGCTGCAACCGGAGATGTTCTGCGAAGTGTCACCGGAACTGGCAGCCGAGCGCGGGCTCGAGCCGTACGGGTGGGCCACCATCGTGTCGCCCCGCGCGGCCATCGAGGCCCGGGTGTTGGTCACCGAGCGGATGACACCGCTTCTCATCGGCGGCCACACCGTGCACCAGATCGGTCTGCCGTATCACTGGGGTGTCGGCGGCGACGCGGTGGTCAGTGGTGATGCCGCCAATGACCTGCTGGGCCTGACGCTGGATCCCAATGTGCAGATCCAGGAATCCAAAGCCGGCTCCTGCGATATCCAGCCCGGCCGCCGCCCGCAGGGTGAGGCGATGCTGAGGTTGATCGAGGAGTATCAGTCGCGGGCGGGTATCACCACGGAAACCGGCAATACCCGGCTCACCGAACCGACGACGATCACCGACCCGACGAGGGAGGGCTGATGGGCCAGCTGGCCGGACCTACCGATCCCACCGGTGACGCGCGGTGGCCGGATCCCAAGCCGCGCAAGGGATTTTTCACCGACACGTCGATCTGCATCGGCTGCAAGGCCTGCGAGGTGGCGTGCAAGGAGTGGAACCGCAACCCGCTCGACGGTGACCTCGAGATCCTGGGCTCGTCCTACGACAACACCGGCCAGCTCGGGGCCAGCACCTGGCGGCATGTGGCGTTCATCGAGCAGACACGCGACCGGATCGACGAGGCACGCGAATCGGGCCGGCAGCTGATCGGCCTGGGCATGCCCGCCGTGGGTGCGCCGGCGGAGACGAAGATCCCCGACACCCCTGAGTTCCGTTGGCTGATGGCCTCCGACGTGTGCAAGCATTGCACGCACGCCGGGTGTCTGGATGTCTGCCCGACGGGGGCGCTGTTTCGCACCGAGTTCGGCACCGTGGTGGTGCAGGACGATGTGTGCAACGGCTGTGGTACCTGCGTGGCGGGCTGTCCGTTCGGTGTGGTGGAGCGGCGCAAGGACGGCACGTACACCCCACCGGCGCAGCGCTCCGATGCGCAACGACCGAATGCCGCAGAGAAGGAACCGGTGAGGGGCGTCGCGCAGAAATGCACGCTCTGTTACGACCGGCTGATCGAGGACCAGACCCCGGCCTGCGCACAGACCTGCCCCACCACATCCATCAAGTTCGGCGACCACGACGACCTGGTGGCCCAGGCCCGGGAACGGGTGGCGCTGCTGCATGCCCGCGGGCAGACCGAGGCGCGGCTCTACGGCGCCAACGAGAACGACGGAGTGGGCGGCATCGGTTCGATCTTCCTGCTGCTCGACGAACCCGAGGTGTACGGTCTGCCGCCGGACCCGCGGGTGCCCACCGCGGATCTGGTGTCGATGTTCAAACGGGCGGCCGTCGCCGGTGCGGGCATGTTCGCCGCAGCGGCGTTCGCGTTCTGGAAGGGTGGCTCGTGAGCACCTCGGAGTTCGACAGCCTGCGGCCACCGGAGCCCGCGCGCGGCAGACGCCGCAGGAGACGCCAAGGCAAAGGCGGCCGCCGCGACGAGTCGGTGATGGTGCCCGAGGTCGAATTCACCTCGTACTACGGGCGTCCCGTGGTCAAGCCGGCACCGTGGGGACACGAAGTGGCCGCCTACCTGTTCCTCGGCGGCGTCGCTGCCGGTTCCGGGCTGTTGGGGGCCGGCGCCCAACTGACGGGCCGGCCGACGCTGCGGCGCAACGCCCGGTTGTCGGCGCTGGCGGCGGTGACGCTCAGCGCCGGTGCACTGGTTGCCGACCTGGGCCGTCCCGAACGGTTCGTCAACATGCTGCGCACCATCAAGCTGACCTCACCGATGAGTGTCGGCTCGTGGATCCTGGCCACCTTCAGCGCCGGCGCGGGCGTGGCGGCGGTAGCCGAGATCGACCGGATGACGGGGGAGCGGCTACCGCTGGGGCCGCTGCGCGGTGTGCTGCAGGCGGTGGAAGGTCCCGCCGGTCTGGGGGCGGCCGCGCTCGCCCCACCGCTGGGGGTCTACACGGCGGTGCTGCTGGCCGACACTGCCACTCCCACCTGGAACGCCGGGCACCGCCACCTGCCGTTCGTGTTCGTCAGCTCGGCAAGTCTGGCCGCGTCGGGTCTGGCGATGATCACCACGCCGGTCTCGGAAACCGGACCCGCCCGCCGCCTTGCCGTCCTGGGTGTGGTCGGCGACCTGGTGGCGATGAAGGTGATGGAACGCAACATGGACCCCGTGACCGCCGAACCGCTGCACCACGGCGCACCCGGCCGAATGTTGAAATGGAGCGAAAGACTGGTTGTCGCAGGCGGACTGGGCACACTCTTCGGCGGCCGCAACCGTGCCGTCGCAGCAGCATCGGGGCTGGCGTTGATGACCGCCTCGGCGCTCACCCGCTTCGGAGTGTTCGAGGCCGGTCTCGAATCGGCCCGGGATCCGCGCTACACCATCGAACCGCAGAAGCGCAGGCTCGCAGCCCGCCGCGCCGCCGGCCAGACCGGCGACTCCATCACCACCGCCACCTGATCAGCGCACCTCATCACGCAGCTATGGCCAGACGCACCTGACGGTCGTCGTCGGCTGGCAGCAGAGGGCAGGTCAGCGCCCTCAGCTGTGTCGGGTACTTCCGTTGCGCCGAAACCCTCGGGACCGACGCAGCCCACGGTTGCCGCCGTCTCCGCTGGACGGCGACATCGTGACCCTCAGCTGCGCCCCGGCATAGCACCGGTGAACCTACTCACCGCACCTCGATACCCGAACCCGCCACGATCTGCCCGATCACCGGATGACCCGGCAGTTCACCGACCACCAGCAGCCCGCCCGAGGTCTGCGCGTCGGCCAGCACCAGCAGATCGTCCTCGGACACCTCCGCGCCGGTCGTCAGGTGCGGTCGCACCCAGTCGAGGTTGCGCCGGGTCCCGCCCGAGACATACCCGTCGCGCAGCGCCACCCGTGCCGCGTCGAGAACCGGCACCGCGGCGCGGTCGATCACCGCTCCCACACCCGAGGCCCGGCACAACTTGTACAGGTGTCCCAGTAATCCGAAACCCGTGACGTCGGTCGCGGCGCGCACCCCGCCGGCCACGGCCAGTTCGGCGGCCTCCCGGTTCAGCGCGGTCATCGAGGCGATGGCCTCCTCGAACACCTCGCCGGTCTGCTTGTGGCGGTTGTTCAGCAGGCCGACACCCAACGGTTTGGTCAGGGTCAACGGCAGACCCACCTCCGCGGCGTCATTGCGCAGCAGACGCGACGGGTCGGCCACGCCGGTGACCGCCATGCCGTACTTCGGCTCGGGATCGTCGATCGAGTGCCCGCCGATCACCGGGCAACCCGCCTCCGAGGCCACCGCAAGGCCGCCCCGCAGCACCTCGGTCATCAGCTCCATCGGCAACAGGTCCCGCGGCCACCCCACCAGGTTGATCGCGACCACCGGCCGACCACCCATGGCGTACACATCGGAAAGCGCATTGGCCGCGGCGATGCGACCCCAGTCGTAGGCGTCGTCGACCACCGGGGTGAAAAAATCCGCCGTCGACAGCACCGCGATGTCGCCGACCAGAACCGCAGCCGCGTCGTCGCCGTCGTCGAGCCCCACCAGTACGTTGTCCCCGGATTGCCCGGTCAGGCCGCGTACCGCCTCCTCGAGTTCACCGGGAGGGATCTTGCAGGCACAACCCCCGCCGTGCGCGTAGCCAGTAAGCCGAGTCACCCTGAAAGTCTAGAAGCCGGGCCGACTACGTTTGAGCACGGAGGCGTCAGGGTTCCTGGTGGTCCCCCCGGTCTTCAAAACCGGTGAGATCGAGTATCTCGGTCTGGCGGGTTCGATTCCCGTCCGCCTCCGCCAGAAGCCGCAGCACTGCCCGGAGGAGGGATGTGAGCGAGCCCGACCCGCGCCGGCGGATCCCGCGCACCGACCAACTGCTGGCCCTGCCCGCCGTACGCGCGGCCCGAACAACGTTGGGTGAACAGGCCGTTCGCGCCCTCGTGCGGGACACCCAGGAGCGGGCGCGCCGGGGCGATCTCGCGCCGGACCAGGTGACGGCCGCCGTGACGGCGGCGGTCGCCGATCATCGGGTCACCAGCCTGCGTCCGGTCCTCAACGCCACCGGGGTGGTGGTGCACACCAATCTCGGGCGGGCCCCCTTGGCGCCGGCGGCAGTCCAGGCGCTGATCACCGCAAGCGGGTATGTCGACGTCGAATTGGACCTGGCCAGCGGCGCCAGATCCAAACGCGGCGTCGCAGCCCGGCAAGCCCTGCTGGACGCCTGCCCGGCCGCCGACGACGCGCTGATCGTCAACAACGGTGCGGCCGCGCTGGTGCTGGCCACCACGGCGCTGGCGTCCGGCCGTGAGGTGGTGATCAGCCGCGGCGAATTGATCGAGATCGGCGCGGGGTTCCGACTACCCGACCTGATCGCCTCCACCGGAGCGCGACTGCGCGAAGTCGGGACGACGAACCGCACTCACCTGCGTGACTATCTCGACGCGTTGGGGCCCGACACCGGATGTGTCCTGAAGGTGCATCCGAGCAATTTCCGGGTCGATGGGTTCACCGCCGCCGCGGAACTGCCCGAACTCAAGGAAATCACTGCGGCGCAGGGTATTCCACTGGTGGCCGACCTGGGTAGCGGGCTGCTGGCGCCTGACCCGTCGCTGCCCGACGAACCCGACGCTCTCACCTCGTTGAGCGCCGGTGCCGATCTGGTGACCGCCAGCGGCGACAAACTGCTCGGCGGGCCGCAGGCCGGCATCGTGCTCGGCCGCGCCGACGTGGTGGCGCGGATGGCCAAACACCCACTGGCGCGGGCGGTGCGGGCCGACAAACTCACCTTGGCGGCCGTCGAGGCGACCGTGACAGCGGGAACATCTCCGGTGACTGCTGCACTGCACGCCGACCCGGAGGCGCTGCGCGCGCGTGCGCAGGCGCTCGCCGACGCTGTGGGCGCCACCGTGGTAGCGCACGACGGCCGGGTGGGCGGCGGGGGAGCACCCGGTGTGCCGCTGCACGGATGGGCGGTTCGGCTACCCGAGGCCGCCGCGGCGGCGCTGCGGGCGGGGGATCCGGCGGTGCTGCCCCGCGTGCACGACGGGGCGTGCCTGATCGACCTGCGGTGTATCCCCGAGGCCGACGACGGCCGGTTGCTGGTCGCCGTACGGTCAGCGCTCGAGAAGTGAGCGGGTTCGTCGTGGCCACCGCTGGTCACGTCGACCACGGGAAGAGCACGCTGATCCGTGCCTTGACCGGAATCGAGCCCGACCGGTGGGAGGAGGAACGTCGCCGCGGCCTCACCATCGATCTCGGCTTTGCTTGGACGGTAACACCTTCCGGACATGACGTGGCCTTTGTCGATGTGCCTGGTCATCAACGATTCCTCGGCAACACGCTCGCCGGTCTCGGTCCGGCACCGGTGGTGTGTTTTGTGGTGGCCGCCGACGAGGGCTGGCAGGTGCAATCCGGTGACCATCGTGACGCCATTGCCGCACTCGACATCCGCCACGGTTTGGTGGTGATCACCAAAGCCGACCGGGCCCCCGATCGGGTGGCCGAGGTGCTGGCCCGGGTGCACGCCGAACTCGCCGACACCGGCCTGAACGACGCACCCGCGGTTGTGGTCTCGGCGAAGACCGGCACCGGCCTCGACGATCTGCGGGCGGCTCTCGACGGGGTGCTGGCGCAAGTGCCTGAGCCGGACCCCACGGCGCGGGTCCGGTTGTGGGTGGACCGGTCCTTCACCATCGCCGGCGCAGGTACCGTCGTCACCGGAACACTCACGGCCGGAACACTTTCCCGCGGCGACACACTGCAACTGCTCGGGCGCAACGACATCCGCACCGTCACCGTCCGCGGGGTGCAGAGCCGGGGCGTCCCCTGTTCTGAACTCGGCCCGACGAATCGAGTTGCACTGAATCTCCGTGGCGTGCCCCACGAGGTCATCCGGCGGGGCGACACCCTCTTAACCCCTGATTCATGGTTGCGCACAGGGGTTCTCGACGTTCGGCGCACCACGGGCGATGTCCTGTCCGAGGCGCCCGGGCACGTGGTGCTGCATGTGGGATCTGCGGCCGTCCCGGCCAGGATGCGTGTGTTCGACGACAACCACGCCCGCCTCACGCTCGACGAGGCGTTGCCGTTGGTGGCCGGTGATCGTGTGGTGCTGCGCGACCCCGGCAGCCGCCGTGTGGTGGGTGGAGCGCAGGTTCTCGACGCCGACCCGCCGGTCTTGCAGCGACGCGGTGACAGCGCGCGTCGTGCGGTGTCGTTGTCGCGGTTGGACAGCACCGGCGACATCGCAACCGAAATCGCCCGGCGCGGTGCGGCGCATTCGAGCCTGTTGCGCCGGCTCGGTGTACTCACCGAGCACACCGGCGTGCCAGAGCAGGTTGTGGTGCTCGGCGATTGGTGGGTGCACGCAACGGCTCTGACCGCCTGGCAGCAGCAGCTTCACGCCGCGGTGCAGCAGCTGGCGCAGCGAGACCCGTTGTCCGGGGGACTGTCGCGGGGGGCGGCCGGGGATCTGCTGGCTCTCCCAGACATCTCCCTGCTGAATACCGTGATCAGCGGCGCCGGCCTCGAACAACACAACGGCCGGATCCGGTTGCCGGGCGCCGACGACCACCTGGGCCCGGCCGAGTCTGCCATCGCCGAGCTGGAAGCCCGGTTGCGTCAGGCGCCGTTTCACGCCCCGGAAGCCTACGATCTGGCCGCGTTGCAGCTCGGGGCGCGTGAGCTGGCCGCCGCGGAACGGGCCGGGCGGGTGCTGCGGTTACGCGACGGTGTGGTGTTGCTGCCGACGGCTCCGGCGTTGGCCATGCGTGCGCTGGCCGCCCTGCCTCAGCCGTTCACCACCAGTCAGGCCCGCCAGGCGCTCGACACCACCCGGCGCGTCGCGATCCCGCTGCTGGAACATCTGGACGGACGCGGCTGGACTCGCCGACTCGATGCAGGTCACCGCCAAGTCGTGCGCTGAGGAGTCTCCCTGCGCCGGGATGGGTACACCGGGGAGACCCCGAACACAGGCCCAGGAGGACACCGGTGTCCATGACCCACACCGAGGACGGGCGCTACATCGTCGTCGACGGCCGGCGCTGGCGTGCAACGGATCCGGCCATACCCGAAGCCAGGCGCGCCGAGCTGACCCGCATCCTGATGGCCTGGCGCCGAGAGGTGCGCCGAACCAAGGGCACCGAGGAAGAGCCCTCCTCGAGGGCCGGCGTGCAGGCGGCGAAAGTGGCGCTCGGCGAACGTGGTGACCCACCGTGGTGGGAGCAGTCCGAGGAACAACGGAGAGCGCGGTGGGAGGCCGAGGTCGCTGCGCCGTCAGTCTGATTCGCCGGTGATTCCGCTTGCGGCGCTTCGTAACGCCGCCACCACCGCCAGCGCTGCCTCGGGGGCATCGGTGGGGGTGAGCGCCAGGGTGCGGCGACCGAGCCACTGTGGATCCTCGACACGGACGGTGGTCACACCGTCCGGCACCGACGGAGCGGCCATCTCCGGAAGCAGACACACGCCCAGGCCCGCGGCCACCAGGCCCAGCCGCGCCGGCCAGGCCCGCACCCGGTAGCGGATCACCGGCTCGCGAAGGGTCGGCCATGCGGCGAACTGGGGATCACCCGTCGACCCGGTCCCGGCGATCCACGGTTCGCCGGCCAGTTCACCCACCGCCACCTCGCGTGATCCGGCCAGCCGGTGGTCGTCCGGCACCGCGACGCACAGATCACCGGCATACACCCGGTGGGTGGCCAGCCCCTCGAGGTCATAGTCGGGAAGTCCGGCGCCAACCCCGATGACGGCGATGTCGAGTCGACCGGTGCGGAGATCACGCAGCAGCGTGGGGGTGGACGCTTCCGCGAGACCGACTGTGAGCCCGGGATGCTCGGTCGCCAGCCGCGCCACCGTGCGGGGGAGCAGGACCGACATCGCGGCGGGAAACGCGCCGACGGCCACCCGCCCGGCGAGCCGGTCGCCGAGGCCGCCCAGTTGGTGCCGCAGGGTGTCGACGGCACCCAGGATGCGTGCCGCGTGTTCCACCAGGACGGCGCCGGCCGGGGTCACGCTGACCCCGCGCACCTCACGCACGAACAGTTGGTGACCCGCGGCGTCTTCCATCGCGGCCACGTGCCGCGAGATCGCGGGCTGGGAGTACCCGAGTGCGCGCGCCGCGGAGCTGAACGATCCGAGTGATGCGACTTCGCGGCACACCCGCAGACCCTCCAGGTTCAGCTCGGCCATCAGCTCACAGTACCCATGCGTATTCGTTATGGCTAACACTCGCAACCGTCATACCGCGAATGGATTGTTGGCGGTGCCGGGCTGGTTGTGTTGGTCGAGAACACCGACAGGAGGAGTGACATGAGCAGGACCTGGTTCATCACCGGTGCATCCCGCGGGATGGGGCGTGAACTCGTCGAGCAGGTGCTCGAACGCGGCGATACGGTGGCCGCGACGCTTCGGCGCCCGGAGCAACTCGACGACCTGGCGGCACGATTCGGTGATCGGCTGTGGCGACGGCCCTTGGATGTCACCGACACCACCGCGGTGCGCCACGTCGTCGACGAGGCCTTCAGGGCACTCGGCCGGATCGATGTCGTGGTGTCCAACGCGGGGTACGGCGTGTTCGGCGTCGCAGAAGACCTCAGCGACAACCAGATCGATCAGATGATTGCCACCAACCTCACCGGCTCCATCCAACTCGCGCGTGCCGTGGTGCCGCATCTGCGGGCACAGGGCGGCGGCCGCCTGATGCAGATGTCCAGCATGGGTGGGCACATCACGTTTCCGGCATTCTCGCTCTACCACGTGACCAAGTGGGGTATCGAAGGGTTCTACGACTCGCTGGCCGTCGAGGTCGAGCCGTTCGGAATCCGCACCACCCTCATCGAACCGGGCGTCGTGCGCACCGGGTTCTTCGATGCGGCCACCCGGGTTCCGGTCAGCGAACCCTATCGGGGCGGCCCGGCCGACCGGCCTCCCACCGCGCCCGAGGACATGACCGACGACCCGAAAAAGACTGTGGCAGCCATCATTCGCGCCACTGAGGACGATGACCCGCCGCGACGGCTGGTGCTCGGTTCCGACGCGTGGTCACTGGTCACCGAGGCGGTGTCGAACCGGCTCATCGAGCTCGCCGCCCAGCGCGACAACGCCGCCACCGCCGATTTCGACACCACCTAGCTTCGGCGGGCCACCCATGGCTCTTCGTTGCGCTCCCGCCGGGCGCGCTCGTCGGCACGGTCTTTGGCCCAGAAGTCCTCGAACTTCTTGCCCGGGTGCACATTCGGCACGCGGTTCATGATGTTGCTCAGCCACTTCGGGGCCACCGCCGGTTCCCATTGGGGTACCACGCCGCTGAGCGCGGCGAGGCTCTTCAGGACCACGAACACCCCGAAGAACGCCGAGGAGGTGTTGGTGACCGCGATCCCGATGAAGCCGATGATCAGCGTCAGGTGCACCACCATGACGCGGCTGAGGGCCTGGTTGGCCACCTGCTCCAGCTGCCAGAACGTCCACTGCCGCAAGGTCAGCAGGTCTACGGCGAAGTCGAACGCGAGCAGGAGCGCCACAGTCAGGCAACCGAAGCCCACACTGCGCCACTCGATCGCGGCGAGCTGCCCGTAACCGTTGTGGTTCAACAGGAACAGGATGGCACCCAGGAACACACCGTGGACCGCGGTGAACGCAAAGCTGACCAGGGCGAAACCCGACACGAACGACGCAACCTGCCCACTGCGGCCGCCCGAACTCGGCCCCTGATATCTGAAATGGCCGCGGCGCGGTGACCAGCGTTGGTGGACAAGGATCCTGGCCGAGATGAACACACATGCCGCCAGGGTTTCGAACCAGTACACCGCCAGCGTGGTGGCGCCCGACCAGTCCTGCACGAACCAGCCCACGACGGGCACCGCGATGACACCCAGCAGGGCCAGGACGTGGGCGAGACGTGTCACGCCGTCATCGTCGCACTCAGATCTGGCCGGCGCGCCATTTGTCCAGCAGCCGCCGGTCACGTTTCGTGGGCCGGCCCGCGCCCCGGTCGCGGACCGCGACCGGAACATAGGGCGTCGGGGGAGGCGCAGGTGTGCGATCCAGATAGCAGGTCACGGCGACGGGAGGGCCGACCCGCTTCTGAATCACCTGCACCACCTCGACGATCCGGGTGGTGTCACCCAGACGGGCGCGGACGGTGTCGCCGGGGGACACCATCGTCGAGGGTTTGGCGGGCCGGTCGTTGACGCGGACGTGCCCGCCGCGGCAGGCCTCGGCGGCGTCCGGCCGGGTCTTGGTCAGGCGCACCGCCCACAACCAGCGGTCCACACGGGTCGACTCCATACCGTCCATCATTGCTGACAGGTGTTTACCGACGCTGCGATCCGGTTAGTAGAACCCTGTCGTAGCGAATGCGGGTCGTCGCAGACCCGGGATTGGAGTGGTCCCCGTGAAATGGAAGCAGGTCTTTGCCGGAGCAGCGGTGCTGGGCGGGCTGACCGCGGGAGCGATGGGCGTCGGCGCTGCCACTGCAACGGCGGAGCCGGGCTGGACGCCGCCGCCGGTGCCGCCGGCCGGGCCGAGCACTGGTACCCCACCGGCGTGGGCGCCGCCGAAGCCGGTTGACCCGCTGTGGGCGCAGGGCAATCCGCAGGTGTGGGACGAGGGCTGGCAGCATTGGGGCGTCTGGGTCAACGGCGTGTTCGTCCCGACGTACTGATCCGTTTCGAGCCCAAAGGCCACCGCAGACTCCGGTCTGCGGTGGCCTTTGGGTCAGGCGGATTCCTGCTCGTCGCGTCGCTGAATCATGTGCGGGTGCATCAACTTCAGCCAGTCGTAGGGATGCTCGGGTGAGGTGGTGCTGCCCAGGGTGAAAGTCCGGTCGCTGCGACGGGACCGCGAGATCGAGGACAGCCACGACGCCACTGTGCTGATCCGGTTCTGCACCCCGGTCAGGAACGCTATGTGGATGAAACCCCAAGCCACCCAGCCCAGGAAGCCTGCCACCTTGATCGGGCCGACCTGCAGGATCGCGTGTCCGCGGCTGATGTAGGCCGCCGAACCCAGGTCCCGGTAGCGGTACCGTTTGCGAGATTTACCGTCCAGATCGCCTCGGATGCAGGCGGCCGCATGCAGACCGCCCTGCATCGCGTTCTCGGCAACTCCCGGAAGGTGGTCCCGGCCCACGAGATCGCCGATGACGAACACCTCGGGATGACCGGGCACCGTGAGGTCGGCCTCCACCGCGATGCGCCCCGCGCGGTCGGTGGAGGCGCCCAGCGCCTGGGCGGCCCGGCGGGCGAAGGGCACGGCTTCCACACCGGCGGTCCACAGCACGGTCCGCGCCGCGTAATCCTGCGAAGCGCCACCGCTTTTCGATGTCACGGTGATGCCGTCGGGGCGGACATCCGTGACGTGCACCCCGAGGTGCAGTTCGACGCCGAGGTCTTCCAGGATGCGCGTCGCCTTGTCGGTCAGCGCCGGGGCGAAAGTTCCCAGCACCCGTTCGCCGCCATCGAAGAGCATCACCCGGGCGTCCTCGGGTTCGATGCTGTGGAACTCCTGGGCCAGCGTGCGGGTGGCCAACTCCCGAATCTGTCCCGCCAGTTCCACCCCGGTGGGTCCGCCCCCGGCTACGGCGAAGGTCAGCCAGGCGTCCCGGTCGGGACCGGGCGGAAGCGTCTCGGCCATCTCGAAGGCGCCGAACAACCGGCGGCGGACGCTGACGGCGTCGTCGAGAGTTTTCATTCCGGGCGCCCACTGCGCGAAATCCTCGTGCCCGAAGTACGCCTGCCGCATGCCGACGGCGATGACCAGGACGTCGTAGTCGACGGTGAAAGTGCTGCCGTCGGGCCGGCGCACCGTGACCCGACGTGCGTCCGGGTCCAGGTCGCAGGCTTCGCCCAGCAGAGTGGTGACATTGTGATGGTGCGCCAGCTCCTGGCGCAGCGACCGGCTGATCTGACCGATGCTCAGGGTGCCCGTGGCGCACTGGTACAGCAATGGCTGAAAGACATGGCACGCCGCGCGGTCCAGGAGCGTGACGTCGACGTCGGCGCCGCCCAACCTGCGGGCGCAGAACAGCCCACCGAATCCGCCGCCGATGATCAACACCCGTGTCCGATCCTGTGTCATGCCTCCGGTCTACCCGGTTCCGCGCGTCAGCTGGGGGAGGCTCAGCTGACGTTGAGTGTCACGATGCCGGCCATCGCGGCTGCGGCGCCCACAGCGCGGCCGGCACCCAACCGTTCCCCGAAGACCAGGCGCCCGATGAAAGCGGCGAACACGATGCCGATCTCGCGGGTGGCCGCGATGATCCCGGTGTTACCGGCCGCCTGGCCCTGGGCCCAGATGACGGCACCGTAGGCCAGCAACGAGACCACTCCGCTGGCTGCACCGATGCCGAGATACGGGCGGCAGTCAGCGGCGAGTTGTCTCGGACCGCGGATGGCCGCCACTGCGAGCAGGGTCAGGGGTCCCTGCAGAGCGAACATCCAGATCACGTAGTCGATGGCGTCGGGCACATGCTGGACGCCGATCCCGTCGATGACGGTGTAGGTGGCGATCAGGACGCCGGTGGCCACCGCGGCGGTGGTGGCCCCGCCTGACCGCGCAGCACCGCGACCGCCGGCGGCCACCAGCACGATCCCGCCGCACAGTAATGCCAGTCCGAGCCAACTGTGCGGCTGCAGATGTTGCTGTAGGGCGAGGGCGCCCACCGCGACCACCAGCAGCGGCGCGACGGCGCGGGCCAGCGGATAGGTCTGCCCGAAATCACCGAGTCGGTAGCTGCGCAGCAGGCAGAATCCGTACCCCACATGGACCACCCCCGACGCGATGATCCATGGCCAGGCGGCCGCGGGGGGCGTGGTGCACACGAAAGTCAACGGAACGGTCACCACGGTATAGGCGAGGGCCAGCAAGGCCAGCCCGGCGCGGCGATCGGGAATGTAGTGCGCCACCGCGTTCCATCCCGCGTGCAACAACCCGGCGAGGATCACCACACCCAGCACGGGGATCGTAATAGGCGCTGCGGCAACGACGTTCACGGGGCTCCTTGCGGTTGTGCCCAACCGGAGCCGGGCAGCATCTACTCGAGAGCCCCTCTAGGTTTTTGTCCCATGGGTGTGGGCGGTGAACCTCACGGCAGACCGCCTGGCGACGCTCGGACCAGACCGGCGCAAGCCGCGGAACCCTAGACGCACAGACTGGTATAGACCATAACTTTCACGCAGGCGGGACGCAACAGCCCGCCGCAGCGTTCTGAACCTGAGCAGGCATTTCGTCATGCCCTCGCGGCTCGGACGACGCCCGGCCCCCGGCAATGTGCTGACGCCAACCAGGCAACGGGATAGCCTGTCCAGGAAAAGTCGGGTCCTGGGAGCTTTCAGGACGCCTTGCCGGCGCCGGCAGAGAGGGACACCCGGGATTCATGACGGAACACAACCGCGCGACGCCACGCGCCCGTGCTGCACGGGCCGCAACCGCGAGCGTGCTCTTGGCCGGTGGCGCGCTGCTGATGGCAGGTCAGGCCGCCGCCGAACCCATCGAGCCCATTCCGGCGCCGCCCGGTCAGCCCGTCGCGGGTGCTCCGCCGGCACCGGTTCTGCCGCCGCCACCTCCACCGGGCCCGCCGCCGGTGCCGCAGATGGCGAACCCGGTCTACGGACAGGGCAATTCGGGGAGCCCGTTCGGGTATCTCGGTGACATCTGGCGCGCGGCGCGCAGCGGTGATCCCGTCGGGGCGCTCGCGGGTGGCCCCGCCGGCGCGCCTGCGCCACCGCCGCCGGGCGCGGGCCCGGCGCCGGCGCTGCCACCGGGATTCGTGTCGATCAACGCCCCGGAATCCACCACGTCCCCGGGGGAGCGCTCCTCGGCTGAGGCGCAACCCGGCGGGCCTCCTCTGCCCGAGGGCTATCACCCCCTCAGCGGTCCTCCGCCTCCGGGGTGGTACGACGGGCCTGCGGGCGACCCGGCCGCACCGATCTTCCCGGCTCCGCCTGCACCGGCTCCGCCGGCACCGTGACGTCCATGAGGGCAGCAACCCAGGTTGCTGCCCTCGCTGGCCGACCCTGACAGCCCTGGCCGCCGAGCCGTCAACCCGCTGCTGCTCAGTCGTGCGCGAGCAACTGGGCCAGCTCCCGGAGGTCGCCGGCCGAGACGTCCGCATGCGGGTCGGCACGAGAACCGGTGGCGGGACCGAACTCCAGCGGCCGGTCGACGAACGCGGTCCTGAGCCCTGCTGCGCGGGCACCGGCGAGATCGGAGGGATGCGCGGCCACCAACATCACCTCCGACGGGTCCGAGTCGAGCAGGCGGGCAGCCGTCAGATACGCCTTGGCAGCCGGTTTGTACGCGTTCGCCAGCTCCGCCGACAACACACAGTCGAATCGCAGATCGCCGTGCCGGGCAAGATCGACCAGCAGTGCGATGTGCCCGTTCGACAACGGCGCCGTGACGTGGTTGCGGCGGAGGTCCTCGAGGCCGGCCTTCACATCCGGCCACGGATCGAGCTGGTGCCAGGCCCGCACCAGGGTGTGGCGGATCTCCGGAGATGCGGTGATGCCGCGCTCGGCCAGCAGGTCATCGAGGGTCACCAGATGCAGTTCGTCGAACGTGCCCCACGCCCGCGCTCCGTCGTTGACCTCGCTCAGGATCGGCTGGTACCGCGCACGCCACGCATCGGCCAGCTCATCGGGGTCGCCGGGGAGCCCCGCCGCGCGGAACGCCCGGGAGACGCCGCCGCGCCAGTCGACGAGCGTTCCGAAGACGTCGAAGACGAGCGCGCGAATCGGCATGGCTCAGCCTGACGCGCCGAGGATCTTGATGGCGAAGACCAGGGTGTCGCCGGGCTCGATACCTGCGGCGGGCTGACCCTGCGGATAACCGTCGGCGGGCACCATCGCCACCGCGACGGTGGATCCGACCTGCTGTCCGGCGATGGCCTTCTGGAAGCCCGGAACCACGCCGTCGAGCGGGAAGTCCACCGGAGCCCCCCGCTCGTAGCTGCTGTCGAACACCGTTCCGTCACGTCCGTTGACGCCCATGTAGCACACCGAGACCGTCGCGGTGTCGGCCACGACGGGCCCGTCCCCGGGCTGCAACGTATGCACCTGGGTCTCCGCCACGCTGAACGGGGCTTCCACATTGACCAGCGGTGCCGCCGTGTCGGTGGAACCGCTGACCGCGACACTGCCGGTGGTTCCCGGCAACGTCCATTCGGGCGAGCCCGTGTTCTCCGGCGCCGCTGTCGGGCAGCCGCTGGAGGCGGGAGCCGGCGCGGTGACCTCGGAGGTCACCATCTCGGCCACGGACGGGGAGCTGGCCGACGTGGAGTCGCTGTCAGAGCCGCATGCGGTGAGGGTCAGGACAAGCGATGCGGCACACGCCGCCAGTGCGAGAGAAGTCGGCACACGGGAGGAGTTCACGCTTGTCACGCTACAGAGGCCGCATGACGCCGCCGGTGGGGGGCGAAGGACTCTGCAGGTGAAATGCGGCGATGAATTCGGTGGGCGGCCGCGGTCTCAACTGACTCTGGCGGTGGAAGGAAGAACATCAGATGGTCATGACAGCTTCGCGTGGCGGATATGTGCCGATCAACGGACTGAACCTCTACTACGAGGTGTACGGCGACCTCGACGCGCGTCGCCCGCCGTTGCTGTTGATTCCGGGTGCTTTCATGGCCGTCGAGTCGATGGCCGCGTGGGCGTACGCGTTCGCGCGCGAACGCAGCGTGATCGTTTTCGACCAACAGGGGCACGGCCGCACCCCGGACACCCCGCGCCTCATGTCGTATGAGCAGTTCGCCGACGACGCCGCTGCGCTGCTGCAAGCTTTGCACGTGGAACGTGCCGATGTGATGGGCTACTCCCAAGGCGGCGGAGTGGCGATTCAGCTCGCGATCCGGCACCAGGTGCTGGTGAACAAGTTGGTCACCATGGCGGCGACTTATCGCAAAGAGGGTTGGTACCAGGAGGTTTTCGACTCCATCGCGACCCTGACCGCCGAGGCGTTCGCCGGCACACCGGTCGAGGCAGCGTTCCTCGACCACACACCGGACGCGACGGCCTTTACTGCCTATCTCGAGAAGATGAAGCGCCTCAACATCGACGACCAGGACATCAGCGATGCGCAGATGCGGTCGATCACCGCGCCCACCATGGTGATCGTCGGCGACGCCGACGGTGTGCGCCTTGAGCACGCAGTGCAGATGTTCACGCTGCGTGGTGGCGGAGACAAAAACGCCGCGGCCACGGGAATGTTGGAGAAGGCTCCGCCGGCGCGATTGGTGGTGCTGCCCGCGATGTCGCACATCGGCCTGTCCGGGGAGTCGGCGCTGCTGGTGCCGATGGTCACCGCCTTCCTCGACGACGTGCCGCCTGCGACGCCGGACCTCTTCTAGAGGCCCGGTTGTCCGGGGGTCACCACCACCTCGATGGTGGTGGCGCCGGGCATCGACTCGATGACCAGGCGAGGTGCGTCGGGTGCTGATACGACGCGTCCGCCGGTGACGCTGACGTGATAGCCGTTCGGGTACGCCGCTGCGGGTGCCGAGATGACGGTCGGGGCACCGGCGCCGAAGCTGCCCGAGCCGTCGACCGCCGTGGTGGAGTAGCTGAACCGGAGGGTGCCGTCGGCGGTCGACCAGACCATCGGAGTGCCCGAGATCAGCTGGGGATAGGGCGCGGTCAGGATGGCCATGTTGCCGCTGTTGACGTTCACGCCGACCGGTGGTGAGGCGGGATCGTAGACCAGCGCCTCCACGTCGGGAGACCCGGTGATATCACCCTTGCCGGTGTAGGCCCACACTGCCCAGCTCATGAAGTACCGGTCCGCGGCGCTCATCTGATCAGTGAGCTGTGAGGTGTCGCTGGTGGCGCCGAACTCGTTCATGACCGCCGGGATGTCGTGGCGCACAGAGTAATTCCGGGCCTGGGTGGCCAGTGCACCGGCGATGAAGGTACACAACCCTCCGTCGACAGGCCCACAGTAATCGTGAAACGCCAGAACGACATTCGGATCATCGACCACGCCCAAACTGAGCGGCAGACCCAGGATGGCGGGAATCTCGGACACCGCGGGGTTGCCCGGTTCGATGTACAGCGGCGTCGTGGGGTCGACGGCCCGGATGGCGGCGGCCACCTGGTTGTACATCGGCGCCAACTGCTGCTCCCCGAAGAACGTACCGCCCAGCAGCGTCGACAACCACGAGGAACCGGGGAACGGCTCGTTCATGATGTCGTACCCGATGACTGCGGTGTTGCCACTGAAGTGACTTGCGACGTGCTCCCACGCCAGCGCGTAGTTGTCCTGCAGTCCAATTCCGTTCGGCGCTTCTGCGTTGTCCCAGAACGCATCCCAGGCGTGTTGTTGCGCTGGATTGAGGTAGTAGCCACCAGGAAACCCGGCGTCCGGGTTCGGATGTCCGCCGGTGTACGAGGCCCACTCGGGAGCGCCCTCACCGTAGAACGTGGTGCTGTAGAGGTCTTGGTGCATGTCGAGGATGGTGTAGATGCCGCGGTCGGCCAGCAGCTGCACCGTCTGCTCGATCGACGACAGGTAGGCGGTGTCGATGACTCCGGGCTCGGGTTCGACCGCCGCCCAGATGATGCCCAACCGGACCACGTTGAAGCCGTTCTCGGCGAGGAACTCCGCGTCGTCGTCATCGAAACCCGAGACCGACGGGTCGTACGGCGCGAGCTTGTACACCTCGTTGACTCCGTGAAGGATGACCACCTGCCCCTGGCTGTTGGTCAACCAGGTCCCGCTGTTGACCACGAGGGGCAAGCTCGTTTCGGAAGCTGTTGTGGACCATGGGGTCCCGGCATCGCGGCCGGACCGGCCCACTTTTCCGTGCGCGCCGAGCCATCCTGCGGTCCCACCGGCTCCGCCGAGCGCCGGCAAGCTCACGGACTCGCCGCCCACCCCGCTGTTCCCGGCCGCACCGCCGTCTCCACCACTGCCCAAAAGTTGCGCGCCGTCACCACCGTTGCCGCCTCGGCCGCCGTCGGAGCCCGTCCCGCCGTCCCCACCGCGACCTCCGATGCCGAAAACCGCGCCGCGTGCGTCGCCGCCGCTACCACCCGCGCCGCCGGCACCACCGGCGATGCCGTCGCCACCGGTACCGCCGGCGCCGCCGATACCCATGAGCCAGCCGCCGGTACCACCGCTCCCGCCTGCCGCACCCGCACCGCCGCCGCCACCGGTACCACCGTTGCCGAACAGCCCGGCCGCGCCTCCGGCCCCGCCTACGGCGCCGGCTCCGGTGGCGTCCCAGCCGTCGCCTCCGTCGCCGAGTAGCCACCCCGCGGGGCCGCCGTCCGGATGTTCTGCAGTGCCGTCGGCGCCGTCGCCGATCACATACGAACCGGCCAGCGTGTTGACCCATTCGGCGATCTGCTGACCGCCGTCGCTGTGCATCCAGTCCTGCGCGGCGGCGTGAATCGGACTGTACGCCAACGATACCCACGCGGGAGCGGTGGTCGTCTCGCGCCCCGCCGCGGCCAGCGCCGTCGACGTCAGCAACACCTCCGCAGGAACGTCGGGTTCCCGGCGGGCCGGCGAATCCGACGTTGCCGTCTCCTCGGTGGTCGGGTTTGTGGTTCGCTGGGTGATGCGTGGTGCCGATTCGCGTTTCCGCGGTGTGGCCGATTCGTCGGTATCTGGTTGTCGCTCAGCTTGTTTCGATGTACTCCGGTCGCTTCGACCATCCGTCGACGACGCCGCGCTGCGGGTTGTTGTCGATCGGCGCTGAGTACGCTCTGTCCTGTCGGCGCCTGCCGTGGCCTTGGCGGTGCGTGCGGAGTGCGATTCCTGTGGAGTGGAATCACTGTCGGCCCACGCCGTTCCCGAGGTCAGCGCCGCGCCGATTCCGAGCGCGACCGCCAGACCGCTGACTCGACCGACATAGGCAGCTGCCGCCATCGACCATGTATACGGCAGACGTTCATCGACGGGGGGCGGATTCGAACACCTCGACGGCACGCAGAACGGCGGGCAAAGCCTCTGGACTCAGCGCGTGGTGATCCACCGACAGTCCCTCGTTAACTGCTTATTGACGGTTGAACACGGAATTGTGCCGCACCGCAACGCTTTATTGACGTGAGTGTCGGCCGAAATTGGGTCTTGACGCAGGGTCGCCGCAAACTAAAGAATCAGGGCGATTCCTCTCAGGAAACGCTAAGGCAAGCGCCCACCGTCGCGGGTTGGGGCTCTGACGCAAGGGGTTCTACATGTACGTGACGAGTGGACGCCGGCCTGCGCCGCGCACGGCCGGACAGTACTTCACCGCCGGGCTCGCCGGAGCCGCCATGGTGGGCCTGGGCGCCCTGGCGCTGGCCACGCCTGACGCGCCGCCGACCACGCGCACCGCGCAGGTGCACCTCGTCGCCAACGAATGCGACAACCTGGACCCGAATTGTGACGGTGGGCTGGGTACATCCGCGGCCGCTTCGCTGGAAACGCCGGACGCGCTGAGCTTCCAGCCGCTTTTCGGGCCCGGTGGGCTGTTGATCGGCAATGGCCTCGACGCCTCGGATGACTGCACGGGCGAGGCCTGCAACGGCGGGAACGGCGGCATCTTCTTCGGCAACGGAGGTAAAGGCGCCAACGGCGGAACCGGCGGCAATGCCGGGCTCTTCGGTGACGGCGGTGCGGGCGGCAAAGGCGCTGTGGCGCAGGATAATTTGCCCGCCACCAACGGTGGTGCAGGCGGCGCAGGTGGCCTCTTCTGGGGCAACGGAGGCACGGGCGGTGCCGGGGCGGACGCGGTGTACATCGACGGAAAGCTGGTGTCCAAGGCCACCGCCGGCGGCAACGGTGGGAACGCCGGCTGGGGCTTCGGTAGTGGGGGCAGCGGCGGCACCGGCGGTTCGGACGACTCCTCGGAGGCCGACCCGCTGACCTCCGCCGAGGGCGGCGCGGGCGGTACCGGTGGAGCCGGAGCCATCTTCGGCGGAACCGGCGGCACCGGCGGTGCGGGAGGCTCGGCCACCTCCGATGACGGCGACGCCAAGGGTGGTCTCGGTGGGGCCGGAGGAACCGGCGGCGGTGTGTTCGGTTCCGGAGGCAAGGGCGGCCAAGGCGGCGCGGCCGATGCCGCCGAAGGCGACGTGGCCGGGGGAGACGGAGGCTCGGGTGGTTCCGGCGGCATCGGCTTCGGCAGAGGCGGCGACGGCGGTGACGGCGGTGAGGGAACCAGCGTCGGCGGCATCAAGACCGGCGGTGCCGGTGGCTCCGGTGGCTCCGGCGGGTTCGGCGGCCGCAACGGCTCCCAGGGGAACAGCGGCAGCACCTCCGACGACTCCGATTCGGACTGACACACCTCAGGTGTGCCGCGCCCCCGCCGGGGAACCCTCGGGGGCATGGCGCGCAAGCCGTGGAGGTTCATCCACGACCACCTGAGCAGGGCCGACGAACACTTCGGACTGCGCCTCGGTGCAGGTCTGCTCGGCACATTCGTGGCCGCGACGGTCTTTGCGGTGCTGCTGTTGTTGGTTCGGGCCGGTTGGCCGCCGTTGCGTCAGCTCGACATCGGTACCGCCGAGGCGTTCAGGCGCATCGACGCAGCCCACCCCGGACTCGTGACGACGGCCGAAGCTGTCAGCCGCGTTCTGGATCCGAATGTCTTCCGGGCTCTGCTCACGCTGCTGGCGGTGGCGTATCTGGTGCACGGTGAGCGCCGCCATGCGGTGTGGCTGCTCACCACCGTATGGGGCGGTGCCGCCCTCGGGCTCGCGCTGAAGATCGTTGTCGGGCGGGCCCGTCCGGTACTGCCGGAGCCGGTGTCGTCAGCGCCGGGCCTGTCGTTCCCGTCCGGTCACGCGCTCGGCGCATCCATCGGCTGCTGCGTTCTGCTGCTGTTGACACTGCGTTTCCTGTCGCGGCGCGGACGCATTGCGGCCGTCGTCGTGGCGTGCGTCGTGGTGTGTGCCGTTGCGCTCGCCCGGGTGGTGCTCGGCGTCCATTTCCTCAGCGACGTGCTGGCCGGAGTCATGCTCGGCGTGGCGTGGGTGGCCGCGACGACATGGGCGTACGTGGCGTGGCGGCGGGAGACAGGTCAGCCGGTGGAACGGCCCGCGGACGTCGGGACGGCCGAGCATCCTCGAGCTACCCCGCGCGCTTGAACACCGTTGCGACCGGGTACATCCTGAAGATGCGCCCGCAGGGCATTCGCCGCGTCGCACGCGATGTCGGGTGGCTGGTTGTCCCGGCACTCGGCCTCATTGCGCTGATGGTTCTGGTGGGGTATCTGGTCACCGACGTGTTGCCGTCGAGTGCAATAGGTCGATGGGATGCCGACGTGCCCCGGCGGCTTGTCGAACACCGGCAGAACGACGGCATCTCGGAGAGCAAGTTCATCACCACACTGTCGGCGACTCCGACCATCATCACGCTCACGGTGCTGGCCGCAATCGCATTCCGGTGGGCGTTCGGCAGGTGGCGCGAATCGCTGGTCGTGATCTACGCGGTGGCGGGGGAGACCGCGGTGTTCATGGTGACTACGTTGTTCATCGACCGGCCCAGGCCCCGCGTGCCACAACTGGACGTCGCGCCGCCCACGTCGTCATTCCCGTCGGGGCACACCGCGGCGGCCGTGTGCTTCTACGGTGCGATCGCGGCGATCGCGATCTGGCACAGCCGGCACCGAATGCTCACGGTCGCCATCGTATTCATCTGCGCCGCAGTACCATTGGCGATCGCAAGCAGCCGGGTGTATCGCGGTATGCACTATCCGAGTGATGTGCTCGCCGGTGTGCTGCTGGGCGCCATCTGGCTGAGCACCGTCATCGTCTACGTGCGCAAGCACGACGCCGGCGGCCGCCGCGACGCGGCCGTCGACGCCGACAGGAGGCTGGTGAATGACTGATGCGGGCAGCGGTCATCGTCAACCCGGCGAAGTCGGATGTGGCAGATGTCAGGGAGCACGTCGACACGATGCTGTCGGCGGCCGGGTGGACACCATCGTTGTGGCTGGAGACCACAGTGCAAGATCCGGGGCCAGGCATCGCGCGGGCGGCGGTGGACTCGGGTGCGCACCTCGTCGTGGTCTGTGGTGGCGACGGCACCGTGATGGCGTGCCTGGGCGCGCTCGCCGGCAGTGGGCTGCCGGTCGCGATTCTGCCGGTCGGCAGCGGCAATCTGCTTGCGCGCAACCTCGGGATTCCGTTGGAACTCGATGATGCGCTGGCAACGGCCGTAGACGGGGTGGACCGTCGCATCGATCTGGGATCGGCCGGGGGCCAGCTGTTCGCGGTGATGGCAGGCATGGGCTTCGATGCGGCGATAATGGCCGACACCACCGAGGAGTTGAAGCGGATCGCAGGCTGGCCCGCGTACATCGCGAGCGCCCTGCGGCATCTGCGGGACCCGGTGCTGCACGTGCAACTGGGCATCGACGGCGCTACACCGCTGCGCAGGACGGCCCGCACCGTCCTGGTGGGCAATGTCGGTCAACTCCAAGGCGGACTGGAGCTACTGCCCGACGCCGCAGCCGACGACGGGATTCTCGACGTGGTCGTAGTCGCCCCGCGATCTCTGACCGACTGGCTTCACGTCGTCTACCGGATCGCACGCAAACCGCGCACCACCATCCCGCACCTCGAACGCTTTCGAGGACAGTCGATCTCGGTCGAAGCCGACCGCGTGGCACCGCGGCAGATGGACGGCGAGGTGATCCCCGAGGGCCGTCGCATCGACGTGCGCGTTCTACCCGGCGCACTCGTGGTTCGGGTGCCGCCCACGGTGGTTGCGGCCGCGTGACGGGGTAGGAGGCTGCCATGGGCACCGCAAGCCGTGTGCCGGAGACGATCACCATCTCCGGGGACGAACTGTCCGCCGACGACGCTCTGACCGCGCTGCGGCGTTACGGGCGGTGGAACCTGGTCAAGAACTCGTTCATCCGATTCCGATACGCCGACGGCTTCTCGCATGCGCGGGCTTTGGCGTTGCAACTGTGTCTGTCTTTCATCCCACTGATCATCGCCGTGGTCGGGCTGGCCAGCGCCGTGCACGCGGAGAATGTGGCGCAGGTGATCACCCAGACCGTGGCCGGCGTACTGCCCGGCAAGGCGCAGGGGGACATGGTGGAGCAGGCCGCGGCGCGGACCCAGGAGCAGGGCGTGACGGCCGGCCAGGTGGCGTTGTGGCTCGGGTTGATTGCGGCGATCATCGCGTTGACCACGGCGATGGGGCAGATCGAGCGGGGGGCCAACCGCATCTACGGCATCGAGCGTGACCGGCCCGCGGTGAAGAAATACGGCCGGGCACTGCTGATGGCCTTGACCGCCGGCCTGCTGTTGCAACTCGGCTTCGTCGTCATCATCGCCGGTGATGCGCTCGGTGAATCGCTGGCGGCGACATATGGCCTGGGTGAGACCTTCCAGACGTGGTGGACGGTGGGTAGTTGGCCGGTGGGGATCGTCCTGGCGTGGGCGTCGTTCACCGTCCTCATCGAGCGCGGGCCCCGGCGCCGTCAACCGGGCTACTCGTGGCTGGCCTTCGGAGCGGCAGTGGCACTGGCCCTGTGGTTGGTGTTGACCGGAGCGCTCGCGTTGTATGTGCTCGAGAGCGCGTCCTTCGGCGATACCTACGGTCCGTTGACGGGAATCTTCGCGCTGCTGCTGTGGGCCAACCTGTCGTCGGTCGCATTGTTCCTCGGGGTGGCGTTCGCAGCGCAACTCGAGGCCGTCCGTGCCGGCTCGCCCGAGCCCACGACGGGGGACCCGTTGTCAGCCAGCGGGGTGTGAAGGCTGCGCGGGCGCCTGCTCGTCCTCTAAGTGCTCATCGTCGGCCGGCGCCTCGTCCTCGGAAGCGTCCTCGGAAGCGTCCTCGGGAGGCGCCTCACCGGCACGCGCGGCGACCTGCTCGTTGTAGTACCGGAGAATCACCACCGCAGCGGCCGCGACGGGCACCGCCAGGAACGCGCCGATCACCCCGAAGGTCGAGGCGCCCAGGGTCACCGCCAGCAGCACGATCACGGCGTGCAGTTTCATGGACTTCGACTGCAGCCACGGCTGCAGCACGTTGCCCTCGAGTTGCTGCACCGCCAGGATGATTCCCAGCACGATCAGCGCGTTCACCGGGCCGCTGGACACGAGCGCGACCAACACGGCCAGACCGCCGGCGACGAACGCACCGACGATGGGTACGAACCCGCCGATGAAGGTGATGATCGCCAGGGCATACGCCAACGGCACCCCCAGGATCAACAAACCGATCCCGATGAGCACCGCGTCGACCAGGCTCACCAGCGCTTGGGTCCGGATGAATCCGCCGAGAGTGGACCACACGCGGGTGAGGATCTCCGCCACGTGCGGCGCAGCGGGCATCCCGACGGTGCGACGCAACCACGGGATGAACCGGGGACCGTCCTTCAGGAAGAAGAAAGTCACCACCACGGTGGTGAACACGGTGACCAGCGCCGACGTCGCCGCGCCCACACCGGTGAAGACGCCGGAGGCGATCTGAGCGCTGCTCGAGTTCAGCCGGTCGGTGATTGCGGTGACCGCTGAATTGAGTTGCGCCTCACTGATGTTCAGCGGCGGCCCACCGAGCCAGTCGCGCACCTGCACCACCCCCGCCGTCGCCTGTTCGGCCAGCTCGGTGGACTGCTCGACGATCGCCGGGGCCACGGCGGCGACCACACCGGCGATCACCCCCATCGCGACCAGCAGCGCCGACAAGCTCGCTACCGCCGGCGGCAGGCCTTTGCGCAGCAGCCATCGCACCGGTGGCCACAAGACCGTGCAGACGATCAACGCCAGCGCCACCGGCAAGATGATCACCCACGTCTTGCCGACCACCCAGGCGAGCACCCAGAGCGCGGCAGCCACCGCGATGAACTGCGCGGCCACCACCGCGGTCGATCGAAGATGGCCACCGTAGACAGATCCGCGACGGGGAACCGCACTCATTGTGTCCTTCACCCCCCTCAGTTACCCACCGCCGGGCCATTCGAAGTGCCCGGGCCGTCGATTCCCGCTCACATCGGTGTCTGATCGCTCACCTTTGCGGATTGTCGGGCCGGGCGGGGGAACACTCGGAAGTAGCGACAAGGAGGTCACCGATGGCTTACGTGCAGGGATCGGGTGCCGGGCCGGTCTTGTTGTATGACGGGATCTGCGGATTCTGCAACAGCGCCGTGCAGACCATTCTGCGGCTGGACCGACGCAACACTCTGCGATTCGCCGCCCTGGACAGCGACTTCGCCCGAGAGGTGATCGTCCGCCATCCGATCCTGGCCGGCGTGGACTCGGTCGTGTACGTCGACAACCCCGGCGCACCCGACGAGCGGGTGACCGTCCGGTCGGCTGCCGCGCTGCGCGTGGTGGAGTATCTCGGCGGTCCATGGCGCGCCCTGAAATTCGCCGGGCTGATTCCCACGCCGCTGCGAGATCGGCTCTACGACGGCTTCGCCCGAATTCGGTACCGCATCTTCGGGACACACGACACGTGCCCCATTCCGGCGCCCGAGGTGCGGGCCCGGTTCCTGTCCTAGCCGCTCATTCGCCGAGCCCTGCGCAGATCTTGCGCAGCAGGTGGGCAAGCGTTTCGCGTTCGGCCCCCGACAGTGCGGCGATCATCTCCTCGTCATCGGCGAGGCGCCGCGGCATCTCGTCGTCCACCACGGCCTGGCCGGCATCGGTCAACGCCAGCAGTACCACCCGTCCGTCCCGCTCGGATTTCTGCCGGACCAGGAGTTCGCGGCGCAGGAGACTGTCGGCGATCTTGGTGATCGACGCTCCGCTGAGCATGGTGGTGGACACGACTTCACTGGCTCGAAGCGGGCGACCGGCGCGTGCCAGGGCGCTGAGGACACTGAACTCCGACCGGGTGATGCCGTGGCGTTCGAGATGCAGATCGAGCCGTTGATTGCTGATCGAGGCAATCCGGTGCACCCGGCCCAACACCTCGATGGGTGCGGTGTCCAGGTCGGGGCAGGCCTGTTCCCATTCACGGCGGATGCGGTCGACGGTGTCCGTGAGCGCGCGCGCATCTGCGGGTTGAGGCACGCGGCCATGATATCCCCGGAGTATTTTATAAGTAAAATAGTGATAAAGTTCCTTGGGTGATCCTCGAACAAGTCGGTCGCGGCAGCGCGGCCCTGCGTCATGCCGTCGATCCGCAATCCTGGCGCGGCGCTCTTCGGCTGGATCTGCACCGGGCCGCCGTGACGGGACCGCTGTGCGTGGGTGTCGCGGTGACACTGGTGTTCGTCATCGGCGGTCTGGTCCATCAGCGGGATATCGCTGGGTTCGCCGCGCTGGGAGCATTGGTGTCGGCGTTCTGCCGCCCCGACCCCTATCCCGTGCGCTTCGGGCGCCTGCTCGTCCTGGCGGCAGGTATCACGGCGGCCCTCGGCATCGGGGCCCTGCTGGGCGCCGGCGGGTACCCCCTCGCCGTTGTCGTTGCGGTGATCTCGCTCCTCGCCGGAGCGGCAGCGTATCTGGTCTGGGCCCTGCACATCGTCGGCCCTGGTGCTGTGGTGTTCGTGTTCGGCGCAGTGGGTGCCGCCGGCTTCGCCCACGATGCCGGCGATGTGTTCCGAGTGGTGACGGCCACGGTCCTCGGTGCGGTGATCGGTGTGTCGGCGGCGATGACCCCGTGGTGGGGTGCGCTGCTACTTCGCAGGAAACCGAAACAACCCTCCGCGCAACGGGAATCGCTTCGTGTGACGATGGCCCGTGCGCCGCACCGGCGACTGATCGCGCGCGGCGGGTGCATCGCGGTGGCGGGAGCGCTCGGCGCAGCCATCGCGGCCGGCGCCCATCTGGAACATCCGATGTGGGCCACGATGGGCGCGGTGGCAACCATGCAGGGCGTCGGCTACCACGTGGCGGTACACCGCGGTGTGCAGCGTCTGCTCGGCAACATCGGCGGCGCACTGCTGGCGGCGGCCCTGTTGGCGCTACCGCTGGGCTACTGGGGTGCCGTCGCAGCCATCGTCGTCTTCCAGGTGGTCGCCGAGGTGGCCTCGACAGTGAACTACGCGGTCACCTCGTTGGCGGTGACTCCGATGGCGCTGCTGCTCACCGGGCTCGGTGCGGGACTGTCACCGGAGATCGCCCTCGACCGGATCGCTGATACCGGTATCGGCATCGTCGTGGGTATCGTCATCGCCGCCGTGACCATCAGTTCCGCCGAACACCAGAGTCTGCGCGCCACCGCACACTGATCTGGCATTGTGTTTGACTGAGACGGTGAACGCCTCGAGGCAACGATTCGTCGACACCAACGGAGTCACGCTGAGGGTCACCGAGGCCGGCGACCGTGGTGCCCCGGTAGTCGTTCTGGCACACGGATTTCCCGAACTCGCGTTCTCGTGGCGGCACCAGATCCCGGTCCTCGCCGCAGCGGGCTACCACGTGCTGGCCCCCGATCAGCGCGGTTACGGGGGATCCTCGCGCCCCGCGGCGGTCGCCGACTACGACATCGTGAACCTCACCGGCGATATCGTGGGCCTGCTCGACGACGTCGACGCTGACCGGGCGGCGATAGTGGGTCACGACTGGGGTGCGTTGGTGGCAACCAACTTCGCGCTGCTGCACCCGGACCGGGTGTCGGCGTTGGTGGCGCTCAGCGTTGCGCCGGCACCGCGCCCACCTGTACCCCCGACACAACTGTGGCGCAGCGTCTTCGGCGACAACTTCGCCTACGTCCTCTACTTCCAGGAACCGGGGCCCGCCGATGCCGAGCTGAACGCCGATCCGGCCCGCACGATGCGCAGGTTGATGGGCGGAATTCGCTCGGTCAACGGTGAGAACATCTTTCTGGAGATGGCGACGCCCGGTCCTGCGGGCTTCATCGAGCGGTTGCCCGAAACAGAGTGGCCGCAGTGGATCACGCAGGACGAGGCAGACCACTACATCGCCGAATTCACCGCGACCGGATTCACCGGCCCGCTGAACTGGTACCGGAACTTCGACCGGAACTGGGAACTCACCGAGACCACCGCATCCCCGACGATCGCTGTTCCGACGTTGTTCCTCGGCGGCACCGCCGATCCGGCGATGGCGATGTCGCCGCGTGACCGTGTTCGGGAGGTCGTCACCGCCCCCTACCGGGAGGTACTGATCGACGGTGCCGGCCACTGGCTGCAGGAGGAAAGGCCCGGCGAGGTCAATGCCGCGCTGACCGCGTTTCTCGGTGATGTGGAGCCCGCCTGACGGGTGAACCGCCGGGTCACCACATCGACCGTGTGGTCAGTAGTCCCAGACGGTCGGGACGAAACGGAACGCGTTGCCGGCGACCGCCACCCGGCAGACGGAGGGGAACGACAGGTGGGTCGCCACCAGCGCCTCACCCGTCGCCGCCAGTTCGTGCAGCAGACGGACCCGGACCCGCGCCGCTTCCTCGGGGTCATGCTCAAAGCCGTTGTGCCACTCGGGCTTGTCGAAGCCGGGTTGGAACACGGCGTCGCCGGCGAATGTCAGCCGGTCACCGCCGGACTCCAGACGGACGATGCTGTGCCCCGGGGTGTGACCACCCGTACGGCAGACCCGTACGCCCGGTGCCACCTCGTACTCTGTCTGGAACGGCTGCAACTGGCTGCGGTACACATCCAGAAATCGTGATGCGGTGGAGCGCAGCACCTCGGGCACCGGCGCCGGCATGGCGGTGCGGGAGAAATCGGGGGCGGCCCAGAATTCGGCCTCGGCGGTCGCCAGGTGGATCCTCAGGTCCGGGCGCATCCGGCCCCGCAGTCCATCGGCGAGCAGTCCGCCGATGTGATCCATGTGCAAGTGGGTGAGCACCACATCGGTCACCGATGCCGGGGCAATGCCGGCGGCCTCCAGACGCATCGCCAGCTGGCCCGCCCGCGGAAAGCCCGGAAACTCAAGGCCCAGGCCGGAATCGATCAGAATTGTCCGATCACCACTACGGACCACGGCGACATTGAGCGGCCAGTCCAAGACATCCGGGGGCAGGAACATGTCCTCGAGCCAGGCCGCCAACTCCGCCGAGTCGGCGTTGGTGGCCAACGTTTCCGCCGTGATCGGCAGTACGCCGTCACTGATCACCATCACCTCGATCTCACCGACCCGCAGTGCATAGCGCGAGGGCACCAACTCGTCATGTACCGCCTCACCGGAATGTGCGATGTTGACCAAGCTCATGTTCTTCTCCTCCTGGACTCTTCACTCAAAGACGACCTGTCTATCCGGGAGAACACCCGCCGGCGGCAGAACTCATCCAGCCCCTGTGAAGACCTATTAGGGTGGCCGTGAGGCGATGGCGAACCCGAGTCGGTCTCGTACCCTCGGTCGTATGCCCCAGCACATCTCCATTCCTCGTGGAGCCTTTGAACTGTCCGCCGATCTCTACCTCCCGGAGGGCTTCGACTCCGAGGCACCACGCGCCGCCGTCGTGCTCGCCACACCAGGCAGCAGCGTCAAAGAGCAGATCGGTGCCAACTATGCGTCCCGACTGGCCGACAACGGTTTTGCCGCCCTCACCTTCGATCCCGCCTATCAAGGCCGAAGCGGGGGACAACCGCGCGACCTGGAAGATCCCTACCGCCGCGGAGAGGACATCTCCTACGCGATCGATGCACTGAGCACCATCGCCGGCATCGACCCGGAACGGATCGGCGCGCTCGGTATCTGTGCCGGCGGCGGCTACGCCGTCCATACCGCGCGCACCGATCACCGCATCAAGGCCATCGCCACCGTCGTCGCCGGCAACATGGGGGAGTCCTGGCGCAGCCCGGCGTTCGCTCCGGACGGGCCCGTGGCCGCACTCGAAGAGCTTGCCGCTGCACGCACAAAGGAAGTCACCGGCGCCCACCTGGAACGGGTCAACTGGCTGCCGGACACACTCGAGGACGCGGCAGCGGCCGGAATCACCGACCTCGACACCACCCAGGCGATCACGTACTACCGCACGCCCAGAGGCCGAAACGAGTACTCGACCAACCGGCGGCTGCGTCGCAGCGATTCACTGCTCCTCGGATACGACGCCTTCCACCTCGTCGACCAACTGCTCACCCAACCGCTTCAGGTGATCGTCGCGGGGCGCCGAGGGAACACCGGCCAGTACGAGGCGGGGATGAAGCTCCTGAGCCTGGCCCCCAATCCCGTCGAACCGCTCATCGTCGAGGGTGCCGGCCACTACGAGATGTACGACGAACCTGAGTATGTGGGCCAGGCCATTGAACGGTTGTCGGGGTTTTTCGGCCAGTACCTCTAGCGGGTTGCGGATGACACGCTGATCGAGCGCAGACCGAATGTGCGGACCGGGCCGGCGATGGTGGCCCGGCACTGGGAGAACAGCGGCTCGGAAATCGATTCGTTCAGCAGCACCTCCACCACGCCGGTGTCGGCGGTCAGCACCACCCGCGCCTGTCCATCGCCGCTTTCCACGGTGACGGGATGAAGAGTGTCGATCCGGTTGTCCCCGTGGGCAACACGCGCGAAGTGCTGCGCAGCTTGCACCACGTGCGGCACGGAGGTACGGCCGCGGAGAAACCGGTCGTCGAGCCGTCCGTCGAGGTAAAGCCGAACCAGTTCCGCGCCGTCGGTGCTGTCGACGCGGCCGTAGCACAGACCCTCGGGCAGGATCAGCATTGTCGCGGCGAACCGGTCGCCTCCCAAATGTGAACACTCCCAGGTGAATTCGGGGAAATCGGCAGCGATTGCCGCCACAGCTGCGCGGCCGCGGACCGCGCAGCACTGGTCGTGCCTACCGTGTGCGCACACGGCCACCAGCGGGTGGTCTACTTCGGCGCCGTCACTACCGGCGAGATCGAGGTCCAGATAATCGCGAGGCCCTTCGACCTCGCCGTGGAACAGCGCATGCTCTCCGACACCGGATTTCGCCACGAACCACCGCCACCGCGGGGTCTGCACACGACGGCCGTGGCGCCGTATCGCCGCGATGCGCATACCGGCGGCCTCGGCACGGCGCACGATCGCGCGGCCGAGATCGGGGTCGATCGAGGAATGCGACTGCAGGAATGCCGAAGGTCCCCAGGCGCCGTCCAATTCGAGCAGAAGCCACGAGGAGCCGGCGGACGCGGTGGCGTACATGGGTTCGTCGCGCGCCAAGGATTCAGCGCTGCACGGCGGGCGTTTCTCATGGGTCACCAGGTCAGCCTAGAGATTCGCTCACTGGTCAGGGGAGGGCTCCAAAACACCCTCACGGAGCAGCCGCCGCACCAGCACCGTGCCATCGGCAGTATCCAAACCGGGCAGGCCGGCTGCGTCGGCGTCGCGTCCGCTGAGGAGTTCCTGTAAAGCGGCGGCACACAGCGTGGGGAATGTCATCGTCTTGTCCGGCAGGCGCAGACGCACCCGGTCCGCGGATTCCGCTGTGAGGGTGGCGGTCAAACCGCGCCGCCACCGAACTCGCGTCGAGGCGGCATGCTCGACAGCGCGTAACGTCGCGAGCGGACGGACCGCCTCGGGCCGGGTCCGCGAGTCGTGGCGGCGGAGCAACTGCTCGGCGGCGGCGGTGCTGAGCCCGTCCGCGTTGTCACGCAGATGCGCGACGATCTGGGAGATCACTTTGGCTGCTGTTGCTGCTGTTTCGTCCTGGTTGGCCGGGTTGATTCCCAGGGGGAGGGGAGCCCGGAACTCCTCGCAGGCGCTCAGCTGGTCGAGCACTGCGCGCGCCACGTCCAGCGGCGTCGTGGCCGCGACACCGATCGTCAGGTGTATCGACGTGGTATCCAGAGCCTGGGCCGCATGGACCCATCCTCGCGGCACGTAGAGCGCATCGCCGTCGTTCAGCTCGGTGTCGATCACCGGCGCACCGGCAACTCGTTCGGCAATCTGTTCGCGGAAATCTGTCCACGGCTGTGATGGCAGCGGATGGGGGTGCACCGGCTCGTGCACGATCCATCGTTTGGTGCCGGCCACCTGGAGCACGAACACGTCGTGCACGTCGTAGTGGAAATCGAATCCGCGGTTCCCCGGTGGGGTGATGTAGGCGTTCGCCTGCACGGGGTGCCCGATATCGGCCACCAGTTCACGCACGAACTCGATCAGCGGCGGCCACAGCCGATGCAGGCCTTGAAGCACCACCGTGGCGCCGGCATCGAGCTGGCTCAGCACCTTGGCCGGGTCGACCTGATCGGCGATCTCCGCGCCGAACCCGGCGGGGCCCAGATAGGAGTCCTTGGCCAGGAGCTGCCCCTGTTTGGCCAGCCGGATGAACGGCGCGCGTACCCCGCGCTCTGCGATGAGCTCGTCGACCATGTCGGGTGACAGCAGGTCGCAGAAGTCGCGGGGCAGCGCGCCGGAGGAGCTCAGCAGCGGCTTGCGCCCCCAGAAGTCGGAAGCGAAGACATCGGATTCGATGCCGATACAACGGCTGAGCACCACGGGGCCTCAGGCGGTGCCGTCGGCGCCGCCGTCGTGGCCTTCGGGGTTGCTGCCGCCGTCGGCGGGGCCTTCGCCGCTTGCGGTGCCGTCGGCGCCGCCGTCATGGCCTTCGGGGTTGCTGCCGCCGTCGGCGGGGCCTTCGCCGCCCGCGGTGCCGTCGGCGCCGCCGTCATGACCGCCGGGGTTGCTGCCCCCATCGGCCGGTCCCTCGCCGCCACCGGTCGAGGTGCTGATGTCGTCGTCATCGAGAGCCATGCGAGTCTTCTTTCACTGTGATCCCGAAGGAATGGCTTCCGCTTCAGCGTCGTGTGAAGCGTGCGCGGGCTGCGCGCGTCGGGGGATTGCCCCGCCAGCGCGCGATCGAAACGCCAGGTTTGGCTTACCTCGGGGGGTGTTGCTCAGCGGTGGGCGAGCGCGCGGTCGGCCAGCGCTCCGAGCGCCGGCGCCAACAGCTCGGAGTACTCGTGCGTCAGGTGTCCGGCGTCGAAGTACACCATGGTGTTGCCGACGATCGCGGGGCAGCGGTTCGCGGAACAGAACAGTCCGTCGACGTCGGCGTACTGCCCACCGCCGGCTTCGGTTGCGGCGGCCTCCGCCGCAACGCCGGGTGCGTGTTCCACCCCTCGCGCCGCTGCACATGCGGTGGCGTCGTCGAGGTGGCCGGACAGGCACAGCGGCACCGGCGCGGGTGGTTCGGCGGTCGGTCCCAGCACCAGCACCTGTGCACCGGTTGCCTGCAGCTCCTGCACCAGGCGGGTCAGGCTGCTCATCCATGCCTGGTCATAGATCTTCAAACCCGGCCGCAGTGTGTGGGCGCCGGTGGCGTCGTAGGCACGTGCCGAGCTCACCACGATCAGCTGCGGCCGCTCGGCGCGCAACCGGTCCATGATGTGAGTGCGCCACTGCGCGCAGCGGTGGAACTCCTCGGCCAGACCGTTGAAGTACTCGCTCATGGGCAGGTTCGTTATCGGACAGCCCGCCTTGGCCATCATCAACAGCCGCCAGTGCCGCTGCTCGGCGATGCGCTGAAATGCCGGATTGAACATCGCGGCACGGGAATCGCCGATCAGCGCCACCGTGGTCGGGGCGCCGGAATCACCCTCGGCGCATTCGGGATGTCCGGATTCGAAGGGCAGCACACGCAGGCAGCCGTTGGTCAAGATGCCCAGCTGTTGGGCCGTCTGGTCGGTCAGCGGCGGGTTCAGGTTCGACGGAACGGCTCTGAGGTCCACTGATGCCGCGACAGCAGCTTGTACCTCATCGAAGGCGTTCTGCACCGCGGCGTCGTACGCCGCCATGCCAGATCCTGCGGGGGCGGGCACAGCAGTGGTGATCAAAGGGTCAGCCGCCGGGCCCCGGCCCACCGCGTTCGGCACCCAGACCAGGAGAAGCACGCCCACACACACCGCCACCGCGGTGGCGGCACCGCCGACGGTCAGGCTGACCCTGGGAGAGCGGCGCACACGACCGGCGAATCGCACCGGATTCTCGATGTATCGCAAGGTGAGCACCGCCAGCCCCAGTGAGACCAGGGCCGCCGCCAGCTTGGTGGCCAACCCGACGTCCTGGCCCAGCAGTGCCGGAGTGAGCACCAGAACCGGCCAGTGCCACAGGTACCACGAGTACGACACCTTTCCGATCGCACCCATCGTCGACAACCCGAGCAGGCGGCCGCATCCCTGTACCGGTGCGGCGCACCCGGCGCCCAGCACCAGGACCGCGCCCAGAGTGGGCACCAGCGCGGCGACACCCGGATAGCTGGTGGCTCCCGTCATCTGGGTGCACGCCAGCAGGATCAGCGCCAGCCCCGCCCATCCCGCGGCTACAGCAGCTCGGATGGGAAGCCGGCGCCAGTACATGACCGTGAGAGCCACCAGGCCGCCGACGGCCAACTGCCAGGCGCGGGTGGGCAATGAGAAGAACGCCACGGCGGGAATGAGGTAGGTGATCACCACCGACAGCGCGAACGACACGGCGACGATCAAGGCGAGGAGCACCACATAGGGGCGCACCGACGGACCGGTGTTGCGTCGGCGTACCCGTCGGAGGAGCCAGGCCGTGCCGATGATCAGGATGGGCCATACGAAGTAGAACTGTTCTTCGACGCCCAGCGACCAGTAGTGCTGGAACGGCGACGGAGACAACACGCTCTGATGGCCGAAGTACTGCACGCCTGAGCTGATGAACCAGTAGTTGCTGACGTACAGCGCGCTGGTGATCCCGTCGATGGTGACCGACCGAATCTGCAACGGGGGGAGCAGCAACGCCGAGGCGATCATGGTGACAACACCCACCACCGCTGCGGCCGGCAGCAGTCGGCGCGCCCGCGCACCGTAGAAATTGCGCAATCGGACGGTGCCGGTTGTGCTGGCCTCACGCCACAGCAGCCCGGTGATCAGGAAGCCCGAGATGACGAAGAAGACGTCCACGCCGACGAAGCCGCCACTCAGGCCGGGCAGGTCAGCGTGAAACAGGACCACGGCCAGCACCGCTACGGCGCGCAGGCCCTGGATGTCGGGTCGAAACCCGTTGTCAGCCGAGGGCCTCGCAGGTTCCCGGGCCGGGGACGCTGTGGTGGGCAGAGCATCGTGTTGCGAGCGGGCGGTCGTCACGGTTCCGAACCTGCGCAGCCCAAAAGAACCACTGCTTCCCCCACATCTGTGCCTTCCCACCCCGAATCCGCGCAGGCGTGACGCGCGCGGATTTGCTACTTCAGCCGCTATCTATACATCGAAAGCAGCCGCGATCAAACACGAATTCAAAAAAATCGCAGGTTGATGCATTTGAATTCAGATGGTCGTCGGGCAGCCGGCGGGCGGTTGGGCGGCGGCGGTTCGTTGCCGATATCAACGGCAGGGCAGCTGCAACGCCGCGGTCGCCCTAGTTCGGCCAGCGCCGGGACAGCTCCTCGGATGCCCACGCCGGCCACGTCGGCGCGCCGATGACCGTGCCGCCGGTCAGTTGCGCGACGATCCGGGGCCCTTCGAGCCGTGAGTTGTCGTAAATTGTTGCGGTGTCGGTGATTTCGATTGCGTCGGCCACCAATTGCCACAAGCGGCGGTGCCGTTCACGGATCTTGTCTTCAGGCACGTCGTGTCCGCCATGACGGACGCGTCGCTTCACACGTTCCACGGCGAGGTCTTCGGGGATCAGCACCACGTGCAGAGCGATCACGTAGCCCGCCGCGTGAGCGGCGTGAATCAACTCCAGCTTCGACGGATGCGAAAAGACGGTCTCGGCGAGGAACGACATGCCGGCCTCGATCAGCTTGGCGCGGGTGTCTGCCGCGATCCGTGCCGCGTCGTAGGCGTGGGCAGCGGGATTCTCGGGCCAACGCTTTTTTGCGATCTCGTCAGCGTTGACGAAGGCACTGCGCGGCAGCAGCGGTGCCAACGTCACCGCGATGAACGTCGACTTTCCCGCACCGTTCGGTCCGACAACGAGGTCGAGACGCTTCACCTGTCGACGTCAACCACCGAGGTGGTGCCGTCGGGCCGGTATTCGACGATCTCGCCGTCATCGTTGAGTGCCACCGTGGTGATGCCCTGCGCTGCCAGCGTGTCACCGTAGTGGGCGGCGGCCAGGGACTCCTCGATGGCGGCCGAGATCTCCGCGTTGAAGACGAGCCCTTCTTCCTCGGAGAGTCGGTTGGTGTCCACGTCGCCTGCCAGTGCCGCCTCGATGCGGCGCCGCGAGGCGGTCTGATGGCTCGATACCGCCCGGCCCACCCGGGCCCAATGATCGAGTTGCTGCTTGGCGGACCTGCTTTGCCGGGCACCTTCAGCAGCGGCGCTGTCCACCAGGTCCGCGGCAACCCTGGTGACGCGATCGGCTACGTTCGTCATGTCCGCACCTCCTGTAGCAAGATGCTACGCCTTGTAGCGGAATGCTACAGCCGCCGCCCAGGTACCCAGGCAACGTTGCCGTATCGGGCAGGTTTCGGCAGTGTGGAGTGATGAGCGACAACGAGAAGGTCACTGTCGAACGAACCATCACCGCACCCGTGGACGCGGTTTTCGACGTCCTGTCCAACCCTGCGCGACACCAAGCGCTCGACGGCTCCGGGTTCATCCGCAGTGTGGACCACGCTGATCGGATCCAGAAGGTCGGCGAGGTGTTCACCATGAACATGCAGGGCGATCACATGGGCGGGGAATACAAGACCGACAACCACGTGTCCGGTTATGCGAAGGACAAGCTGCTGGCCTGGAAGACCGCGCCCGCCGGCACCGAGCCGCCCGGGTGGGAGTGGCTGTGGGAGTTGGAGTCTCAGGGGCCGAAGGAAACCCTGGTGCGTCACACCTACGACTGGTCGAAGGTCACCGACAAGAAGCTGCTGGAGAAGGTGAAGTTCCCGTTGGTCACCGAGGCTCAGCTGAACGACACGCTGGCGCGACTGGCTGCCGAGGTGTCGTCCTGAGGAGGCCGTTCCGGGCTGGTTGATGGACCGGGGACTACCACGGTCTGGGCTCGACGGGCGGTACGTGCGGAAGACGTTCACCGCCCCGCTCGACGTACGCCGCGCGCGCGGCGTCCAGACTCAATCCCTTGTTGGGCCCACCTCGGACGACGTGGCTGTCGTGGTCGTCTTGTCCGTCGTCCTGCCAACCACATTCGTCGCAGATCTCGTCGCCGCCGCGCTCCGTCAGGGTCACGTGCCCGCAGCACGGGCAAGAGTAGCCGTCCGGGTTCCCCCTTGCCATGACATGCAGCTGCGAGGTGTAGAAGTCGAACCACCGGTTGCGCATGGCGAGAATTTCTTCGTCACTCATCGACGGGTCATCGCCCGGGCCGCGTACAACACCGCTCATCGTCAGCGTCCTCCGAACTCGGACCTCTGCTCGCGTATGGACACACAACGGGACCATCGAGGCCAGCGTCATCGCATTGTCCCAGAGCGCGGCGACGTCCGGGGACGCTTACGCATAGACGACAGAGGTAGTGGACTGCAGGCGGGGCATCGGCCGTGACGTGTCGGTGCGGGCTCACAGCGCACGGCAGGTCCTGAGGTAGCTGAGAAACGATGCCTGTAGGCCCGTCACGTGCGTTTCGTGCAGCATCTCGCTGGTGACCGCTTCACTGCGTGCGGTGAGGCGATGAAGGACGGTGGCGGTGTTCTTCGCGAGGTTTTGGTAGATGGCCAGGTCTCCGAGAAGCTCTCGGTCGTTGAAGGTCACGTGAAGCTTGGCAGCACGCTCACTGTCGCCCAACTGGTGGAGTTGGGCGAAGATCTGACTGTCTTCAGCGACGACGCCGGGGCTGCCCGCTCCGATGCTGTCGAAGAGCGCGGCGCCGCTGAGCCAGGTGTAGAGGCTGAAAAGTCCGCCGTAGGAGTAGCCGAAAAGGCCGTGACCGCTTGCGGCTGCGCCATAGTCGCGTTCGATCCGGGGGTGCAAGTCCGCGGTGAGGAAGTTCAGGAATGCATCGGCGTGGGTGTCGCGTAGCTCGGCGAGGTAGGCGTCGGCTTCCTCGCGTGTGCGCGCGCCCGCTTGCACACCCATCTCCACGGCATCGATGAGCTCCTTGGCGATGGGCTCGCCGGGTGGCACGAAGTCCCTGTTGCGCAGCCGATCCCAGTCCTGTGCTTCCTCGCCCGCGTAGCCGACGCTGACCTGGATGTAGGGCTGGATCCGCTGCATGGGGTCCATTTGGGTGACGATGAGCGGAGCCGTCAGGCCCACAGCCCAGTTCCCGTCGAGCACATACACGACAGGCGCTTGCGTCATTTCGGGGTTGTAGCCCGGCGGCGTGGTGACCCAAACGCCGTAGTCATGCCCACCGCCGGAACGCATTTCGAAATAATCGGTGTCGGCGAGACAGCCATGCCACATGGAGCTCATCAAAATCCTTCACAGCTCGGCGGGCCTCGCAGCGCGGCGCCCACAACGTTTCTTATCCATTGGAAAATTGGTTATCCAATGGATAAACTGCCGGGGTGAGCTTGTCAAGCGCGGAACGCAGAGGCGACGCACGCGACCGTCTGCTGGCTCGGCTTCTCGACGCCTTCGAGGACGACCTTCCCTCACCGGAAGTGTCGCTGCGCGAGGTCGCCGCCCGGGCCGAGACCAGCCACGCTCTGCTGCGATACCACTTCGGTTCACTCTCGGGCGTCTTGGCGGCCATGCTCACGGTGCAACGAGCTCGTGACAACGCGGCGCTGTTCAAGACCGCCCAGCAGGGCACCTTTGACGACCTCGTCGTGGCGATCTGGCGGGCCTATACCCGCCCAGGGCAGCTGTCGCGTGTCCGCGGCTTCTTTCACGTAGTAGGACTCGCCGCGTACAGCCCGGGGGACTTCCGTGAGTTCATCGAGTCGCTCGACGACCTGACCATGATGCTGGCGTCGCTCGCCGAACGCGAAGGGCACGACACCAAGGAGGCGCTGAGTATGGCGACCGTCGCCATTGCTGCTATTCGTGGGCTGCTCTTGCAAAACGTGCTGACTCCTGCGGCCCACTCGAAGGACGCGGTCGCCTTGATCCTGCGGGCCGTGAGCAAGTAGTCACGATTGAACTCTCAGCGCTGTGTTGTGCCCTCGACGTGGCACTGAAACACCGACATACCGTTGTCGCAGCAGTGTCTGATGCTGATGTCATGAACAAGAACGCAAACATGGTGGAGACAAACTCGGCTGCTGCGGATGCGGCGCTCGCGGTGTGGTTGGAGATGTGGAACTCCGATGGTGAGATCGCCCGTCGGATCTGCAGTGAAGATTTCCGGATTCACTTCCTGAACTCCGACACCGACGGGTCGAACCCGGGCGACGATGTGCTGGGCGCGGACAGTTTCGCTCGGTTCCTGGAGTCGTATCACCGACTTCATCCGAGAACGGTGTTCACCGAAGTAGCGCGTGCCGTCGACGGCGCGCACGGGCGGATGCTGTGGAACGTGCAGGACGGGGAACTGGCTGCGGGCGGTGTCGATGTCTTCGACTTCACCGAGCATGGGCTGATCCGCGAGGTGTGGTCGGTGGGCGGGACGCGCGCACACCTGCGCTGAGACCGGGGGAGACTCACATCCATGAGGAGAGCCGAGCGGTTGTACGCGCTGGTGGATCGGCTGCGGGGAGCACGCCGGCCGTTGTCGGCCGCTCGGCTCGCCGACGAGTTCGAGGTGTCGAAGCGCACGATCGAGCGGGACATCTCCTCGCTTCAGCTTGCCGGGGTCCCGATCTATGCCGACCACGGAGTGTCGGGCGGTTACTCGATCCTGCGGGAACACTCCCTGCCGCCGCTGAATCTCACGGTGCCGGAGTCGCTGGCGGTGCTCGCGGGGCTCGGTCTGCTGGAGACCTCGCCGTATGGTGCAGCAGCCCGGCGGGCGCGGGCGAAAATCCTTGCAATCAGCCGCGAGGAACAGCTCGCGCCTGTCGACGAGGCGCTGGCGTCGATGTTCGTCATCGACGCTCAGCCCCCGTCGGAGGCCGCGATCTCACTGATTCCCGAGGCGATCGCCGCGCGCAGAATCGTCCGGTTGGACTACACCTCGCAGGACGGCGAGACCCGCACCACCCGTGACGTGGAGGCGATGGGTCTGCTGCGCGGAGGTGATGCGTGGGTGTTCGTGGGATGGTGCCGGCTGCGCGAAGGCATCCGCGGATTTCACCTCGACCGCATCCGGCACCTGGAGATCACCGAAGAGGTGTTCTCCGAACGGGATTCCGCGGTGCTGGATGCGGACCTGTCGCGGTGGCGCACCCGAAGGCTCGGGTAACGGGGGTCAACCGTTGTCGCGCCAGGAGAGCACCTCTTTCAACGACGCGAGATCGTAACCGTTGTCGGCGGTGAGTTCGGTCTGGAACAACGTGACTCCTGCCTCGCGGAAGGCATCGGCGCTGTCGGCGTTCTCCCAGAGCGTCGAGCGTTCGATATCGGCGCCGTTACGGCCGAACGTCGCTGCCAATTCGTCGACGCGGTCGCTGGACCTGCGGAACGCATCGAGGTCCTGAAACGCGTGCCAGATGTCGGCGTGCCGGGCAACAGCAGGCAACGAGCGCTTGGGCCCCGTGCCGCCGATGAGGATCGGAAGCTTGCGCACGGGCGGCGGAATCAGTGCGGCGAGCCGGTTTTCGATGCGGATCAGACTCTCGTCGAACAGATCGAAGCGAGAGCCGAAGGTGCCGAATTCGTAACCGTAAGTGGTGTAGTCCTTTTCGTACCACCCCGCGCCGAGGCCCAGGATGAGCCGGCCGCCGCTGATGTGGTCGACAGTGCGCGCCATGTCGGCGAGCAGGTCCGGGTTGCGGTAACCGACGCCGGTGACGAGGAGCCCGATCTCGGCGTGTGAGGTGATCTCACCCCACGACGCGAGCGCGGTCCAACCCTCGAAGTTGGCGACGTCGGGCTGCTCGTCGAACATCACGGGCTTGCCGTCGACCAGAGCCTTCATCGCCGGGCGGTGAAAGTGGTCATAGCCGAAGATCACGTCGACGCCGAGGTCGTCGGCGGCCAGGACGGCCTCGCGCCACGTGGCGTAATCGGGCGCGCCGCCGGGCTGGATCTGCACGGCGACGCGGACGGGACGGGTCATGGATGCTCCTGCGTGGGAGGGAGAAGTCACTTCTGAGCCAAGTTCGCCAGTTGCGGGTTTATTCCGTGACCCATCCGGGCGACCCGCGGTTCCGAATGCTCGGTGAACCCCAACGGCGCGACCGAGGAAGGCCATGACACCGACCGAACACGCTCCGCCCACCACTGCTCGATCGACCCGGCCATGGCGTTGGATCGCCATGATCCTGGCGCTGACACAACTCGCCGCACCTGTCGTGGCGAACGCAGTCGCGGGGAACTTCCTGCAGGATGGCGCGACGAACGAGGCCCTGATCACCCCTGCCGGGTACGCGTTCAGCCTGTGGGGACTGATCACGCTGCTCAGTGCGGTGACGATGATCGCCGTGCTGCGGTTCGGCCTGGGCTCGTGGTGGGAGACCGCCGTGCTGGTGGACGCGAGTCTGGTGTTCCTCGGTTTCAGCGTCTGGCTGCTTGTGGCGGCGCAGGAATGGTACTGGGTGAGCGTGGTGGTGTTCGCGGTAATGGGGTGCGGCCTCGTCCACATCATGCGGCTCCTCGTCCGGCGCCGGCATGACCTCAACTGCCCGCCGTGGCTGGCGACGTTGGCCACGCTGACCTTCGGGTTGTACCTCGGGTGGAGCAGCATCGCGGTGTTCGCCAACGTCGCGGCAGCCGTGATCTCCGCCGGAGCGACGCCGACCACCGTGTGGTGGCAGCTGATCGTGTTGATCTCGGCGACGGTGGTCGCAGTCGGGGTGACGAACATCCTGAACGGCACGCCGGGCTATGTCGCCGGAGTGGTGTGGGCGCTGGTGGCGATCACGATCGGTGCATCGCAGCGGGGGAGCGCACCGCTGGCCGCGACGGCCGGCGCGGCCGTCGTCGCCGTCGTGGGCGCGGCGGTGCTGGCCCTGCGCCGTCGACGTGTTGCGCGGTGAGAGCGCCTGCCATACCGCAGGACGTTCTGCGAGCATCGTCGGTTGGCAGGGGACCAAACGACCGGGGTCTGGCACCATGGCTGGGATGGATGCGCGTTCGGTCGAGGATCCGTTCGAGGAGGCCATCGACGATGCCCTGGGCTCCCTGCCGGCCGAACTCCGTGCGGCGATGAGCAACGTCGAGATCGTGGTCGAGGACGAGCCTCCCGCCGGACAACGGTTACTCGGCCTCTATCAGGGCGTGCCGCTGTGGCGGCGAACCAGCTGGTACAGCGGAGCGCTTCCCGACAAGATCAGCATCTTTGCCGGCCCGCTCACGCGACTCGCCGCCGGCGATGCCGAACGTCTGCGCCGCGAGATCAGGCACGTCGTATTCCATGAGATCGCACATCATTTCGGGATCAGCGACCAGCGGCTGATCGAGCTCGACCGCTACTGAGCGCGGACAAGGGGGAGTCTGGCAGTACCCCTACTACGGGGATCTCCTCGGCATGTCGAATTCCGCCTAACTTGCTAGAGGGTCCGACTGACGGAGGAGAGAACCGTCTCTTCAGTGAGCAGGACCGAAGACACGACGGTGGAAGCTGACAATTTCTACGACCAACCAGAAAGGCGCCGCAGGTGACCAACCGATTCGCAACGCATGCAGAGCTTTTCGGCCTTGGTGGAAAGCGTGCCCTGGTCACCGGTGGCACCAGGGGCATCGGGATGATGATCGCGCGCGGGCTCCTCCAGGCGGGCGCCCGCGTGGTCATCAGCTCACGCAACGCAGACGCGTGCGCCCAGGCGCAGGAACAGCTGTCGGAATTCGGTGATGTCTGGGCGGTCCCCGCTGATCTGTCCCGGCACGAGGAGTGTGACCGCCTCGCTCAGCTCGTCACGGTCGATTCCGGGAGTCTCGACATCCTGGTCAACAATGCGGGCGCATTGTGGGACGAGCCGCTGGCCACGTTCCCCGACGAAGCCTGGGACACGGTCCTCGACCTCAATCTGAAGTCGCCGTTTTGGCTGGTGCAGGCGCTGCTGCCGGCACTTCGCAGCGCTGGGACCGCCGACGATCCCGCGCGGATCATCAACATCGGCAGCATCGCCGCCATCCATATCCCGAACCGGCCCAACTACTCGTACTCCAGCAGCAAAGCTGCGCTACATCAACTCACCAGGGTGCTCGCCAAGGAGCTCGGCCCGCAGCACGTCACGGTGAATGCGGTGGCGCCGGGACCGTTCCCGTCGACGATGATGGCGGCAACCCTCGACGAGTTCGGCGAGGCGATCGCGGCATCGGCTCCGCTGCGCCGGATCGGCCGCGACGACGACATGGCGGGTGTCGCGGTGTTCCTCGCCAGCCGGGCGAGCGCTTATCTGACCGGCACCGTCGTCCCCGTCGACGGGGGAATCGCCACGACAGCGTAGAACTTCAGGGTATTGGCGGTACCTCCCTGGGGATGCGGCGCGGGCCTACGGTGAATGTATGGCCGCCACGCTTGATCTGCGCACCGAGATCCGAGAGTTCCTGAGGTCGCGTCGCGCCCGTATCGCCCCCGAGATGGCTGGCCTGCCCGCCTACGGTGGCAAGCGTCGGGTCCAGGGCCTGCGTCGAGAGGAGGTTGCGCTACTTGCTGGGGTCTCGGTCGAGTATTACGTGCGCATCGAGCGCGGCAACCTGGCCGGCACCTCAGAGGGTGTGCTCGACGCACTGGGCACAGCCTTACAACTGACCGACGCGGAGCGCGATCACCTGTTCCATCTCGCACGCCAGTCCGGGGTGTCCGGCGGTCGACGGCACCGCAGGACTTCCGCGACGGTGCGTCCGGCGCTACAGGAGGTGCTCGACGCCATCACCGGTGCGCCGGCGTTGATCCGCAACAGCCGTTACGACGTGCTCGCCATGAATCACGTTGGGCGCGCGTTGTATTCACCACTGCTGGCCGACCCGCGGCGGCCCGCCAACCCAGCACGGTTCGTGTACTTGAATCCCGGCGAGGCGAGGAAGTTCTTTGTCGACTACGACCATGCGGCGCGAAATGCGGCCGCGATGCTGCGTATGGAAGCGGGTCGCAATCCAAACGACGAGGAGCTCATCGCCTTGGTCGGTGAATTGTCAACGCGCAGTGAGCTATTCCGGCAGCAGTGGGCATCTCGGGACGTCCGGCTGAAAGGGCATGGGAGCAAGAAGGTGAACCATCCCGTGGTAGGGCGGCTCGACCTCAACTTCGAGTCCATGGATCTGCCCGCCGAACCTGGCCTGCAGTTGAATATCTACACCACGCCTGCGGGAGGGCCGTCCGCTGACAATCTGGCTTTGTTGGCGTCGTGGGCCAGCCAGGAGACGTTGGCTACCGAGCTTCATGCCCCCAGCGGATAACTCATCCCGTGGTCACTAGGACGGCCACAAGCGACGACGTGACGTCAGCTCCTTCGAAAGGGCCCAGGCGAGGGGATACCTCACCTGGGCCTTCGTCCACCGTGGGCCGCCGCCCACGAGGCGGGTTGAGCAGCTAGGCGCCCGCGTTGCGAGCCGTCACGGCCGCAGCCGTTGTCTGGGCAGTGGACTGCGCGATGGGAACAGCCACGGCATCAGCTTCGTCATGGACGGCCTGCGCCTGCCCATCGAACGCGGACAGATCCTTGATCTTCTGCGCGGCCAGCACCTCAGCGAGTAGGGCCTCGTCGTACTTTGCCTCAGCAGCCTGGGCCCCCTTGCGCGCCTCTTCGGCTTCGCGTTGGGCCTTGCTTCGCGCCTTGCGCAGCGTCTCCCGCTGTTCAGCCGACGACTTGAGCGCGCGCTTGAGTTCGGCCTGCTGGTCGATGGCGGCTTGCAGCGCGGCCTCATCGGCGCTGCGCCGTTCGGCATTTTCCTCGAGCCGTTCCAACACGAGGGAGAGCCGGTTCTCGGCTTGGGCCGCCGCTTCTTCTGCGGCCTGCCACTTGCCGCGCGGCTCATCCAAGGCGGCGTGATCGACCTCCAAGTCGGCGTTGGTGTCGGTAGTCGTGGTGACGGGCTGGTCCCGTGCGTCTGCGGTTGCCATGAATTGACTCTTTTCTCATCGGTGTTGTCGCGTAGCGGGCGCGTGATGTCCCTCGGCTCACCCGTGGATTGACGGGGCCGATGCTAGGGAGTTCCCCATACGCGACGTTGCAACCGTGGGGCCGCGCACAGACGTGCGCCGATCGCCGGTGAAGGCCCATAGGTGTTACACGGCAAAACGGATTCTGCCTATGACTCGGCAATCTTTGATTACGTCGTTCTCATCACGCTGATGGTTCGACACCGGGCGCAAGACTGCTCCAGAGCCGGCGTGTCGGACGGACGCCAAGCCGGCTCGCCAGCATCTGCGCCGCCTGACTGACACCCTCGGTGAAGGTCGGAAACGCGAATTGGAGTTCGGCGACGTCTTCGATGCGCATGCCCGCCGCCATGCAGGCCGCAACCATCTGGATCACCTCGGCCGAGTACTCGCCGACAACATGTGCGCCGAGGATGTGCCTTTCGGTGGTGTCGACGATGAGCTTGCAGAAGCCGGCCGGGTGCCCATCCGCGATCGGGCGCAGCAGATCCTCGTAGCGGGCCACGGCCACAGCACAGTCGTAGCTTGCACGGGCTTGCTCTTCGGTCAGCCCGACGCTGCCGTATTCAGGATTGGTGAAGCTCCCGCCGGGGACGATGTCGTGCAGGATGCGACGTTTCGCGTCGAGCACGGCGTTCTCGGCGGCTACGCGCCCTTCGAGGATTGCGCTGCTGACAACCATGCTGTTCCCGTCGACGTCGCCGGCAGCGAAGATGTGGGGGACATTGGTGGCCTGGAAAACGTCTGCCTTCACGTAGCCACGTTCGGTCACCACGCCGGCGGCGGCCGCGTCGATGAGGTCGGCATTGCCGGGCCAGCCGACGGCGAAGAACACCGCGTCGAAGTCGAGGGTTCTGGACTCGTCGCCGACGCGGTAGAGGATGCGCACGCCGGGCTGGAGGGCCTCGATTTGTTGCACTGCGGCGTCGGTGAACACATCGATGCCGCGTGCCTGGAAAGCCTGTTGGAGCTCTACCGAGACCTCGGCATCGGCTCGCTGAACGATTCGGGGGGCATACTCGAAAAGCGTTACTTGGCAACCGAAGTCCGCGAGGATTGAAGTGAGCTGGCACCCCGTGTCAGCCGCCCCGATGACGCCGACCCTGCGGGGCAACGTGGTCAGCGAGCGCAGGTCTTCGTAGGTCAGGCCGAGTTCGGCGCCAGGGATGGGCAATCTCCCGGCCGTACCGCCGACGGCGATGATCACCCGATCCCCAGTCCACGTTCGGCCGTCGGCGACGGCGACCGTGTGCGCGTCGGTAAACCGGGCGTCACCGGCCTCTTCGATGAGGTCGATTCCGGCGGTACGGATCTGCTCGGCCATCCGCTTGCGTTCATACGCGTAGTCGGCCACCCGCTGGGCGTTGGCCAGGACGGCGGCCAGGTCGACCTCCGGACCCGGCCCGCGCAGCCCGAACCGCTCCCACGAGCTCCAGTCCCGCACCAGCCGCGCCGCCCGCGCCAGCGTGCGCACCGGCGCGGGCCCGTGATTGAGGGCGGTGCCGCCGACGCGTCCTCGCTCGATGAGCGTGACTTCAGCGCCCAACTCCGCGGCGTGCAATGCCGCCGTGACACCAGCGGGACCGCCTCCGATGACAACTACGCGCATCTGTGCTGCTCCCTGATCGTCTTCAGCGCCAGCCGTTCAGGACGAAGTATCTGTCGTGCCGTCGCACAGCGCAGGGGATTGCGGCTCGAAGAGCGCTGCCTTCAGTTGCGTCGATGAACCGCTATCACGGCAGATGAATTCCTGTGGGCGTTTTGTATATACCTGTGGAGGCTGGACAGATGACCAAACGCCTGATCGAACTCGACGATGACCTGCTGGCTGCCGCGCAGCGAGAGCTCAAGACGTCCGGCGTATCCGACACGGTGCGCATCGCCTTGCAGCAAGCCGCAGCATCGTCTGCGCGTGCACGCCAGGTCGCATGGTTACGAGATGGCGGTCTAGGGGAGATGGCTGAACCCGAACCGCGTGGTGACGTGTGGCGTTGATTGCTCGGTACCTCGTTGACACCAGCGCGGCAGCACGGATGACATATCTGGAATCGCCTCGAAGCTTGCCCCACTTATTGAGGCCGGATTGGTCGCGACCACGGCACAACTCGATGCCGAGGCGCTCTACAGCGCCCGCAATTCTGCCGAGTATGAACAACCCTGGTCCGACCGGCGTTTGGCTTACGAATTCCTGCCAACCAAGGGCGAAGATTGGCAGACGGCACTGGGCGCACAACGACAGCTGGCCAGCACTGGCCGCCACCGCGCAGTGGGCATGGCCGACCTCTTGATCGCCACGCTCGCGAATGCTCACGACGTCCACCGCCGGGTGTGCGAATACGCGGGGTGTGTCTTTCTCGGCGAGCACGACATGGTCAACCGGCGAATGGCGCTCTACGCGTTGGCGCGCACCGCTGACGACGCCCCCAAGCCGGTCGGCGCGTAGCCGTCGCACTGGCGGCCCATCCGGCGGCGATCGCGGAGAGGACATGCCATACGCCGTGGTACTGCCAGAGACTGTCGGGCCGGCACATCGGTGAGTCGGAACGCCCCGCGGCGTAGGCGATCAGGCCCACCGCGAACAACCCGGCCGCCGGCGCCCAGACCGAACGCCAGTGCCGACGCCGGCTGCGGGCGAGAAGAGCGACATAGACGACGCCCGTAGCGATGATCGGCAGGTCGTGCGCCGGCTTGGCCCACGACGGCGCAGGCCCGTGGTAGGCGAAGCTGCCGATCCCGACGGCCACGAGCACCACGGCGGCACCCCATGCGAGCGGCGACCTGCCCCACACGGCCCAGCAGAGGACGACCATCCCGGCGGCGACGTAGGCCAGACTGGTGACGGCCAGGACGGGCTGCGCCAGCGCTTCATCGACGATGCGCTCGCAGTCCGATTGGCCGAAACCTGCGGAAGCGGTGAGGAACCGCATGGTCGATCACCGTAGCGTGGGTGGCATCTCAGCGTGGGCGGTTGGTGGTGTGAGCGCATTGTCGTGGAGGTGGGCCTGGCCAGCCCTTGGGGCGGCGTTCGTCGCGGGCGCACTGCCGTCGCTGTCGTTCCCCGCTCCCTCGTGGTGGTGGCTGGCCTGGGTCAGCATCACCCCGCTCCTGGCGGTGGTGCGCACGGCGCCGCGCGCCGGGGCCGCCGCCCTGAGGGCGTGGTGCGGGATGGCGGGCTACATCCTCGCCACCCAGTATTGGCTGCTGCCCAGTGCCGGACCGCTGGTGATCGTGCTGGCCATCGGGCTGGGCGCGCTGTGGGTGCCGTGGGGTGTGGCCGCGTACTTGCTTCTGAGCGAACCGGTCACGGTCCGCAGGACCTTCGCCGCCATCGCGGTGTTGCCGAGTGCCTGGGTCCTGGCCGAAGCGGTGCGCTCTCTGCCCGCTCTGGGCGGTCCGTGGGCACCGCTCGGCGCGACGCAGTGGAACGAACCGGCCACCCTGGCCTCCGCCTCCCTCGGCGGCGTGTGGCTGACCAGCTTTGTAATCGTCGCCACGAACACCGCGATCGTGGGGGCCCTTCTGCATCGGCATGTCGCTGTCCGCGTCGCCGCAGCCGCCGTGGCGCTGGTCTGCGCGGCGCTCGGCCCGGCCTGGTTCTGGCTCGGACCGGTGTCGCCGGCCGGGCAGACCGTCCGGGTGGCGCTCGTGCAGCCGGGCGACATCGACGACGCCGGGGCCCGTCAGGCGGCCAGCGAAGCGCTGACCCGCGACCTGCGGGGCCAGCGCCTCGATCTGGTCGTCTGGGGTGAGAGCAGCGTCGGAGTGGATATCACGGGCCGGCCGGAGGAAATGAGGCGCCTGGTGGACCTCTCGCGGTGGGTCAGTGCGGACCTGCTGGTCAACGTCGACGCCCGCGATCGCACAGGCGCCATCCGCAAGTCGTCGGTCCTGATCGGACCCGACGGGCCGCGCGGTACGTATTCCAAGATGCGGCTGGTGCCGTTCGGCGAGTACGTGCCGCTGCGGCCGGTGTTCGGCTGGGCCACGCGGCACACGAAGGCCGCAGCGGAGGACCGGCAGCGCGGCGGCGGACTCGAGGTGCTGCATACCGGTCGGGGGATGGCCATCGGGCCGCTGATCAGCTTCGAGACCACGTTCTCCGATCTTCCACGCGAGCTGGTCCGGCGCGGCGCCCAGTTGCTGGTGTTTCAGAGCTCCACCTCGACGTATCAAGGGAGTTGGGCCCAGCCGCAGTTGGCCAGCAAGGTCGCGGTGCACGCCGCCGAAGTGGGCCACCCGGCGGTGCACACCGGGTTGTCCGGCGTCAGCTCCGCTTTCGACGCCCGTGGTCGGCGCCTCGGCTGGTATGACGCCACGGACAGTGGCGTGATCGCGGTCGACGTTCCGCTCGGATCCCACACCACGGGGTTCCAGCGGTTCGGCAATTGGGTACTGGCGACGGCGCTTTCGGTCCTCCTCTGCGCTTCCGCAGTGGCGGCCCTGCGGTACCGCTCAGCTCGTCGCGCAACACGCCGGACAGGGTGAGCTGCTGGGAGGTGACCCAGGGGCATGATGTGTCGCTGATGAACCTTTTGCCCTCGGTCGACAGCGCGAATCGGCAATCTGCCGATGACCTGTCGGCCGAAGAGCTGGCCCGGCTGATCGCCATACTGGTCGACGGGCGCACCGATCTCACGCGCTTGTGGTCTGCCGACGGGCGTGACGGGGCAGCAGACGATCCGCGGCTGATGGCCGGGATCCTGTTGTACGGCTTCGCCACCGGAGTCATGTCGTCGCGGACGATCGCGCGGAAATGCGCCGACGACGCCTGCTTTCGATGGCTGGCCGCGGGCCAGATCGTGGATCACCGTGCGATTGCACGATTCCGCAGGGTGCACCTGGACCCGTTGACGTCGCTGTTCGTCCAGGCGCTGGAGCGGTGTCAGACCGCCGGTGTCGTTCGGCTGGGCCGCATCCCGCTGTACGGCATGACGAGGGACGCAATAGTCGAGATAGTCCTGGACCTGATGGACGCCGCCGAGCGAGCCGATGCGGCCGGGGACGGCGCCCGCGAGGGCGTGCGCGCAACGTCGCACGCGCGACGCGGCCTCGTCGGCGCCCTTCTGGTGGCGCTGATCTGCGCCGGCGGCTACACCGTGGCGGCGACCAAGCGTGTGACGCTGTCCGTCGACGGCGCCTCGACGACCGTGTCGACGATGAAGTGGCGGGTGGGCGATGTCCTGCGGGACAACGGCTATTCCGTCGGTGAGCACGACGAGGTCAGCCCGAGCACCGACCAGTCGGTACAGGCGGCCGACACCATCGTGCTCAGACGCCCCCGGCCACTTCAGGTCTCGGTCGACGGGCAACCGGGCGAGCAGGTGTGGACCACGGCGCTGACCGTCGATGACGCCCTCGAACGGCTGTCGATGGACGACGTCGCGCCCGTCGCCGCGTCGCGTGCCGCCAGCGTGCCGCTGACCGGGATGGAGCTGCGGGTGGTGACCCCGAAACAGGTGCAGATCAACGACGGCGGCGTCCTGCACGAGCGGCGGCTGGCCGCAGCAACCGTCGGCCAGCTGTTGGTGGCCGCGGGCGCACCGCTTCAGCAGGCCGACACCGTCACGCCGTCGGCGTCGACGCCGGTCGTCGCGGGTATGCACATCGTCGTGACCCGGATCAGGGTGCACAAGGTCTCCGAGCGCCTTCCCCTCCCTGCGCCGCTACGGCGCATCCACGACCCGACGATCAATCTCAGTCGCCGAATCGTCGATGACCCCGGCGCGCCCGGCGTCCAGGACGTCACGTTCGCCGTGTCGACGGTCAACGGCCGGGTGACCGGACGGCAGGTGCTGGCTCGCCAGGTCGTCTCACCCGCCCGGGCTCAGGTGCAGCGGGTCGGTGCGAAGCCGGGTACTCAGCTGCCGCCGGTGAGAAACGGCCAAACGTGGGACGCGCTCGCCAAGTGCGAATCCAGCGGCAACTGGGGGATCAACACCGGCAACGGTTTCTACGGCGGCGTGCAGTTCACCCAGAGCACCTGGGAGAGCTTCGGCGGACTCCGCTTCGCGCCGCGCGCGGACCTGGCCACCCGTGAGGAGCAGATCACGATCGCCGAGCTCACCCGAGCCAGTCAGGGGTGGGGCGCCTGGCCGGTGTGCAGTAAGAGGGTGAGGCGCTGACGTATGTGCAGTGCCAACATCCGCCACAGCGACACCACTAGCGCAGCACGGTGCACGTCTCCGGGTCGACCACCAGGGTGGCCGTTGAGCGTGGCAATACGCAATGCTCTAGTTGACATAATGTGGCTTATCGGCACTTTACCGACTTGCAGGTACGTGGCCTGGGCGTCTTCGAGCCCCGTGTCGCTCAGTCTGCCTCTGGGTGATCTCCAACTCTCACTCAACGGCCACCGCCTCAGGGCCGTCGGCCCCGGGCAGTCGCCACGCAGACTGAGCGCAATGTGCCCTTCCACCGGTGGCGCGTGATCGACGCCGCGTGCTTGCCGACTGCGACTGCATGATGGCTACGCACCTCCACCAAGGGTCCGCGCGATCCCCATTCGTCACTGTGACGAATTAGGGTGCTCCCGCGAGCCCACTGCGGTTCGCCGCCGGGCCGATGAAATCCATCCCGGCGGTGATAGCTGGACGGTGGCGAAGGATGCGGTAGTGCGCCAGGCGGCCGAGCCCGCGGGTGGTCAGTAAGCGAGCGCCTGTCCACACTGTGGCCAACCGCTGGCTGGCGGCATACGGGCTGTCCGGGTCGTCAGGGTCATGGATGAGAAGTAACGGCGGGTGGTTGATGCGGCGGCCGATCCGGGCCATGTTCGTTTCTTCCAGCGGCATGCCGATCCGTTTTTCCAGGCGGCGGTGCAGGCCGGCCCGGATCCGGCGGCCGAACCCGTGGCGCGCGGCGAACAGGTCCAGATACAGCGGAAAATCGGTCATGGGAGCCAGGAACACCAGCCGTCCGACGCTGGCGCCCCGCGCGATGGCCAATGCGGTGGCGTTTGCGCCGAGCGAATGAGCGACCACCGCATGAGCAGGGCCATGCGCTTTGATCATGGCCGCGATCGCGTCGGCGCACTCGATTGCCGTGGTGCGCCCAGGAGCGAGCTCACCGGGATCGGATGCATTGTGGCTGGGTAAGTCGAATGCAATGGCCCGATATCCAGCCTCCACCAAGGGCTTGACGAACACCGCCAAATGCGCGCGCTGTCCACCCCAGCCGTGCACCAAGTACACCGGTGGACCCTCGCCCCATTCTTCGCCGACAACCCGATGCCCATTCCAGTAGGCGTCAATCGGTGTACCCGGGCCAACGCCGGGCGGCATGCGCAGACTCGACTCAAGGACCGGTGGTGTGCACCACAACTCGACTGCCCACCGCGATCCCACCCAGGGCGCCAACCGCTCGAGCGCCCAGAAAGCACGGCGCACCCGGGTCTCGACTGGAGGAAGTACGCCGGAGCCGACAGGGTCGAGCGGCGGAATGCCGTTCGCCTGGCCTTGCCCCGACGTCGCTCCAGAAGCCTCTTCAGTCACCAAGCCATCATGGCACGCGTCTACCCCACCGCTTTCGGCCTTGTGTCGCGTGGACGGTCAAGCGCAGACGCACCGATAAACGTCACAGTGACGAATCCTGGTAGCCATCGCCCTGTCGCCTCGAATCATGCTGCAGCCGCGCCAGATTGCACATGGTTGATAAGGTGCTCACCCAACTCCCACCCTGAGCCAATTGCTGTTGCGTCATGGGACAAGAGAGTGATCCGGTTCCAATCCTATTCCGTCACAACAAGATGCCCACCTCCGCGGCGCGCGTATACCGGGCTGTCAATACGTCCGTGTTCCAGACGCTGGTTCAACCCACGTCGGAGCAGTGAGCGGCAGGCCGCGTCGGCAGCCCAGGCCTTACACCGCGTTCCGCCTGAGGCGTTCGCTGAGTCACCGGTCGATGTCCACCTGCAATGAGGTAGCCAACTACTTGCTCCCCAAGCGCCTGGGTCGCCTGATACTGGCGGCGTGAGCCCGACTCGAATTCATCAAGGGAGCGCTGTGAACACCAACAATCAGCAGATCACCGCATCGACAACCGTGGTCACCCATGACTGACGCCGCGCCGACGAACGAAGGAACCCGTGACCCTCATGTGGACCCTCCACTCAAGCCGCCCGACGCGACAGCATCCGCCAGTGGGCAACCAGCGCGAAGTCGGGCGCCACGCTCCAACGAGTTCTGGTTGGCGATTGCGGGCATTGCCGCCACAGTGCTCGTCGGCGCTACCGCCAGCGTGTTGGCCTACCGCACGTCGAGTAATCAGATTCGGGCCGACACAGACCGGATGGTTGTTCAGTTCCTGAGGGACGAGCGCATGGCCGCTTACGTTGATTTCCTCACGACGGTAACGGATCTGACCGAAGCCGAGTTCGAGTACATTCATCAAATGCAGAGCGTCGACAACTTCGACATCGACGCTTTGGTCGACAAGACTGCTCATTACAGGGATCAGTCGATCAAGTATCGACAAGCTTCGGCGAAAGTCGAACTTGTTGGTACTCAAGACGTGAGGACAGCTCACGGCGAGATTGTCAGACAGCACAACGAGATCATGGATGAGATTCAGGTGCTGGCCCTTGATATCGCCAAAGCGGGCAGCCCACGCAACTTTTCCTGGAGGGTCGCCCACGCGCGCGACTCGGTGAGCAAGTCTCAGCGCGATGATGAAGGTCTGCGCAGCAGGTTTATCGCGGCCGCACAAGAGGACTTGGGGTTCACAGGTTGAGCGCCGCCCTCCCCTATGTGCTGATCCCATCGAAACTTTGAGGCTGCGCCGTCATGCGGGAGCCGGAACCGTGACCATGCGTCACGGTTGCCGGGCTGCTGAACGCCACACGGGCGACCACACATTGGCGCCACCTGGATGCGCCGGCGACGCGGCACCTTGCGGCGATCATCGAGCACGAGTCGATCTACACCCGCGATGGCGTCGTACGGACGTCGGCCCCGGCGGCAGCCGGGATCGACCTTGCGCTGGCGTTGGTCAGCGAAGATCATGGCGCCGCTGTCAGTGCGGAAACGGTCCCGGTACGTTCCCGGCGAGACCCCGAGTTTGCGGCGCGAGGCCGTCGTTGCTGACCGTCATCTCGACTTAGGACACGCTGTCATCGGCTAGGAGGTCGTCGATCAGCTTCCCGACGTCGGCCCCACTGGCCGCGGCGAGCATCCCGGTCCTGCCGATCGGGAACGAGTTGAGCATCCGCCCGATGTCCACCCCGTCGGGCATGACGGCGGCCGCACTCGAGGTGTCGCCCATCACTTCAGCGACCGCGGCCTGCAGCTTGGGTCCGGCAATCGGATGGGCGAGCACCTCACCGATGGTCGAGTTTCGTGAAAGTGGCAGTACCACTGGGTCTCCTGTGATCTCCACGGTGAGCGATGTGCGGATGTCGCGGCTCGAAGCGGCCACGTCCAGGCTGTAGGTGCCGCCTTCGACGATCCATGCATCGACTCGGGTGTCCCAGTAGGCGAGGTCTTCACGACGGACAGGCAACAGCACCTCTCGCCTTTCGCCGGGTTCGAGGGCAACCGACGCGAACGCCTTCAACTCATGTGGTGGGCGCTGGATCGTGCTCTCCGGCACGGAGGTGTAGACCTGCACGATCTCGCGACCTGAGACGGCACCGGAATTGGTCACCGAGACCCGGATCTCGATGTCTCCGTCGGCGTTCACCACGGCTGCACCGTCGCTGTAGTTGAATGTCGTGTAGGACAATCCGTGACCGAACGGGAACGCGACATCGAGGCCGCGGGCGTCATACCAGCGGTAGCCGACGAACAACCCCTCGCCGTAGCGGACGTGGGAGTGCTCGCCGGGGAAGTCGAGGTAGGCGGGGCTGTCCGACAACCGCAGCGGAATGGTCTCGGTGAGTTTGGCCGACGGGTTCACCTCTCCGAAAAGGACGTCGGCGACGGCGCCACCACCGGCCTGACCGAGTAGCCACCCTTCGAGAATCGCGGGCACCGTCTCGGCGAACGGGACGGCCACGACGCCACCGTTGGACAACACCACGACCGTGTTCGGGTTGGCATCGAGTACCGCATCGAGCACCGCCAGCTGCTCGGCCGGCAGATCGATATCGTCGCGGTCGTAGCCTTCTGATTCCAGCGCTGCGGGCAATCCCAGGAAGACGACAGCGACATCCGCCCGGGCGGCGGCAGCGGCAGCGTCCTCGCGCAATCCGTCGGCGCCGTCCGAACTGTCGATGGTGAATCCCTGCGCATACGTGACCTGTCCGGTGGCCAGTGAGCGGATCTCGTCTAGGGCGTTGTCCAGGCGGGTTGGTTTGATCAACGACGAACCCGCGCCCTGATACCGCGGTTGGGCAGCGAAAGCGCCGATCACCGCGATATCGGCGTCCTTGTCCAAGGGCAGGACAGCGCCATCGTTCTTCAGCAGGACGATCGACCGGCCGGCGGCTTCCCGCGCCAGCAGGTGGTGTGCATCGACGTCCAGCGGCCCGGGAGCCGGGTCGGCCGGCTGAGCCCGGCGCACCAGGGCGAGCACCCGTGCCGCCGAGGCGTCCACCACCGACTCGTCGAGAAGTCCGTTTTCGACGGCGGCGACGATCCGGGCATCGGTGACACCGTTGGACGACGGCATCTCCAGATCCAAGCCCGCCGCGATGCCGGCCACCCGGTCGTCGACGGCGCCCCAGTCGGAGACGACGAGACCGCCGAAACCCCACTCGTCACGCAGCACCGTGGTCAGCAGCCAGGGGTCCTCCGAGGCGTACACACCGTTGATGCGGTTGTAGGAGCACATGACCGTCCATGGCTGCGCCTCCTGGACCACCCGCTGGAACCCGCGAAGGTAGATTTCGCGCAACGGACGGGGATCGACGTCGGCGCTCACGCGCATGCGGTCCGTCTCCTGGTTGTTGGCCGCGAAATGCTTGAGCGAGGCGCCGACACCCTGAGACTGGATGCCTGACACCATGGCGGCGCCGAGAACCCCTGCGATCAGCGGATCTTCGGAGAGGTATTCGAAGTTGCGGCCGCACAGTGGTGACCGTTTGATGTTGACGCCGGGGCCGAGCAGGACCCCGACGTTCTCGATGGCCGCCTCTACCCCCAGCGCCCGGCCCACCCGCTCGACCAGTTCGACGTCCCAGGAGGACCCGAGGCCTACCGCAGGCGGAAAGCACGTGGCGGGCACGCTGTCACCGAGTCCGAGGTGATCGCCGCCCTCGCGTTGCTTGCGCAGTCCGTGTGGCCCGTCGGTGAGCATGATGGACGGAACGCCAAGGCGGTCAATCGGTTTCGTGTACCAGAAGCTGGCGCCGCTGGTGAGCGAGGCTTTCTCCTCGAGGGTCAGCTCGGCGACGCTCACATCGTCACTATCCACGGTCTCACACCCATCGTTCGATCAACTATCTACCGAATGGTAGATTACCCGGTGTTGCTGAGGAGCAACCCTGTGAAAGGAGTCACGGTGGCATCGCAGACGCCTACGTCCCGCCCCGCGCGCACCCGACTGGCCCCGGAGGCGCGCCGCCACCAGATCGTTGCCGAGGCGACCAGGCTCATTTCCCGCTCCGGGTTCAATGCCGTCTCGTTGGCGGACATCGCGGAAGCCTGCGATATCCGCAAATCCTCGGTACTGCATTACTTTCCGACCATGACCGATCTGCTGACCGCGGTGCTGGCGCAGCGCGACCGCGACGAATACGAATCGGCTGCCGTCACCAGTGCTCCGGTGAGCCGGGCACAGCTGCGGGCACATCTGCGCCTGGTGGTCGAACGGAACCTGGCGATGCGGGAGATCGTCACGTTGTTCACCGTCCTGGGCGTCGAAGCCATCGATCCGCAGCACCCGGCCCACGGTTACTTCGCCGAGCGCACCCGCACCGCACTGGACACCATCAGCGGTCTTCTCGACTGGAAACCCGACCCGCCACTCGCCGCCCGCCAGCTCCTCGCGTTCTGGCAGGGCCTCGAGGCGTTGTGGATCGCCGACCCGCAGACGGATTTCCTCCAGGTCTGGGATTCCTTCTGCGACGACTTCTTCCGCTAGCGTCGCGACCCGACGGTGTGAGTACGAAGGCACCACACTGCGCGGTCACCTCGGATTGGCGCGCCCGCACTGATGAGGGCGCCGTGGCATGCTTGGGTGGCAGCCAAACGAGGGAGTCTCGAGTCGCGATGTGGAACTCATTCGACACCGGCGGAACTGTCGGTGTCTCAGCACAAATCGTCACCTACCCCAGCGGCGGCGAGGACATCCACGCCTACGTCGCCCAGCCGGCCTCGTCGGAAGGGCCGCGGCCGGGCATCGTGTTGATCCACCATCTGCCGGGCTGGGACGAGTTCTACCAGGAATTCGCCGAGCGGTTGGGCCGCCACGGCTACACCGTGATCGCTCCTGACCTGTACTGCCGGGCCGGGCATTCCACCCCCGATGACGTTGCGGCCAAAGTGCGCAGCGAGGGTGGTGCTGCCGACGACCAGGTGGTCGCCGATCTGGCCGCGGCGCGCGCCTGGCTGCTGGACCAGCCGACCAGCAACGGCAAGGTCGGCATCATGGGAAGCTGCTCCGGCGGCAGGCACGCCGTCCTGACGGCGTCCCTTGTTCCCGGCTTCGACGCCGTGGTCGACCTGTGGGGCGGGGCCGTGGTGGCCGGGCCCGATCAACTCACCGACAAGAGGCCGGTCGCGCCGATCGATTACACCGCGGATCTGCAGGCGCCGCTGCTGGGCATCTTCGGCAACGACGATCAGAGCCCCTCGCCGCAACAGGTCGACATCCACGAGGCCGAATTGCGGAGGCTGAACAAGGATTTCGAGTTCCACCGGTACGACGGTGCCGGCCACGGTTTCTTCTACTACCACACGCCGCGGTATCGGCCCGAGCAGACCATGGACGCGTGGGCGAAACTCTTCACTTTCCTCGACCATCGACTCGCGGCCTGAATCAAGGAGTTTGACAAATGTGCACCCACATCACTACGACGGCCGCCATCAGCGGTTCGGGCATGAGCGGCGCGGGCTGGTTCCCGGTCAAACAGGTCAGCGTGGGGTACGACCACGCCACCCAGGGGACAGACGAGCACGCACTGCTGTTGGACTTCGTCAACTACGACATCGGTCTCGGGGCGCGGGTGGCGCTGGAACTCGACCTGGCTTCCGGACGGGAGCTACTGAAGACGTTGCAGGCTGTCATCGCCGAGGCGGACGCGGCCGGCGTCTGAGCCCGGGAGTCGACAATGGCCAAACCTGAACTCGAGTTCCACATACCTTCGGCCGAATGGACCCGCGCGAACGCCGATGGGCCCGGAATCTGGGATCGGCACCTGTCCCGCGATCCCGAGACCGGGGACACCACAAGCCTGCAGCGCTACGAAGCGGGTGCCGAGTCCGCACCGGGCATCATCACCCATGACTACTGGGAAGAGGTCATCCTTCTCGACGGCGACCTCCACGACCTCACCGCGGACCGCACGTTCACCGCTGGCATGTATGCCTGCCGCCCGCCCGGCATGCCACACGGGCCCTACCGCAGCACCGGCGGGTGCTCGATGTTCGTCACCATCCGATACCCCGATTGATCCCGATTGGCGGCGGCCCGCTGAGCTGAGCCGCATGGCTGCTGCACTCACGTTCCCCGGCTCCGGCTCCGAGGACTTTCGAGTAGAGCACTACTCGTGCCCTGAGCGGAGGTCGCCCGCACCCTGGGTGCACGCCCGCACCAGGAGGAAATCATGGCGAAAGAGCATTCGTGCGAATACAACTCGGGACCGGTGGCCGGCACGGCTGTCGTGTCGGGGGTTACGTTCACCGACAAGAAGCTCCAGTACGCGAACGTCGACGGTATGGCGGTGTTCGAGGGCGACATCGTCCTGGGCACTGTCGAGGACGTGCAGGCTCTGCAGGTCGAAGCGATCGGCATCACCGGCGAGAAATTCCGGTGGCTGCATGCGACCGTGCCGTTCGAGATCGACCCGGCGCTGCCCAACCAGGCGCGCGTCACCGGCGCGATCGCGCACTGGGAGGCCAACACCAGGCTGAGGTTCGTGCCGCGTACGGGGGCGAATGCCGACCACTTCCCGAACTTCATCCGGTTCCAGCCGGCGGGCGAATGTTCGTCACCGGTGGGAAAGCGCGGTAACCGGCAGAACATCAATATGGGCCCAAACTGCACCAGGGGCAACATCATCCACGAAATCGGACACGCCATCGGCCTGTGGCACGAGCAGAGCCGCGAGGACCGCGACGATTTCGTCACCATCAATTGGCAGAACATCGACGCCGACGACCGGCACAACTTCGAACAGCACATCTCCGACGGCGACGACATCGGCGCATACGACTTCGGCTCGATCATGCATTACAGCGGCACCGCGTTCTCGAACAACGGCAACCCCACCATCGTGCCGAAGGTGCCCTTGCCACAGGGAGTGGTGCTGGGCCAACGCACGGCACTGTCCGCAAGTGACATCGCGGCGGTTGAGGTGCTGTACCCACGGGCCGGCCGATTGGTCGATCGCACCGCTGAGTTCGGCACGCCGGCCGCGGCAAGCCCGCCGACGGCCTGTGTGATCCCGGGAATGAACGTGCACAACATCGCCTACCGCGACACCTCAGGACGCCTGCACGAGTTGTGGCGGGACGGGCAGGGCGGGACGGGCACCACGAATCTGACCGCGAATGCGGGTGCCCCGACGGCGTCCGGCAACCCGTTCGCTTACGTGGATACGGCGCGCAACACCGAGATCCTGCTGTTCCGTGGCGGCGACGGGACCGTGCGCAGCCTGTATTGGTCCACCGGCGCGGTGGGGCACGACAATCTGGGTGGCACCGCAGGCGCACCGAAGGCTTCCGGCGACCCGGTTGGTTACTACGATCCCGCGACCGACAGCCATCACGTGGTGTACCGCGGCGGCGACGGGCATCTACACGAGCTGAACTGGTTCAACGTCGCTCCGGTGGTGTACGGAGGCAACCTGACCGGTGCCATCTCTGCGCCTCGCGCAGCAGGCAACCCGTCCGCGTACAGCGGTGGCGGCTTCAACATCGTCGTTTACCGGGCCACCAACGGACGCATCATGTCGGTGTACTGGAACAACGGTCCGAGCGGACTCGACGATCTGTCCGGTACCGCGGGCACTCCCCTGGCCGCCAGCGACCCCGCCGCCTACTACACCGCGCACAACGACGCCCATCAGATCGTGTACCGCGCCGGCAACGGGCACTTGTACGAGCTCTACTGGGTCGGCGTAGCTCCGGTGGCCGGATGGGATCTGACCGCGGCGGCGGGCGCACCGGCGGCGGTGGGCAATCCGTCTGTGTACTACGTGGCCGCGGAGAACACCAAGCACGTCATCTACCGCTCGTCGGACGGCCGACTACACGAGATCTGGTGGTATCCGGGTGCGGCGCCGGGTTACAGCGACCTCACCGCGTTCGCGGGGGCGCCGCTGGCAGCGGACAGCCCGGCGGGATTCACCGAGAACGGCCGGCAGCATGTCGCCTACCGCGGCACCGACAACCGGATCTACGAGGTGCGCTGGGGCTGACGCTCAGACGATGCTGACCGGTACGTCCAGGCTGACATTGCCCTGAGCCGGCACCGGGACGGATTGAGTGGTGACGAGGTCACCGGCGGCGAGGATGGGGCCGCCGGTGACGTCGATATAGCACTGAAGTGAAAACTCTTGGCCTGCTCCGGCTTCTGGAGCCTCGAGCTCAAAGGGAATACGCCGGTTCGGCTGCACGGCGACGTTGGTCAGCGCAACGCTGGCGACAACCGGCGCGGGAGCGTCGGCATAGGTCACGTCGCGCACCTCGACGATCACCCTGGCCACCGTCGTCGGCGCATCGGGAGGCAGGACAACATTGCCCTGGATTCGCCTCGACACACCGATCACGGTAGTCGCGTAAGCGGCCCTCTCAGTCGCAAAGGCCTCGGCTCCCGTCCACAGGACGACTGCGCCGGAAGCCTGACGGGGATGGGTGAGGCGGTGTCTGGCGGCGCTAACCGGCGCACGCCGATACCAAATTTTGGTAATATGCGTTCCATGGGGAAGAACACCTCGTTCAGCTTGGATGCTCACTTCAGGGAGTTCATCGACCGGGAGGTCGCCTCGGGCCGGTACGGCTCTGCCAGCGAGGTGGTACGCACCGCGCTGCGGCTCCTCGAGGATCGCGAAACACGCCTCGACGCGCTGCGCCAGGCCTTGGTACACGGCGAAAGTAGCGGCGAGGCAACGGCCTTCGATTTCGACGCGTTCGTCGAGCGAAAGAGCGTGGATTCGCGCGCACCACAGTGAATCGTGTCGTCTTCTCACCGGCGGCCCAGGTCGATGTGGAACAGATCTGGGATTACACCTGCGAACGGTGGGAGTTCGCCCAGGCGGAAAGATACATCCGCTCAATTCAGCGCGCCGCAGAGCGTGTCGCGGACAACCCTGCTATCGGTCGCGCGTGTGACGAGGTTCGGGCCGGGTACCGCCGGCATGCCGTGGGGTCGCACACCTTGTACTACCGCGTCGAAGGCGACCTCGTCGTCGTGGTCCGCGTGCTACACAAACGTATGGACGTCGATCTGCACCTCGACTGACTGCCTGCGGCGCGCGCCTGGAGCGTCCTTAGCTACCGACTTTTCGCTCACCGGGATTAAAACCGGCACCCCGTACCCGTAGGTGGCGCAATACCCGCGCCACCGCGGCGAACGCCAGCTCACCGGCTTACAGAAGCGGCGCATTCCGTACTGTCCCGTCCTCTTCACAACGCCGCGGCCAACGCACCTGCGATACCCCGATACCTTCCTGAGCAGGTCAGTCCCACACCGAACAGCCCTCAGGAGGTGACCGTGGCCGAACACAACGTCGCCCAGAATGCCGACAACGAACCGACACCGATCCGGCGGCCCCGTGCTGATCAGGCGCGGCTGGTCGCCGATGTCCTGCGGCACCAGATCCACGCCGGCGGCTACGCCGACGGTCTGCCCACCGAGCAGGAGCTGGCCGAGGAGTTCTTCGTCTCGCGTAACACCGTGCGCGAAGCGCTGGCCACGCTCAAAGGCGAAGGCCTCATCGACCGCGGCCCACGCACCGGCACCCACGTCGCCATCCGCAAATACGACCACGGGCTCGACGCGCTCACCGGCCTCAAGGAGACGTTCAAGGGCTACGGCGAGATCCGCAACGAGGTCCGCGCCACCATGACCGTCGCCGCGCCGCCGTCGGTGGCCGCCAAACTGAAACTGGCACCGGGCGAGCACGTCGTTTTCATCGAGCGGCTGCGCTACCTGGGCGAGCTGCCGCTGTCGCTGGACATGACCTACCTCGCGCGCGACGTCGGCGACCAGGTGATCGAGCATGACCTCGAAACCAACGACGTCTTCGCCCTCATCGAGCAGGTCACCGGCCGCCGGCTCGGCAACGCCACCCTGGCCGTCGAAGCCGTTCCCGCCGAACCCCATTCGGCGGCCATTCTGCAAGTGCCGGACACCGCGAGCCTGCTTCTGCTGGAACGCCTCACCCATCTGGACGACGGCCGGCCCGTCGATCTCGAATACATCCGAATGCGCGGCGATCGAATCACGTTGCGCGGCAACCTTGTCAGGGGAATCTGATGGCCCAGGTCAATCAACGTGTCGACGTACCCGTCACCATCGACGAGTCGCTGTGCATCGAAGGCTGCACACTCTGCGTCGAGATCTGTCCGCTCGACTCACTGGCCATCAACCCGGACAACGGAAAGGCGTTCATGCACGTCGACGAGTGCTGGTACTGCGGCCCCTGCGCGGCGCGCTGTCCCACCGGCGCCGTCTCCGTCAACATGCCCTACCTCCTTCGATGACCCAGGACCCACCATGAAACGCACCCTCGCTGTAGTCCTCAGTGCCGCCACCGCGATATCCCTGGCAGCCTGCTCTCTCGACGCCCAGACCCAGTCCGAGGACACCGTCAACGTCGTCATCGGGTACCAGTCCAAGACCATCAACACCGTCACCGCCGGAACACTGTTGAAGGCAAAGGGTTTCCTGGAAAAGCGCCTCGACGACCTGTCGAAATCCAACGGCACGACGTACCGCGTGGAATGGCAGGACTACGACACCGGGGCCCCGATCACCGCGCAGATGGTCGCCGAGAAGATCGACATCGGCTCCATGGGTGACTACCCCATGCTCATCAACGGCTCCAAAACCCAGGCCAACGAGCGCGCCCGCACCGAACTGGTGGCGGCCACCGGATACAGCCCCACCGGCTCGCTCAACATGGTGGTCGTGGCCCCGGACTCCCCCGCGCGCAGCATCACCGACCTCAAGGGCCAGAAGGTCTCCGCCAGTGTGGGATCGGCAGGACACGGCACCCTGGTGCGCGCCCTCGACAACGCCGGCATCGATCCCGCGAACGGTGTCGAGGTGCTCAACCAGCAGCCTCAGGTCGGCGCCTCAGCACTGGAATCCGGTCAGGCGCAAGCGCTCTCGCAGTTCGTGGCCTGGCCCGGCCTGCTGGTGTTCCAGAACAAGGCCAAACTGCTCTACGACGGCGCCGAGGGTGACTATCCGACCTGGCACGGTGTGGTGGCACGCCGCGACTACGCCGACCAGCACCCCGAGGTGCTCGACGCCTTCCTGCAAGCCCAGCTGGACGCCACCGAGTTCCTCAACGACAACCCGCTGGAGTCGGCCAAGCTGGTCGCCGACGGCAGCGGGCTGCCCCAGGAAGTCGTGTACCTCTACAACGGTCCCGGCGGCACCAGCTTCGATACCACACTGAAGCCGTCATTGATCGAGGCGCTCAAAGGCGATGTCCCGTACCTGAAGTCGATCGGTGATTTCGCCGACCTGGACATCGACGGTTTCGTCAACGCCGACCCGTTGAAGAAGGCTTTCGCCGACCGCGGCCAGAACTACGAGGAGGCGGTCGCAGACACCACCAACCCGTCGGCGCTGCGGGGCCAGGATCCGGTCTGCGACATCGCCGTCACCGACGCCAAGCTGGCCGGCGAACTGTGGATCGACGGCCAAGACAGTACCCAGGCCGCCGCCAACCCCGACTGCCTGCTGCGCGCCATCCGCGAGGCCACCGCCGACGGCGAAACCGTGCGGGCCGCCTATGTTCCCGACGCCGAGTTCGGCACCCGCTGGTTCGCCGACAAATCGATCTGGGTGAGGGACGGCCAGCGTCACCTCCCGTTCGACACCACCGCGGGAGCCGAGCGCTACACCGCGGCGCACCCCGGCGCCAGCGTCGTCGACTATCAGCAGGCGCTGGCGGGTGCGGTATGACCACCGCACCCGCGGTGCTCTCGCCCGCCGAACCCGCCGTCGCCGTCGCGCCGATCGCCAGGCCGCGCACGAAGACGTGGCCGTCCTGGCTGGTGCGCATCGCCTCGGTCGCCGCGTTCATCGGGCTGTGGCAGCTGTTGACCGCCAACGACGTTCGGTTCTGGTTGCGCTTCGACACCCTGCCCACCGTGACGGAAATCGTCGCCGCGTTCGGCAGCAGGCTCGGCACCCAGAATTACTGGCTGGACCTCGGCCAGTCACTGATCCGCATCCTCACCGGCTTTGCGCTCGCCGCCGTCGCGGGCGTGGTCACGGGAATCCTGCTCGGCCGCTCGGGCAAATTCGCCAACGTTTTCGGCCCGCTGACCGAGCTGGCGCGGCCCATCCCGGCCATCGCGATCGTGCCCGTGGCGATCCTGCTGTTCCCCACCGACGAGGCGGGAATCGTGTTCATCACGTTCCTGGCCGCGTACTTCCCGATCATGGTCAGCACCAGGCACGCCGTGCGCGCACTGCCCACGCTGTGGGAGGACTCGGTGCGTACGCTCGGCGGCAACCGCTGGGACGTCATCACCCGAGTGGTGCTGCCCGGCATCCTTCCCGGTGTGTTCGGCGGATTGTCCGTCGGCATCGGCGTCGCGTGGATCTGCGTCATCTCCGCCGAGATGATCTCCGGCAGGCTCGGTGTCGGCTACCGCACCTGGCAGGCCTACACCGTGCTGGCCTATCCCGACGTGTTCGTCGGCATCATCACCATCGGCATCCTGGGCTTCGCCACGTCCGCGGCCGTCGAACTGATCGGCCGCCGCGTCACCCGGTGGCTGCCCCGCGGCGAGGAGAACAACCGATGACCGGGATGACGCTGACCCTCGACGGCCTGGTCCTGTCCTACGGCGGCTCCCCCGTCGTCGACGGCCTCGACCTCGAGGTGCAGCCCGGCGAGATCCTGGTGCTCACCGGTCCGTCCGGATGCGGCAAGTCGACGGTCCTGCGCGCGCTGGCCGGTCTGCTGACGCCGGACGCCGGTGAAGTACGGGCCGACGGCGCCCGCGTCACCAGCACCTCGCGCGATCGCGCCATGGTGTTCCAGGACAACGCCTTACTGCCGTGGCGCACGGTGTTGTCCAACGTCGAACTCGCCCTCAAGCTCGCCGGACGCCCGCGCCAAGGCCGCCGCGACGAAGCGCTCAAGTGGATCCGCGACGTCGGCCTGGCCGGCTTCGAGAAGTACCTGCCGAAAAGCCTGTCCGGCGGTATGCGGCAGCGTGTCCAGCTGGCCCGCGGCCTGGCCGGAGCGCCCCGCGCCGTCATGATGGACGAACCGTTCGGCGCACTCGACGCCCAGACCCGGGCCACCATGCAGCGGCTGCTGATCGACACCTGGCGCGCCCATCCCACGACGGTCGTCTTCGTCACCCATGACGTCGACGAGGCACTGCTCATCGGCGACCGCGTGGCTGTCCTGGGCCGCGCCGGGCAACCTCTGCGCGCGCTGCTCGACGTCCCCTCCCCTCGTGAGGCAGGAGTCAACCGCGCCACCCTGCGCGCCGACGTCCTTGCCGCACTCGACCACACGGAGCTGGTCCACTGATGCAGATCCCCCCGATCGAGGACGCCACCCGCCTGGACTGTGACGTCCTGGTCATCGGCGGCGGCACCGCCGGTACCATGGCCGCGCTGACCGCTGCCGAGAACGGCGCCCAGGTGCTGCTGCTCGAGAAAGCCCACGTCCGGCATTCCGGCGCACTGGCCATGGGGATGGACGGTGTCAACAACGCGGTCATCCCCGGCAAGGCCACCCCCGAGGACTACGTCGCCGAGATCACCCGCGCCAACGACGGAATCGTCAACCAGCGCACCATCTATCAGACCGCCACCCGCGGCTTCGCCATGGTGCAGCGTCTCGAGCGATACGGCGTCAAATTCGAGAAGGACGAGCACGGTGAGTATGCCGTGCGCCGCGTGCACCGCTCCGGTTCCTACGTGCTCCCCATGCCCGAAGGCAAGGATGTCAAGAAGGCGCTCTACCGGGTGCTGCGGCAGCGGTCGATGCGCGAGAAGATCCGCATCGAAAACCGCCTGGTGCCCGTCCGCGTGCTCATCGAGGACGGGAGGGCCGTCGGCGCCGCTGCCCTGAACAGCCGCACCGGCGAGTTCGTCGTCGTCGCCGCCAAAGCCGTCATCCTGGCCACCGGACCCTGCGGCCGTCTCGGCCTGCCCGCTTCGGGCTACCTGTACGGCACCTACGAGAACCCCACCAACGCCGGTGACGGGTACTCGATGGCGTTCCACGCCGGCGCCGAGCTGTCCGGTATCGAGTGCTTCCAGATCAACCCGCTGATCAAGGACTACAACGGACCGGCCTGCGCGTACGTCGCCAATCCTTTCGGCGGGTATCAGGTCAACGCCCATGGGGAACGGTTCGTCGACTCCGATTACTGGTCGGGCCAGATGATGTCGGAGGTCAAAGAGGAGATCGAGTCCGCCCGCGGGCCCATCTACCTCAAGGTCAGCCACCTGCCCGACGAGACCTTGTCGACGCTCGAGGGCATCCTGCACACCACCGAACGGCCCACCCGGGGCACCTTCCACGCCAACCGTGGCCATGACTACCGCACCCACGACATCGAGATGCACATCTCCGAGATCGGCCTGTGCAGTGGGCATTCCGCGTCCGGGGTATGGGTCGACGAGTTCGCCCGAACCACCGTCCCTGGTCTGTACGCGGCCGGGGACCTGGCCTGCGTGCCACACAACTACATGATCGGGGCGTTCGTCTACGGGGAGCTGGCCGGCGAGCACGCCGCGTCAACACTTGATGACGTTGCCGCACCGGAGACCCTGCCCGCCGACCAGATCGCCGAGGCGCACGAGCTGATCTACCGGCCCCTGCGTCACCCCGACGGCCCGCCGCAGCCGCAGGTCGAGTACAAACTGCGCCGCTTCGTCAACGACTACGTGGCCCCACCGAAAACCGCCGCCAAGCTGTCGCTGGCGGTGCAGACGTTCGAGCGGATGCGCGACGAGGTGGCCGGCATCGGTGCCACCACACCGCACGAGCTGATGCGCGCGGTGGAGGTGTCCTTCATCCGCGACTGCGCCGAGATGGCTTCGCGTTCCTCGCTGACCCGCACCGAGTCCCGGTGGGGGCTCTACCACGAGCGCAGTGACATCCCGGAGCGCGACGACGTGGACTGGCGCTACCATCTGAACCTGCGCAAGACCGCCGACGGCGGGATGGAGTTCCTGAAACGGCCCGTCGACCCGTACTTCGTGCCGGTACCCGGGCTTGACGAATTGCCCAGCGGCGAAAGCGAACCCATCCGTGTGCAGCAGCCTCCGCTGGTCGGAGGGCAGGCACCGGCGTCGGAGGTGTCGCGCATCGACAGCACCCCGGCCGCGCAGCCGCCCTCACCGCGTATCGCGGCCGTGCTGGCACTCGACGAGCCTTCTCTCGAAGACCTGCGCCAGTATCTGAACGACGACGATTCCGCAGTGCGCCGCACCGCCGTCGACGTGGTCACCGAGCACCTGCCCGACGGCTACGGCCATGCGCTGCTGGCCGCCTTGTCCGACGTACACCCACAGGTGCGTCACGTCGCTGCCGACGGCATCCGGGAGTTGGTGGAGGTGCTACCGGATGCCGCCGGCGTTCGGGCCCATATTGATTCGACGGACCCCGTCGTGCGCGGCGCCGCCATCTACGTCGTGAGTGCCCGACGGGTGGGTGACCCGGAGCAGTACCGGCACGCGCTGCAAGACCCGGACCACCGGGTCCGCATCGAGGCCGTCCGCGCGCTGGTGTCGGTCGACGACGCCCACGGCGTCGCGGCCGCCTGCGGTGACGTGAACCGCGAAGTGCGCATCGCCGTCGCCAACGGGCTCGGGACATTACGCAGCGGCGCCGACGCCGTGCGCACGCTCACCGACGATCCTGACCCGCTGGTGCGCGCCGCCGCGTTGGCCGCGATGGGCGCGGTGGGATGGGACGACGCCGACGTCACCACCGTCGAAGGCGCGTTGGCCGCGTCGGCATGGCAGATCCGGCAGGGGGCGGCGCGGGCGTTGGCGGGTGCGCCGTCGCCCGCGACTGCGGTGCCACCGCTGTCGCGTGCCCTGGCCGACCCGCATCTCGATGTCCGCAAGGCAGCCGTGTTGAGCCTGACCCGTTGGGCCGCATCTGCCGACAGCGCCCGCGAGGCCCTGACCGGCGCTCTGGACGACGGGGACGCCGACGTCCGGGCGTATGCGCGGCACGCGCTTGCCGGGGTGAGCTGAGGTTCAGCGCAGACCCAATTTGCGCAGCGGTCGTTCCAGCTCCCACCACACCCGATCCAGCGCACGCAGCGGCGCGAGGATCGGCGGCTCCTGCAGTGGCCAGAGCTGACACCGCGACGCAGTGGAGCCGGTGGCAGCGAGGATGCCGTTGACGGCTCGGCGGGCGGCTTCGTTGGCGCCTTCCATGCTGGCCAGGTCGGTGTGAGTGCGTACAAAATCCGAAGCCAGGAAGAGGTTTTCGATCCCGGTGCAGGCCTCCGGCCGGTCCGCCCACGAACCGGCAGTGTTGATGAGCAACGGCTCGCTGTTCGTGGCCACGACTCCGGTCGCGGGATCGAACGGCTTCACGGCGGGATCGAGAAAACGGGCAACGATGTCGTCCTCGCGCAGTGAGCCGTCATCGATATGGTCGGTCAGTTGTCGCCAAACCTCGTCCAGAATCTCCTCCCTGGTCGACTGCTTGGCCGTCTTACCCGTGACCCTGCTGGGCCGGTCCCAATCCGAGATGTCCACCGACAGAATCCCGTCGACCTCGCCGTCACCGTAGCCGTCGAGGTCGATGGTCTTCCAGAACTGTGCCTGCGAAATGGCGGTCAGCGCCCAATCCGAGTCGGTGAAGATGGTGTGACCCCGCTGCAGCGGCACGTCCCGCTTGAGGTAATACTGCGCTCCGGTCATCCACCGGGTCTGCAGCCGCGCCAGCCGGCTCAGGCTCCGATCGGCGACGGTCATGTCAGCGTTCAATGTGGGGATCAGATCCTCGATCGGCAGCGCCGCCATGTAATGGTCCGCGTGGATGGTCATCGGAGCGCCGTGCTGGACAGCGCAGGCACTGATGATCCTGTGTCCGGCCAGATCGAAACCTGTCACGGTGCAATCAGTCTCGAAGTCAACGCCCTGCTTGGTCAGCCAGTCGACCCACGGGTTTATCCAGACATCGCTGGTGGGGCCGTCGAGCAATCGATCGGTGCGACCGCCCATCCGGGCCACATCGAACAGCAACTGGCACAGGATCAATCCGCCGGTGCGCGCCGAGACCTCCTGCGCTCGCGCGGCTACCAGCGTTCGGGTCAAACCATCTGCCAGGAACTTCCGATAGTTGGGCGAGAGATGTTCCCCGAACGAGAACCGCCACCAGCTGGTGTGCTCCCACTGCGCGTAGCGGCGATCATCGCACGACGTGAGCAAGGCCAGGAGCCGCTGCCCGAAGAATCCGAGTTCCCAGAACGGAATACCGAGTTTCACGCCGAAGTCGTAAGCGAACTGGATCGCGACGGCGAGATCGCCGAGATCACCGGGGAGTCGCAAGGGAGCTATCAGCTCATTGGCTTCGCCCACCTGCGCCAGCAATACCCGGTGTGCGTCGACAAGGTGACTGGCCGCGGTCCCCGGTGGGGACGGGATGCGCTCCATCGTGTCGACCAGGTGTTTGTAGAACCCCGGGAAGAAGCGGAATCCGTGTTCGCCGGGCAACGGTTTCCGGTTGCCCTGCGCAGTGGCAGGCACGTCGATGGATCGCGCCTTGCCGCCGAAAACCTCGAGCGCCTCGTACACGGTGACGTCGAAGCCGCGCTCGACCAGTTCATGCGCGGCGCTGAGCCCTCCGACGCCGCCGCCCAGGATTGCAACGGAAGTCATCTGATCCCCCGCGGCAGCTTTTTGCGTAGACCACGGCGCAGCGGCGTGGCCGCGGTTCGCAGAGACCTCATCACAACGCGCCGAGGAAATCCCAGGTTCACCTCACGCGGCGGCCATTCCCCTGCCAGAAGTGCTTGGACCCAGATGCTGTCCGAGTTCAGCGGCCGAACCAGCGTCCAGAGTGTTGCCTCCAATTGGCGCAACGCTTCGCCGCCATCAGCGGCGGCCATCTCGTCGATGAGGTCTTTACCAGATTTGTCGTATATGTCTCGGGCGCCTGCGGCGACCTCGTCGGCCGAGATCCCCTCGGAGGCCAGGATCTCGTTGATCAGTGCGAGCCGCAGCGCTTCCGCCTCGTCGCGCGGCACATCCCTCAGAAGCTGTCGGCTCAATTCGCTGGCCCCGTCCAGCCGGCCCCACAGCCAGTCGTGGCGACGACCGCTTTCGCTGGCGAATGCTCCGAAGTGGTTGAGCCGCTCGCCGTACAGCTTCTTCGTCGGCCAGTCGTCTCGGTTGTCGAGAGAGTGCAGGTCGATCCCGGGCGGCGTCTCCACCGCGGGGGTCACGTTCTGGAAGCGGAACGTTGGCACGTCATACTCACCGCCGCGCCAGGAGAACACGCCGCTGACCACCTCGACGGCCAGAGAAAGCTCTACCAGTGTGTGCGCATCGACGCCGGGAACAGCGTCGGCGATGGCCTGCGCCGTCGGAATCATCGCTGCGGTCAATGCCTCGCTGAGTCCGCCGTCATAAACGGCGCGCATCGCCGTGAGCTGCCCGCCAATCTCCACCGGCGCGGAGGTGTCTCCACTGACCGCTGCTTCGAGGGGTTTCCAGAGTGCGGTGACTTCGCGTTGCGCCGCCGCAATGGTCTCCATGGCCTCCAAAACGTTGGTTGCCTGGTTGTTCAGCCGCGACAGCGCCCGACCCCACCACCTCAGGATCCGGTCGGCGGCCGACCAGCCCCAGGTCCAGGTGGTGCCGTCGAAAGCCGGGAAGGAGTCAGTCGGAATCCCCGGAACCCCCGTGACTTTTGGCTCATCGTCGCCTGGCGGGGCCAGCACGACAGGAAACCCAGACCGTGACTGCAGCCATCGCAGTGTGACCTCGGTGCGCGTTTCGCGGTATTCCTCGAGTAGCGCATCGGCGGCCTGGAGCAACGGTGCTTCCTTTCCGCCATCAGGGTCGCCGAGGTAGTCCTGGACCTTCCGAAACGCCTGTGATTGGGCATATCTCATCTGGCGAAAGATGTCCTTCAGCGCATCCGCATCGAGTCGTTCGTCGGGCTCACGGGTGGCGGACAGGACGAGTCCAAGAGTTTCCACCAGCGCCGGAGGAGTCTCCGACCGCTTCGAGTCCTCACCCTTGCTGGTTCCGGGGGTGACGTAGAGCAGCACGCGCTCGAACGGTTCGTTGATCGGGCGTTCCCGAAGCACCTTCAGTAGCGGCTCGAAGGGGGCGTTGTCGAGAATGCCGCCGTCGGCGAGCCACCTGGCCGCTTGCGCACTGTCCTCCGACCGCTCCAGAAGCGCAGCCGTTTCCCACTCCGGCGTGAAGGCCACCGGGAACGATGCCGACGCGCGAGCTGCCTGTATCAGGGCGGCAGTACAGCCGTTGGTCGCGCTGAAGTCGTCGGTCAACGACGAGCCGCCACTGGCCGGGCCGACAGTGCGTTTGAACGTGTACACGCGTCGGCCATCCCGGCTGAACATGGAACTGCCGGTCTCCAGGGGCGAGGGGCGGGGCTGACTGCCGAGTGCCGTGGACGTCACCAGGAGGGTGCATTCGCGCGGGGCGATGCCGTCGTGCGGCTGGACCTGCCTGAGGACGGAGCTGACCTGGCCCTCGAAGTAGTCGCCGTCGAGCATGGAAGTCGCCCCCTGCACGCTCTTCCGCGTGAGCTTGCCGACGTCCAGGGAGGCGACGTCTGCCCATACGTCACGCATCGGTGGCAGGTCTCCGCCGCGGGCCACGGCGGTGGCCAGCAGGGTCCCGTTGAGTCCACCGGCACTGGTGCCCGCCACGATGTCGATGATCGCGGTCCGCTGGCAGGCCTCCAGGATCCGATCCCACGCCGCCGTGCCGTTGGTTCGTCGCGTGTCGGAGGCGAAGCGCAGGCGATTGAGCTCATGGGTCACTCCGCCCATCCAGACGGCGAGGCTGACGCCTCCGTTCAGGACAACCGCATACCGGGTCTGTCGCTTGAACTGCTTCTCGTCCCCGGGCATGGATCCAGAGTCCCTCTGGCGGTGCCCGGGGGCAGGGGTAGTCCGCTACTCGATTTCGACGGTCGTTCACAGCAATGCGGTCAGGCTGCTCCGGCTGGAAACGGTCTTGGGATGTTCTGCCCCCAGAGAGTCTTCGAATGTCTGCACTGCCTGTGTCAGGAGGTGCCGCGCCGCCTCGTCGTCGCCTTGTTGTAGGGCAAGCATGGCCAGGTTGTGCATGGTCACAGCCGTATCGGGGTGACCTTTCCCGAGCAGGTGTTCCTTGATGTCGAGTGCTTTCACGTAGAGGGCTTCTGCCCCGGCGAGATCACCTCGCGCTCGACACAGCGCGGCAAGATTGTTGTAGCTTACGGCGAGTTCGTAATGACCTGGCCCATAGATGTTTTCGAAGACTCGAATACAACGGTTATACAGCGCTTCAGCTTCGTCGTATCGATGCTGCTCCTGAACCAGCGCCGCGAGCGCTGCGATGTCCTTCGCCACCTCCACGTGGTCGGCGCCGAGGGCGGTTTGACGGATCCACACCGCACGTCGCGCGTAGGTCTCACCGAGGTCGAAGCGCCGCCGGACGTGTTCGATGCCGGCCAGGTTGTGCCAGACTGTCGCGACGTCGACATGCTGACTTCGCTTCGCCGCAACGATGGGTAGCGCCCGCAAGTACAGGCGTTCGGCGTCATCCAGACGCGCGGCGTACTTGTACACCACCGCAAGATCATTGAGCAGCGTCGCGAGCTCGATGGTTTCAGACCCGTAGAATCGCTCAGCCAACTCGATCGTCTGAAGGTAGAGGCTTTCGGCGTCACCGAGGTTGCCCAACATCCGTTGCAGGCGCGCCACACTCGACATCACCGCAATGCGCGTCGGCGTCAGCGCTGCGTTGTTGTTGTGATGCTCCAGGATGGCCGCGGCGCATCCGTAGGCTCTACCGGCGTAGGCGAAATCGCTCATTTCTTCGCGAATCGTGCCGATGGTGTGCCAGATGACCGCCACTTCCGGCGAAGATTCTCCTCGCCGGCGTACGACCATCGTGCGGGCCTTGGTGGCCGCGGCCAGAGCTGGACCCAGCCGCCCGGCGTCACGGTTGGCGATCGCGTAGGCGTTGAGGCGCTCGGCCCCGTTCCTGCCGAACCAGGCCGGCCGCACCGCGAACACCGTGACAGCGCGCGACAATCTAGCGTGCCAGCATGACCTCATTGTGATTGCCGGCCAGTCTTGCGTTGGCTATCGCCGTGGCCGGCCCCATCAGGGCGACGGTAGCCGTGGTCGTGACAAGTCCGAACCGGGTCAGGAGCACCCGGATCTTCTTACCTCCTGTTGTGTTCATGTCTCCTCCATCTCCCCTCTTGATGTGTCGGCTGCAGAATCCGACATGGCCATCGTCCCTCCCATCCCGTGGCCAGAGGACGCGTAGTCCACTACTCGACATGGAGGTTCCGCACGATGCCGAGTCCGCAGGGGCGACGAACGGGGCATCTGATCAATCTGGCTCGTGGGGAAACAGAGTGTCCACCAGAGGCAGTCGCGGGCTGTTACGGGTCGAGCCGGTAGAACCGCAGGAAGTCATGCTCAACCGGCAGAACTGACACCGCAGAAAAGCCCGCTTCCGCTGCATAACGTTCCAGGGTCGCGCGCCTCATCACGGTGCCCGTCTCGGCTGATGGCTTCGAGGCCATTCCCGCTGGGAGACAATCCAAGACGCTGTACCCGTAGAAGAGCCGCTCGGCGGCATCCGAGGGTGCGGAGAACGCGTCCGCCACGCGCTCGTCCGCCACGATCAGCGTTCCACCCGGTGCCAGCAGTCGTCGCACCGTGCAGAGGACATCGACCGGCCGTGACATATCGTGCAGCGCCTCGACGATGACAGCGAGATCGTACTGTCCGGACAGTGTCGGGTCGGACCCGTCGCGCACGGAGAACGTCACCCTTTCGGCCACGCCCGCCTCCAAGGCATTGGTACGGGCCAAATCGATGCTGGGCTCGTCCAGATCGAAGCCGTCCACGGTCGTGGCCGGATAGGCGCGCGCGATGGCGACCGCAGCCCATCCCACGCCGCAGGCAACGTCGGCCACCCGCGCGCCCGCGAGCAGCTTCGCATGAACGTCCGGGACCAGCGGCAGGTATTCGTCGGCGAAGGAGCGGACCAGCCATGGCCGGTTGAAGTCGCCCTGCGCCTCTCTCGCGTCGGCCCCCTCGACCAGAAGACCGTCGCCTGTCCGGTACGCATCCACGAGCTTCGGCAGGACGCCGCCCAGGGCCGCGAGTGAGCGGCAGACGGCGGCCATAGCGTAAGGACTTTCCGGATCTATCAGGGTTTCGGCATGGCCGCCGGGAAGCGAGAAGCGGCGGTCCCACTCGGGTTTGGCGACGTTGTCCACCTCGAGGATCGCGCTCGCGGCCTGCTGTTCGAGCCACTCCCGTGCGTACCGGGCATTGATTCCGGCGCGCTGGGCGAGTTCACCGGCGGTCAGCGGTCCGTGGTCTGCCAACATGCGATACAGGCCCAGGCGGTCCCCCAGATACACGGTGAAGACGTCCATGGTGCCCAGCGCCGACGTGAAAAGGCGTTCAACGAACGCATCCCGTGTCTGGTCCGTGCTGGTCATTGCATCTCCTCACGGGGCGACTGGCCTGACGACGAGTTGCGCAGTGCTCGCGCTCAGAACGAGGTACGACTCCTGCCAACCGGGTAACGCGACGGACAGGACGTCGCCGCCGGCTTGGTGTTCGAGGGACCAGGTTCCGCTGTGGCTGACGCCGCGATCATCCGGGCCGGGAGTGCCGACGACCGCCCGGTGATCGGGTAACAGTGTGAAGACGGTGCGGCCACGTGCGGGAGGAAGCGGGTAGTCGGCGGGCCGGAACATCTGTCGTTGGTCACGGTCCTCTTCATGAGAGTGCTTCCAGGACCCCACAATTTGCGAATCCTCGATCACGGCGCCCACCACCCTCCTGTGATCACGGCTGTTGATGGGTGCGGACGAACCGGCGCAACTCGGCGAACTCGGTAGACACACTGCCGTCGGTGGCTTCGAGCACCTGCGAGGTGCCACCGTCTTCGACGGTGATCGCGTAGCTCATCGCGTCACGCGCCGAACCCGGATCTTCGCGCGCTGGCGCAGCCCGTTCGTACACCCGGGAAGCCGCGGCAACAAGTCGGCGCAGTTCCTCCTGACCTTCGACTCCGAGATCTGCGGAATCGAGGACGAGCGGCCGCCGATTCATGGTGGCGGCCTGCCCACCACAAGTGCTGACCGACACTTTCATGTTTCCTGCTTTCGGTGGCAGAAGGTGCATCACGCAGTATGCCCCTACTTGCGGGCCTTCACCTTGGCCTTCGCCGATCGCTTGGCGGTCGCTTCCGTACCGGCACCTCTGATGACCGCGTGGGTGAGAGCTTTCACGTCTGCCGAGAGTTTCTCGACTTGCTTCTGCAGCTCGTCGAGAGACCCATCGGTGGACGCCGCCACTGCCTCCGTTTGCACAGTGCGGATGCGGATACCCACCGCCTCCCAGGCCGCGCCAACCGCGGTGTGCTCGGCGCTTCCGGTTCCGTACAGCTGCGCGGCCTTGACCGATGTGGTCTCGGCGAACGCCTGGAAATCGGTGGTCGACGTGGATGCTCGGAGGGACTCGTACCAGATGTGGCCGGGGGCTTCCCAGGCCCGCCCACCGATGCCGGTGGCCACCAAGTAGAACGCCTTGTTCGGAATACCGGAATTGGTGTGCACTCCGCCCCAGTCACCGGGACGTGTGTCTGGCAGCGTGACGAAATCTTTCATGTGGTCGGGCTGCGGGTCCCCGTCGAAGGCGGTGCCCGGGGCCTTCATCGACCGCAGTGCGTCGCCCTGCAACGCCGGGGTGAAGATCTCCGCACCGATCAGCCAATCGGCCTCCTCAGCGGTCTCGTCGTTCGACCACTGTTTGATGAGGCATCCGAAGACGTCCGAAATCGATTCATTCAGGGCCCCCGGCTGTTTGTGATATTCCAGGTCAGCGGTGAATTGCGTGACACCGTGGGTCAGTTCGTGGCCGATGACGTCCAGAGATTTGGTGAAGTCGGTGAAGTTGACGCCGTCGCCGTCACCGAACAGCATGCGCTGCCCGTCCCACAACGCGTTTTCCATGGCGTCGCCGAAGTGGACGTAGGCATCGAGTCGCATGCCGAGCCCGTCGATCGAATCGCGTCCGAGTACGTCCTGAAAGAACGTCCGGGTGGCGCCGAGCCCATCGAAGGCCCGGTTGACCGAATCGTCGGGCGAGACGGCGGAGGTTTCGGTGCGCACCAACGTCGCGGTGTGCAAATTCTCCGAACTGTGCGCATCGAAAACTGATCGACGGCCGGCGGCGGGTGCCGCCAGAAAGCCTCGTGTCGCAGGACTCATCTCCCGCCGCCCCTTGAGTTGGGCGCTGGCGGCAATGGTGTTCAGCGCCGCTTTACGGACTTTGGGGTCGTCACTTTCCATCAGTTTGGCGAGGATGTACGGCGGCATGATGCAGTTCCGTGGACACCTGTTCGTCATCGGTCTACTCCAATCCTGTTGGCAGAAAGCTCATCCGAGAGCCGTCACCACGAAAGCGACGTTCATCCGCAGAATTTCGACGGCAAGGTCGATATCGATGAACTGCATGGTGTCGCCGGCGGTGTGAATGTTGTCGTTCGCGCCGTCGGCGCCTTCGATCGTCAGCACCGCCGGGATGCCCTCGTCGATGAACGGCACGTGATCGCTGTTGAATGGGTTGACGCTGGTCTGCACGGTCAACCCGGTGTAGGTGTGCGCGGCGTCGGCCAGCCCGTCGATCACCCGCTGCGAGAGCGCGGCCCCTTCCAGCAGGACCGTGGGGACGGGAGTGTTCACCGTTGCGATCATGTCCATGTTGACCACGGCACGTATGCGTGAACGTTCTGCCGAGCTCAGGTTGGCGACGTAGGCCAGGCTGCCGAACAAGCCCTCTTCCTCACCGCCGAAGAGAATGAATCGCACATCGAGTTCGGCTTGGTGGTGGGCGACGGCGCGAGCCATCGCCAGCAGTCCGGCGCTGCCCGAGCCGTTGTCGTCGGCGCCGGGCGCCGGTGCTGCAGGACCGCCGGCGAGGTTGATCGAATCCAGGTGCGCGGTCACCAGCACCACGTCGCGCGGTTCGGATGCGATCCCCGTTCGGTCGGCGATCACGTTTCGACTCGGCTTTCCCAGCACGGTGATGGCCTGCGTGTGGGTCTGATACCCAGCCGCATCAAGCTGGTCTTGCGCCCACCGGGCCGCCTCGTCGAATTGTGGGCTTGTCGAGTGTCTGGTGCCGAAGTCGACCAGCTTGCGCAGGTCGGCCTCGTACTGCTCTGCGGACACCATGTCGACGCATTTCTGCACCGTGGGCTCGGATTGGCGCGCGATCCGTGGGAGAGACTCGAAAATAGCGGAGCCCCAGGGTATCTCGCGAACGCTGTAGCACGGGAAGTCGTCGGCGCCGGCGGCCTCGGGGGCATCGGGGTCGATTTCGACGACGAGGTAGCGGCCTTTGTCCGCGAGCACCCGGACCTCGGGATGTGCCTGCTGGAAAGTACGCCCGTGCTGGATCACGAGGCGTAGCTGTGACTGCCGGGCACGCGCATCGGGCTCCACGGCATCCCGCCGCAACACAATGTCACCCATCCGGAACCAACCACCGTCGACGAACTGCTGCACGTGCGGCAAAAGCTCGGTCAGCGACGCGATATCCCCACCGCTCCCGCCCGGCGGACGGACCTGGACTGCTGTCAAGCCCATCTTGCGCGCGGCCGCCACATGCGACCTGTTCTCGGTCACAAAGAACACGTCGGCAAACGTCAGCCCTGGGTCGATTTTGCCGACGGCGGCCTCGAAGAACTCTCGGGCCGGTTTGTGGGCGCCGACTTCGCCGGACAGCGCGACGTGGGTGACGACCGGCTCGAAGAAATCGCGGATGCCGAGGTTATCGATGATGTCGTAATACTGCTGGGCGGGTTCATCGAAGTCCGATGCCAGCCCTAGTTGGACCGGCGTGCCATCGTCATCCCTCAAGGCCGCAATGTCCTGCAGAGTCGTCAACGCTCCCGGCAACAGGACATCCCCGTCCTCGAGCGTCTGCCCGAGGTCGAACAGGACAAGTTTCATGAGTCTTGCCGGCCCGTCACGCCTGCGCGACCAGGCTTGCCAGCTGGTCGACCAGCGAACGCAGCCGAGCTACCTCACGACGCAATTCACCCAGTTCGCCGTCCGCCGTCGACGACTTCGGGGTCTCCGCCTCGCCGTTGCCCGCAACGGCGCCGACAAGCAGCTGTGAGGGCGTGGCTTGAACGGCAGCCGCTGCACCGGCGAGGAAGGATGCTCGTGGGCCTTCCAACGCCGCCGACATCCGTACCGATTGGCCGGTGGTGAACATGAACATCCCGGCATCGTCGGTGTAGTCCATGTAGTTGACGAACATATCGCCGTCGGGTCCGTTGCTGCACGTGACGCTGGGGAATTGGGGCCGCCCGAAGTTCGGGTGCGCCTGATTGGGTGTGTCGTCGACGAGGTCGCTGCCGCTACAGCCGCTGCCGTCGTCGCCCCAGATGTGGCGCAGGCTCAACCAGTGGCCGATCTCGTGGGTTGCGGTGCGCCCCAGATCAAATGGACTGGATGCGGTACCGATGGTTCCGAAGAAGGAATGGCCGATGACCACCCCGTCGGTTTCGGGTGGTCCGCCGGGGAACTGCGCGTACCCGAGGATCTGGTCGAATCCGCTGCGCAGCTCGCCACAGACCCAGAGGTTGAGGTAGTCCCACGACGGCCACGCATCCACACCGCCGGTGGCGTTCGACTTCACGTCATCGTCGTCGGCACTGAAGAAGGTCTTGGTGGTCGCCGTGCGGGTGACGCCATCGGTGGGGTTGCCCTCGGGGTCGACGCTCGCCAGCGCGAACTCGATTTCGCAGTCGGCGATCAGGTCGGTCCACACGGTTGGGACGCCTACCCGGTCGGGGTTCGTGGCGCGGAAATCTTGATTGAGGACATCGATCTGGCTGTCGATCTGGGCCTTGCTGATGTTCTGCGACGGGGTCGCCGGATTGTGGACGACGTGGACGACGACCGGGATGGTCACGACACCCCGCCTCGCCGCGCGTAACCCTGACCCATACGCTCGTGCCCTGTTCTCGAACTGATCGCTTCTCTGGCGGTAGCTCTCGCTCGTGGACAGCAGTTTGTAGTGGACCGCCATTGTGCCGCAGAGTTGGCGCGACAGCTTCGCCGGTTGCTCGTCCATGACCGTTCCTTTCGAAGACGGGGCGTCGGTGCCCAATCGAGTATCCGCACGCGGAGCGCCCCGGGGGCGGGTAATCGACTACTCGATCCCCGGTACCGAGAAGTTCCGCGCTGCACCGTTATGCGATTGCGCCGGAGCCTCTTTGTCTTCGCGCGGTGGACACACTCGTCAACCTGGTCAGCATTACGCAAATGCTTTGATGTGTAATGTGAGCCGCATGTCGGCGAGGAAGCAGCCTTGAACTATGTTGGAGAGCTCCGGAGCAACTGGCGACCGCTGGCCGCCGCCACCGCCGGATTGAGTGCGGGCCTGAGCCTGAGCGCCTACACCAACGCCGCCATGGCGCCGCAGTTCCTGCAGGCGTTCGGCTGGAACCGCTCCGACTTCGCGCTTGCCGGCGTCATCACCTTGCTGACATTTGTGTTCCTGCCGGTGTACGGCCGCCTTGCCGACCTGTTCGGCGTCCGCCGCATCGCCTTGACCGGCGTGATCGGACTCCCGCTTTGCTGGCTCGCGTTCGCAGTCATGACCGGACCGATCTGGCAGTACTTCGTCATCAGCGTGGCGCTCATCGCACTGGGCGTCACCACCACCCCGGCGATTTACAGCCGCATCGTAGCCACCCGGTTCGTCACAGCCCGTGGCCTGGCGCTGGCGATCGCGATCTCCGGGCCGCCGCTGCTGGGCGCCGTGGGCGCACCGGCGCTGGAGGCGGTCAATCGCGCCCACGGCTGGCGGATCGGGTGTGTGGCGATCGCGGTGTGCCTCGCGGTGATCGGCACCGTCGCACTGGTTCTCATCCCGGCCGAGAACGACTCCGAACGGCAACGCGCACACCGCCGAAACACCAACGACTACCGCACCATTGCCCGCAGCGCGCTCTTCTGGATCCTGCTGGCGGGTGTGCTGCTGTGCAATCTCTACCACACGGTCACCACTACCCAACTCGGCGTCATGCTCGGCGACTCGGTGGGCATCGGCGACCGGGTGTCACTACTGATCTCGGTGTTCGCGATCGCCGTCATCGTCGGCCGATTCGTCTGCGGTGTCGCGCTGGACCGCTTCCCGCCTCATCTCGTCGCGGCCGCCGCCATGGCGCTACCAGGGCTGGGCTGTCTGCTGATCGCCACACCGTGGGACGGTGTCACTGTGCTGATGATCGCGGTCTGCTGTCTGGGCGCGGCGTGGGGCGCCGAAGGAGACGTGATCGCCTATCTGGTGGCGCGGCGGTTCGACCTCGGCGTGTACAGCACGGTGCTGAGCATTCTGTCGGCAGCCATCGGTGTCTCGTCGGCACTCGGGGCGCTCATCCTCAGCCGCACCCTGCGAATCAGTGACAGCTTCAACGGATTCCTGACCTTCGCCGGTGTGGCGGCCTTCCTGGGCGGCGCGCTGTTCCTTCTGGTGGGACGGGTCGCTTCACCGGAACTTGCGAAAATGAGTAGTCCTACGTAGGAAACCCGCTGGCAGGCTTTCCGGTATGGACAACACCAACACCACCGCGGCCTACTTCATCCAGGCGGCCATCGCATTCGGAGTCAGCTTCCTCGGAACCCTCGGCGGCATCTACTTCCTGCCCCTGGATGCCTGGCAGCGCCTGTTCCTCGGCATGTCGGTACTCTTCCTGGTCACCAGCGCCTTCACCCTGGCGAAAGTGATCCGCGATCAACAGGAGGCCGCCACCATCCGGGTCCGACTCGACGAGGCGCGCATCGAAAAGTTGATCGCCGAACACAATCCGTTCACCACAGGCGTCTGAGGCATCGCAGGTTCACTTGCGATCACGTCAGTTTTCAGTACTGTCACCGGCGTGCGGACAACGATCATCGGCACCACGATGCCGATCCTGGAACTGACTCTCGACGCCGGTGAGTCGATCATCACCGAAGGCGGAGACGTCTCCTGGTTCACCCCGGGTCTCGACATCCAGACCTCCACCAGTTTCGGTTCCGGCGGTCGCGGCGGCTTCATCAGTGGCCTCAAGCGTGCGCTCGGCGGCGGGAACCTGTTCCTCACGCAGTACACCGCACAGTCGAACGGCCGGATGGTGGCGCTGTCGACCAACCTGCCCGGTGTCATCCGCGAGATGCGCATCGATGCCGGCGACAACTACATGGTGCAGGCCGGCGCGTTCATGGCCGGCACCCCGAACGTCGAAGTGTCAGTGGCACTTCAGCAGAAGCTGGGCGCCGGCATCTTCGGCGGTGCCGGTGTGGTGTTCCAGAAGCTCAGCGGCAACGGGGTGGCGTGGGTGCAGATGGCCGGCGAGCTCGTGGAATACGAACTCGCACAGGGCCAATCGTTCCTGATCCACCCTGGCCACCTCGCGATGTTCCGCGCGGAGATGCAGCTGACGTTCGCCAGCGTGCGCGGTGTCAAGAACAAGGTCTTCGGCGACTCGCTGTTCATGGCCGAGCTGCACGGGCCGGGTCACTTCTGGCTGCAGTCGATGACGGTGGCCAAACTGGCCGCCGCCATCCAGCCCTACCTGCCCGAGCGGTCGAACGACAACTAAACCGACAACTGCGCCTTGACATCACGGGACAGCGCGTCGGCCAGAACCTCCCGGTCGCCGGCGAACAATCCGTCCAGCGCCGCCGTGGCCACGATGGCCGGATCGGTCTTCTGCTCGGCCGGGATGTAGCTCACCATATCGGTGTCCATGTACCCGACGTGCAGTGCGGTCACGCTGATTCCCTTCGGCGCCAGTTCATCTCGGACCGCATCGGTCATGGCCCAGGCTGCGGCCTTCGCCGAGGAGTAGGCACCGCTGGTGGACGGGTGCAGCCACGACAGCACCGACAGTACGTTGAGGATCGCCCCGCCGCCGTTGCGTTCGATCACCGGCGCGAACGCGCGGACCACCTGCAGGGTGCCGAAATAATGCGTTTCCATCTCCAGCCGGATGTCCTCGAGGGGGCTGTCGAGCAGCGTCGCCCGGGTCGAGACGCCGGCGTTGTTCACCAGGACGTTGACGTCGGTGGCGATCTCAGCGGCGCGGCGCACCGAGTCGGCATCGGTGATGTCGAGTTGGATGGGTACCACGCCCGGGATGTCGATGGTCTCCGGCCGGCGGGCGGCGGCGTAGACCTTGGCCCCACGGGCGACGAGTTCGAGGGCGAACCGGCGCCCGAGGCCCCGGTTGGCTCCGGTGACCAACGCGGTGATGTGTTCTGTGTTCATGATGTGCCTCCTGTTGATGGCGTGCCCGTCTGGGGCTGTGGGCTGGAACGCCCCAGGCGGGCCGATCAGTCCCGGCAGATTCCGAGATTGCAGCTAGCAGGTATCAGCGACCGGGCGCCCGCTCGGTGATCTCCTGCAGCACCCACCCGTTGCCGTCGGGATCGGTGAACGAGGCGAACGAGCTGTAGCTGCGGCGTTCGGGGTCGGGCCCGGGCACCCGGGCGTCCGATCCGGCATGGTTGAAAACGCCGGTGGCGTCGTGGAACACCTCGCTGACCTCTACTCCCCTGTCCACCAACTCGGCTCGGGCTGCCTCGACATCGCTGACCACCAGATAGAGCCCCTGGGTGCTGCCGGGCGTGGCAGAGCTGACGCCGGTGCCGAGAATGATCGAACTCGGCGAACCGGGCGGGGTCAGCTGCACCACCCGATAGTCCTCGCTCACAACAAAATCCGCGTCCAGTCGCCAACCCAGCGACTGGTAGAAGTCCCTTGCCCTGTCGACATCGGAGACGGGCACCACGACGACTTCGAGTTTCATGTCCATGACAGCTCCATCAATTGGGCGTTCGAGCCGTGGCGCGGATGTCGCGGTTCGGACGGCTGGTCGACCGGCAGATGCCGGAGTGCACCGAGGAACGGTTGCAGCGCTACCCGAATTCCCGACGCACTGGTCGCCGCCCTCGGTACTCTCACCGCATGGCAGACTCGAGCCAGATCTCGGTGACGGTACGCTCACCGGCCTATTGGCGCGTCACATTCGACAACCCGCCGCTGAACATCTTCGGACCGGAAACACTTCCAGAACTCGATGCCGTTGTGACGGCGCTGGAATCCGATGACGCCGTCAAAGTGGTGGTGTTCGACAGCGCGGTCGAGGGATTCTTCCTCACCCACTACAACTTCGTGTCAGAGCTGGAGGAGTCCACGCGTTATCCGGCGGGAGCGACGGGCTTACAAGCTCTGCCGGACATGCTGGCCCGGCTCAGCCGCGCCCCGGTGGTGTCGATCGCCTCCATCCGGGGCCGCGCGACGGGTGTCGGCAGTGAACTCGCACTCGCCAGCGATATGCGCTTCGCGAGCCGGGAGAAAGCCATCCTGTCGCAGTGGGAGGTCGGCGCGGGGTTGGTGCCCGGTGGTGGCCCGATGGCGCGGCTGCCGCGGCTGATCGGACGCGGACGGGCACTGGAGGTCCTGTTGGGCGCCGATGACATCGACGGCGACCTGGCGCAGCTGTACGGCTACGTGAACCGTTCGTTTCCGGATGCCGAGCTCGACGGTTTCGTCGACGCCCTGGCCACCCGCATCTCCACGTTCGACAAGCAGGCGATCGCCGAGACCAAGCGGCTGGTCAACGTCAACAGCCTGCCCACCGACGAGGAGATCGCACCGGAGTGGGACGCATTCCTGGCAGCGCTGGCACGGCCGGCGGCGCAGAGCCGCATCCAGAAGCTGTTCGAGCGCGGTTTCCACCAGCCCGGTGATGTCGAGACCCGGCTCGGCCATCACGTGGGCCGGCTGGGCGACGCGTGAGCCCCATCGACGCGACCCGTCACCCCTTCGCGATCGGGGTCGTCGGGGGTCCCACCGTCGTCATCGATTACGGCCGAACACGTTTCGTCACCGATCCCACCTTCGACGATCCGCGTGACTACGGCACCATGGCCAAGCTGACACCGCCGGCGGTGGCTGCCGCCGACCTCGGCGCCGTCGACGCCGTCCTGCTGAGCCACGATGACCACAACGACAATCTGGACATCGCGGGCCGGCAGTGGGCCACCACGGTGCCCCGGCTCTACACCGGGCCCGGAGCCGCCGGACGGCTGGGTTCCCCCGCCGTCGGATTGGCCACCTGGGAGCGCGCGGAACTCGGCCGCGCCGACGGCGCCGGGCACCTCACGGTCACCGCGGTGCCCGCCGTCCACGGCCCGCTGGACGGCACCCGCGACGACTCCGGGCACGTCAACGCAGAAGTCACCGGGTTCGTGATCGAGAGTGCCGGTCTGCCCACGGTGTATGTCAGCGGGGACAACGCCTCCCTGCAACCGATCGGCCAGATCGCGGCGCGGTTCCCCGCCATCGACATCGCGGTGCTGTTCTGCGGGGCTTCACGCCTGGCCACCAAGAACCAGGGCCGCCCGCTCACGCTGACCGGACCGCGGGCCGCGGATGTGGCGGTGATCCTGGGCGCGCCGCGGGTGGTGATCGCCCACATCTCGGGGTGGTCGATATACAGCGAGAACATCAACACCGTACGAACGGCGTTTGACGAGGCCGGGATCGCCGATCGACTGGTGCCCGCCGACGCCGGAGTCTGGGCGCTGGAAGGCGAAACCTCTCAGCACTGAGGAAACCGGTCCCACCCGGATGAATGCTCGTCGGCCCCGGTGCGTTTCACTGGGTACAAAACCTAGGAGGAGCGATGACCTCACCACTGACGAATCTGGGCGTGAACCTCCCGGTGATCGCCGCACCGATGGCCGGTGGCGCCACCACACCCGCCATGGTGATCGCGGCAGCCGGCGCGGGCAGTCTGGGACTGCTGGCCGCCGGCTACAAGACCCCGGAGAATCTCCAGGAGCAGATCGCCGCCGTACGTGCTGCGTCGGTCCCGTTCGGAGTCAACATCTTTGCGCCCAATCCGGTGCCGATTTCACCGGCCGACTACCGGCAGTACGCCGACGCGGTACAACGCGAAGCCGACCGCTTCGGGCTCACTCTGCCTGCGGACCCCATCGATGAAGACGACCACTTCAACGCCAAGATCGACCTGCTGCTGGCCGAGCCGGTGCCGCTGGTGAGCTTCACCTTCGGCCTACCCGAAACCGAGGTCATCGCGGCCCTGCAGAAGGCTGGTACCACGGTGGTGCAGACCGTGACCTCACCCGAGGAGGCAGCGCTGGCAGCGGCGGCCGGAGTGGACATGCTGGCGGTGCAGGCCAGCGCCGCGGGTGGTCACTCGGGCACCCTCACTCCCGACCGACTCCCCCAGCCGCTGCCCATCGGTGAGCTGATCGAGCGGGTGTCCGCGCGGGTGCGGTTGCCGCTCATCGCCGCCGGCGGGCTGTCTACCGCCGAAGAGATCTCGGCGGTCCTGAAGGCCGGCGCCACGGCGGTCGCTGTCGGTACGGTGCTGCTGCGCGCCGACGAGAGCGGTGCGTCAGCCACTCACCAAGCGGCACTGACGGATCCGGCCCGCACCGAAACCGTCATAACCCGCGCCTTCACCGGTCGTCCCGCCCGCGGATTGCGCAACCGCTTCATCGACGAGTTCGAAGCGTCAGCGCCGTTGGGGTATCCCGCAATTCATCATCTGACCAGTCCGCTCCGCAAGGCGGCGGCCGCGGCAGGCGAAGCCGATCTGGTTCACCTGTGGGCCGGCACCGGATTCCGAAACGCCCACAACGAGCCGACGGCAACGATCCTGACCGGGCTGGCGACACCGTAGCCTGAAAGTATGCGTCCTCACGTGACCCTGGCCGCGATCGCACTCTGGGCAGCCGGGCAACTCGTCGGCATGCCCACCGCCGCGGCCGAGCCGATCATCACCACCATCCCGGAACAGCCGGCCCCGCCGGGACAGACGACGTTCGTCGACAACCCGGCGATCGTCAACGGCCAACCGGCGACCATCCAATCCTGGAGCCGGCTACCTGATTCCGACACGCTGGCCGTGCATTTCAGCAGCGGCACTCCGGAATGCTTCGGTGTCCACGCCGAGGTGCAGGAGACTCCCGACATCGTCGCGGTGAAGCTGCGTTCCGGAACCCTGCCCGAGGCCGTGGACAAGGCGTGCATCGCCCTCGCGGTATTCGGCACGCTGACGGTCACACTCGAGGCTCCCGTGGGCAACCGGGCGGTCGTCAGCATCACCTGATCGTTGAATCGGCGATAATCCATCGCCGATCACCGATGTCCGCGATAATCCCTGCAGACGCGCCGGCAGGGGGAATCGGTGGATATCGACGTCGAGGGAATCACCCAGGAAGTCTTCACCGGTCCGCTGCCGGAGTGGAGTGAAGTCGAGTCCCTGGTCGAGGCGGCGCACCGGCGCTACCGTGCGGATGCCGACGGCACGGTCGCCGATTACATACCGGTTCTCGCGCAAGCCGACCCGAATCTGTTCGGGGTGTGCGTCGCCGAAACCGATGGCGGACTGCACCTGGCGGGCGATACCGACATCGAATTCTCCATCCAGTCGATCTCCAAGGCGTTCGTGTACGCGCTGGTGTGCGAGGAGTTCGGCCATGGTGTGGTCCGCGACCGCATCGGCGTCAACAACACCGGCCTTCCGTTCAACTCCGTCGTCGCCATCGAACTCAACAACGGCCACCCGATGAACCCGATGGTGAACGCCGGCGCCATCGCCGCCACCGCACTCATGCCGGGTGACACCCACGCCGACCAGTGGCACAACATTCAAGCCGGACTCTCTCGATTCGCCGGGCGCACACTGGAACTCGATGACACGGTGTACGAGTCCGAGTCGCGGACCAACCAGCGCAACCGCGCGATCGCCCGCCTGCTGGAGAGCTACGGTCGTATCGACCTCGATCCCCTTGCGGTGGTCGATGTCTACACCAAACAATGCGCGTTACGAGTGAGCGCCACCGATCTGGCCATCATGGGTGCCACCCTGGCCGACGGTGGTGTCAACCCCCGCACCGGTGAGCGCGTGGTCTCCGCCGGCGTCTGCCGGGACACGCTGGCCATCCTCGCGGCCAACGGGCTCTACGAGCGGTCAGGCGAATGGCTGTTCGAGATCGGATTGCCCGGCAAGTCCGGTGTGTCGGGAGGCATCGTCACCGTGGCGCCGGGCAAAGCCGGGATCGGCGTGTTCGCGCCACCGCTCGATTCCGCCGGAAACAGTGTCCGCGGACTGCGCGCGACGGCGTATCTCTCACGTGTCCTCGGACTCAACATCTTCGCGTCCAGCGCGCGTGCACCGACCTCGAGAGGCGCCCACCATGGCTGAACACCGCATTGTCGCCGAGCCGGAGGTCCGCAACTCCTGGGTGCCGATGATCGGGTTGTTCCTGGCCCAGGTGCTGATGTCGTTCAACGTCGCGGCGCTACCGGTGTCGATGGGCGGCATCGTCGCCGATTTCGGGGTCCCCCCGACCACCGTCGCGACCGCGGTGGTGATGTACGGCCTGGCGGTCGCGGCGCTGGTCATGACCGGAGCCAAACTCGGCCAGCGGGTGGGCTGGGTGGTGGTCTTCCGCGTCGTGGTGGTCACATTCGCCGGCTCGGCCTTGATGATGGTGTTCGCGCCCTCGGTCCTCTGGGTGATCGCCGCGCAGGCTCTGGCCGGCGCGTCGGCTGCCATCATCGTGCCGTCATTGGTGGCGCTGATCGCCGAAAATTACCGTGGCGCTCAGCAGGCCACCGCCATCGGCTCGCTCGGATCGGCACGCGCGATCTCCGGGGTGAGTGCCTTCCTGATCGGCGGCGCGCTCGGAACCCTGGTGGGCTGGCGGCCGGTGTTCGCGATCGTCCTCGTCATCGCGGTGGCTGTCTTCGCGCTGAGTTTCCGGCTGCGCGCCGACGCCGGCAACCCGGGCATCGAGATCGATGTCGTCGCGGCCGTGATCATCGGTACCGCCATCGCGGCACTGACCATCGGTTTCAACAACCTCAACGGGTGGGGTCTGCTGCTGGCGGGCCCGGGGGCACCGTTCGACGTACTCGGCGTCTCCCCGGCGCCACTGCTGGTCATCATCGGAATCATCGGCGGCCAAGGGTTTCTCGTGTGGACCCGGCGGCGTACCGCTGCAGGCAAGGTGCCGTTGGTCAGTCTGTCGGTACTGGGCTCGTCCCGGGAACGGGCGGCCGTCTTCGCCATGTTCATCGTCGTCTCGCTCGAAGCCGCCCTGAATTTCACTGTGCCGCTCTACATCCAGATCGTGCAGGGCCGCACACCGTTCGACACGTCACTGGCGATGATGCCGTTCAACTTGACGGTGTTCTTCACCGCGATGCTCGTGGTCCGGCTCTACGGACGTTTCAGCCCGCGCGCGATCGGCATGTTCTCCTTCACGCTCACCACCGTGGCGCTACTGTGGCTCGGATTCGTGGTGACCAACAACTGGGAGACGGTGCCCACGATCGCCGGCCTGATCGTGTTCGGCATCGGCCAGGGCGCACTGGTCACCTTGGTGTTCAACGTGCTCGTCACCGCGGCCCCGAAAGAACTCGCCGGCGACGTGGGCTCCATCCGCGGAACCACTCAGAACCTCGCCTCGGCCGTCGGCACCGCGGTGGCCGGCGCGATGCTGGTCGGCCTGCTGTCGCTCAACGTGAGCCAGGCGGTGATCAACAACGTGGAACTGTCTCCTGCGCTCGTCGAACAGGTCGATCTCGATGAGGTGAACTTCGTCAGCAACGATCAGTTGCGGGAAGTGCTCGCCGACACCGACGCCACCGACGCCGAGGTGGACGCCGCGGTGCAGATCAACACCGATGCGCGGCTGCGGGCGCTCAAGCTGGGGCTGCTGATCCTGGCCGGGGTCAGCGCGGTGGCGATCCTGCCGGCATCCCGGTTGCCGTCTTATACACCACATGAGATTCCGGACCCGCAGGAAGACGGAACCCGGTGATGACCCTAGGCTTGATCGGTGACTCTATTGCTCGGTCCGGTGCTGCGCCACGTCGGGGAAACCACCGCTATGGTCTGGGTGCAGACCGAGAAGTCTGCGGAGGTCGAGATCCTGGGGTGTTCGGCGCGCACATTCGAAGTGCAAGACCGCCACTTCGCCCTGGTAGCGGTCGAGGGACTGGAGCCTGACTCCACCACCGAATACGAAGTCCGCATCGACGGTGCGAAGGTGTGGCCCGAGGCTGACTCCGACTTCCCGCCGAGCGTGATCCGGACCCGCGGCCCGAAATCGGCGGACCGGTTGCGGATGATCTTCGGCTCATGCCGGTATCCCAAGACCGGTGACAAGAAGATCGACGACAAACTCGGCGACGACGCGCTCGATTGTTATGCCGAGCGGCTCACGACACTGCCGGTCGACGAGTGGCCCGACGTGTTGCTCCTGCTGGGTGACCAGGTGTACGCCGACGAACTGACACCCGAAACACGGCAGAAGCTCGCAGGAAAGCGCACCAACAAGAAGAGGCCGCCCGACGAGGTGGTCAGCTTCGCCGAATACGAAGGCCTCTACCGGCACACCTGGGGCGATCCCGAGATCCGCTGGGTGATGTCCACTCTGCCCACCGCGATGATCTTCGACGATCACGACATCCGCGACGACTGGAACACCTCCGCGGCATGGCGCACCGAGGTGAACAAGAAGCCGTGGTGGCGCGACCGGATCCGCGCGGGCCTGGCGTCCTACTGGGTCTACCAGCACATCGGCAATCTCAGCCCCACCCAGCTCGCCAAAGACGAGGATTACCAGAAGGTGCTCGCCACCGAGGGTGACTGCTGGCCGCAGCTCGTCGAACTGGCCGACCGCGCCGACAGGGAAGTCGACGGAGAGAAAGGCCTGCGCTTCAGCTTCCGCTGGGATCTGGGCCGCAGCAGGCTGATCATGGTCGACTCGCGTAACTCCCGGATTCTCGAGGACGGGAACCGGAAGATGCTGGGCGACAAAGAGTTCGGTTGGCTCGAAGCGCAGGTCGAGGAGGGGATCGGTGAGCTCGACCACCTGATCCTGGCGACCTCACTGCCCTGGCTGCTCCCCCCGGCCATCGGCGACCTCCAGACGATCAACGAAATCTCCGCCAACCGCCCCGGGTTGCGCGGCACCGTGGCCGAAAAGGTCCGTCAGGCAGCCGATCTGGAACATTGGCCGGCCTTCCTGCAGTCGTTCCTGCGACTCAGTGACCTCATCATCAGGGCGGCCACCCGCACCGACGGACCGGCGACGGTGACGGTGCTCTCCGGCGACGTGCACCACAGTTACGCCGCACGCGCCGATTTCCCCGGCGCGTCCGCGACGCGCGTGCACCAGCTGGTGTGTTCGCCCGTGCACAACTACGTGCCGATCGTCGTCCAACCGCTGTTCAAGTTCGGTTGGTCGCCGCGGGTGGGTCGGTTGACCCGGCGCTGGGCCCGCCATCACGGGTCGCCCCCGTTGCCCATGTCGTGGCGCAATCTCAGCGGCCCCCTGTTCGGCAACACGATCGCCACGCTGGAAGCCTCGCGACGCAAGGCCGAGGTGGTGTTCGAACAGCCCCGTGACAACTGCGAGTTGGGTGTGGCGGCCACCATCGCGCTGACCGACTGAGCCACCACGGCGGCCGGGCCGCGAACTGCTCTGCCCGGACGGCTGGATCCCTCCTGTGGGTGCCATGTGTTGTGACGCTAGGGCATACACCGGCGCGTGTGGGGGCTACGAATCGGCCGGCTGCCGTAACGCAAGCATTCAGCAAAATTGCCTCATTGGTCAATACGGCAACGCCTTTGGTCCGGGCCCCGACGGTGATCCTGGCCGCCCTCCGGTGGCAGAGCCGCTGTTGGGAGGAGTTCGGGTGCATGCTCGGATCCGTCGCCCGCGACGCGCAACGCACTCGGTGTTTGTGCCGCCGGGTCAGATGTCGCAAAGAGCGCAGGGCCGGGAAAGTTGCTTACGACGGGGCCGATTCGAGGTACCCACCGCCCTGTTTGAAGAACGCCATGGCGTTGTGGTCGACCCCGTCGTCGGTGCGCACCACGTCCAGCACGAGTCCGGGCGACTGACCCCGATAGGCATCCGCTCCGGCCACGATGACCATTCCCCCGTCCTCCTCGATGAACACCCGGCCCGGGGTCCCGCCGTAGGCACAGCGCGACACGTGCGCGGAGATCAGGCGCAACCGCTCACCACGAAAGTAGGTGTAAGCGTTCGGATACGGATCCGACAAGGCCCTGACGAGGCGTTCGATGTCTGCGGCGGGCCACGTCCAGTCGACCAGACTGTCCCGGTCGGACCGCTTGTGGAAGAAGGTGCGCCGGCTCAGATCCTGCGGAGTCGGCTTGGCGGTACCGAACTCCAGCTGGTCCAACGCCTCGTTGAGCACATCGGGCACCAGGTCCAAAGTGGCCAGCACCAAACTGGTTCCGGTGCTGGCCGGGGTGATCTCGACGGAATGCTGCACCAGGATGTCGCCGGTGTCGAGTTCGCCGTCCATCAGGTGCGCGGTCAGCCCGGTGTGGCTGGCGCCGCTGATCAGTGACCAGATGACCGGCGAGAAGCCGGTGAACTCGGGCAACAACGAATCATGCAGATTCAAAGTCCCGTGTGCCGGAATGTCGAAGAGTTCCTGCGGCAACCGGGTACGCCAGTTGTTGGCGACCATGACGTCGGGCGCAACGGCGTGCACCCGCTCGATGAGCTCAGGTGTCGGCCGCTTGGCCAGGAAGACTTCGATGTTCTCGCTGCGTGCGAGGTCCTCGACCGAGTCCGCCCAAATGGACTCATAGGCATGGTCACTCGCGGGATGGGTGACCACCAGAACTACTTCGTGGCGGGATTTCAACAGCGCCTGCAGAGTACGGTGCCCCCAGGTCTGATATCCGAACATCACTACACGCACAGCAACCTCCCAGCTTTTCCGCCCTGATTTATGGTTAGGCTTACCTTTGATAGCACGCCCCACCGGGGTGCACCATCACACGCCCGGAAGGGCCCTGACAGGCGAAGCGGCCGACCGTGTTTCGGCTGCCATCAGGCTGTGTCAGTCGAAGTTACGGAGGAAAGCGTTGTCTAGCAACCCTTTTGATGACCAAGACGGACGATTCTTCGTCCTCGTCAATGACGAGGAGCAGTATTCGCTGTGGCCGACGTTCGCAGACATCCCCGCCGGTTGGACGGTGGTCTTCGGGGGCGACGACGGTAGCGACCGGGAAAGCGCGCTGCGCTACGTCGACGAGAAGTGGACCGACATGCGTCCCCGCTCGCTACGTGAGAGCATGGCCGCCGACACCACCTCCCCGGCTTGAGCGCGACTGAACCGATCCGCTGGACCGGCGCAAAGGTCCTGCGCCGCACGGTGTCCCGTAATCTGCGCTGGCTTGCTCCTGGCTCAGGGCTGATCGCGGCACATCAGTTGTGCGAGGTGTCGGTGCCCGTGCTGATCGGCGTCATCGTCGACCGCGCGGTTGCCACCGGCAGTGTCGGCGCGATCACCGTCTGGATTGCCGTGCTGGCGGCCCTTTTTGTGCTGCTCACCGTCGTGTACCGGTTCGGAGCCCGATTGCTGATGTTCGCGATCGCACGCGAAGCGCACCTTCTCCGCATCGAACTGAGCCGAAAAATCCTGCATCCGCAGGGAATCCGTACGGATTTCCAGACCGGTGAGCTGCTGTCGATCTCCTCGACAGACGCCGACGAGACGTCGTATGTCCTGGACTACGTGCCCCGCGTGACCGGAGCGGTGGTCGCGACGATCGCCTGCGGTGTGGTGCTGCTGACCGTCGATCTCGAGCTCGGTCTCATGGTGCTGATCGGGGTGCCGATCGTGGTGGCCGGCCTGCAGTTGACCGCTCCGTTGATAGCCCGCAGAGTCGAGGATCAACAAGCGGCGGTCGGACGTGCGACCGCACTGGCAACAGATCTCATCAGTGGGCATCGCCCACTGGCGGGAATCGGCGCTCAGGGCAACGCCGCAGCACGCTACCGCGCAGCCAGCCGACGCTCGCTCGCGGCGGCGTTGCGGGCGGCACGCATTCAGAGTGTGCACGCCGGTGCCGCGGCGGCCGCCGGTGCACTGGCCGCCATGGCGGTGGCGGTCGCGGCCGCGTACTTCGCCATCCAGGGCAGCTTGTCGGTGGGGCAGCTGATCACCGTGATCGGGTTGGCGCAGTTCCTCATCGAACCCTTCTCGCTGCTGGCCATCGTGCCGAGTTGGGTGGCCGAGGCCCGTGCCTCGGCCAACCGGGTTGCCACCGTCTTGTCCTCGAGCACCCGGCACGGACCGCCGTCGGCCACCGCCGCGGCCACACCCGCGCCGCCGGGAACGCTCACCGTCGACGGCGCGCTGCCGATGTCGGTGCGGCCCGGTGAGTTCGTCGCGGTGCTGGCCTACGACCCGCGGGACGCGAACGCACTGATCGAGGTGCTGTCCGGACAGGTCCGGGATACCGGTACCGTCCGGGTCGGCGGGCAGGCCATCGACGCGCTGGCACCCGGTAAACGCCACCCGCATCTGCTGGTCGAACACCACCACAGCGACTTGTTCAGCGGCACACTGGAATCGAACCTGCACACCGGCGCGGTTCCCGATGCGCAGGTGGTCGCCGCCGCCCTCGAGGCGTCCTGCGCCGTCGACGTGGTGCACCTGCACCCCGACGGTCTGGCCCATCCGGTGGTGGAACGCGGCGCCAGCCTGTCCGGCGGCCAACGACAGCGATGGACGCTGGCGCGCGCCTTGGTTGCCGACCCCGACGTGCTGGTGCTCCACGACCCCACCACGGCGGTGGACGCCGTCACCGAACACGCCATCGCGGACGGGTTGCGCCGATTGCGCGGCCACACGGGCCGCACCACCGTGGTCTTCACCAGCAGCCCGGCCCTGCTCGCTGCCGCCGACCGGGTGGTGTTGATCGTCGACGGCCAGGTGCGTGCCGAAGGTGCCCACCACGAACTCGTGGACCGGCATGCCGATTACCGGGAGTTGGTGGTCCGGTGAGCGTGGGCGAATCCGTCACCGCGCCGGTGCTTCCGGTGGCCACTGCCGGTCGCACCGGCCGCTGGTTGGCCTCGGATCTGCGCGACCGCCGCGTCGGTGTCGCCACCGCGGCGCTGATCGGCCTGGGCGCGGCGGCCGCGTCGACCGTGCCGATCTACCTGCTGGGGTCGCTGGTCGACCGGGTGCGTGACGGAGACACGGCGGGCAGCCTCGTCGGCTTGGCGACGGTGATCGGTGTGACGGCCCTTCTCGGCGGGCTGGGTACCGGCCTGTCCACCTATCTCATCACCCGGCTCGGCGAGCAGACCGTGGCCGACCTGCGCGAGGACGTCCTGGACCGGGCCCTGCATCTGCCGGCGACGACGATCGAGGAGAGCGGTCGCGGTGACCTGCTGTCCCGGGTGGGCGCCGACGTGTCCACCGTGGCGAAGTCCGCCTCCGAGGTGTTACCGACGATTCTCAACGCGTTCTTCCTGGGCGTCGTGACACTCGTGGGTATGTCGAGCCTCGACTGGCGGCTGGGATTGGCCGGGGCACTGTGCATTCCGGCCTACGCCGCCGGCCTGTGGTGGTACCTGCCGCGGTCGGCACCGATGTACGCCGACGAACGGGTGGCCATCGCCGCTCGCGCACAGGTGACCGTCGAGTCCATCCAGGGCGCCAGGACCATCGACGCCTATGAGACCCACGAGCGGCACTACGGTGACATCGAACGGGCCTCGGGCCGGGCCCGCGATATCTCCATCGCGGTGTTCACCCTGTTCACCCGGCTCGTCGGGCGGGTCAACCGCGCCGAATTCATCGGTCTGGCAGCCACTCTGGTGGTGGGTTTCCTGTTGGTGAAATCCGGCAGTGTCACCGTCGGTCAGACCACGGCGGCCGCGCTGATGTTCCACCGGTTGTTCAATCCCATCGGCATGCTGATGTACACCTTCGACGAGGCGCAGGAGGCCGCCGCCAGCCTGGCCCGGCTGGTCGGTGTCCTCGACATGCACGCCGACGACCTGCGGATCACTGAGCCGCGCGCCGGCGGTACCGCGATCCCCACCGGTGCCGACGTGCGCGTCGACGGCGTGTCCTTCGCTTACGGCACCGGACCCGAGATCCTGCACGACGTTTCGCTGCACATCCCCGACGGCACCCGGTGTGCTCTGGTGGGTGCCACCGGCGCCGGAAAAACCACGTTGGCGGCGGTCATCGCCGGCCTGCTGACCCCGACCGCCGGACAGACCCGCATCGGTGGCGTCCCCATCGCCGAGATCGCCCCCGCCGAACTGCGCCGCTGGGTCGCCAGCATCACCCAGGAGGTCCACGTCTTCTCGGGGCCGCTGATCGACGACCTGCGACTGATCGCCCCCCAGGCCGACCGCGACGAGATCTGGTCGGCGCTGCATCGGGTCGGCGCCGGCGCATGGGTGCAAGCCCTCGACGACGGACTCGACACTCTGGTCGGCGAGCACGGCGTCACCCTGACCGCCGCACAGGCGCAGCACATCGCGATGGCCCGCCTGGTGCTGGCCGACCCCAGGGTCGTGGTGCTCGACGAGGCCACCGCCGAGGCGGGCAGCGCCCACGCCGGGGAGCTCGAAGCCGCCGCGGCCGCGGCCACCGAAGGCCGTACCACGTTGATCGTCGCGCACCGGCTCACTCAGGCCGCGACCGCCGATCAGATCGCCGTGATGGACGACGGACGGATCGTCGAGAACGGCACCCACACCGAACTGATCGCCCTCAACGGCCGCTACGCGCGGCTGTGGCGGGCCTGGAGCACGCCGACCTGAGGCGAGCTCCGCGCCCCCGAACCGAACATCGACCGAGAGGTTGCCCGAACGTGACCGCGAATTCGCTGGACATCGCCGAACTGCTCGAGGAATGGAACAACCACTCGACACCCGAGTGGACCTCGACGGTGCCCGAACTGTTCGCCGCCCAAGCCGCCGCCACCCCGGAAGCGGTGGCGGTGGCGCACGGGGCACGCAGTCTGACCTACCGCGAATTGAACCGGCGCGTAACACAACTGGCGCATGCGATCCGGACGGCCGACAGCAGGCAGGAAGCCGTGGTTGCCGTCGGCGTGCCGCGTTCGGCCGAGATGGTGGTGTGCGTGCTGGCCGCCATGGTGGCCGGCGCGGCGTTCGTGCCGCTGGATCCCGGCTGGCCCCAGCATCGCCGGGAACAGGTGCTGGCGGACTCAGGCGCAGTCGCAGCCCTGGTGGTCCCCGGCGACGACACCCACTGGGGGGTGCCGACGCTACCGGTGGACCTCGACGACTGGCGCCACGACGAGCACCCCGCCGAGGCGCCCGCGGTGATGGTGCAATCAGCACAACTCGCCTACGTCATCTTCACGTCGGGCTCCACCGGCAAGCCCAAGGGTGCGATGATCCGGCACGACGCCATCGCCGAACGTCTTGTCTGGCAACGTGATCAGATCCTGATGTTCGGCCGCGACGACGCGTCGCTGTTCAAGGCCCCGCTGTCGTTCGACATCTCGGTCAACGAGATCCTGCTGCCGCTGACCAGCGGCGGTCGCGTCGTCGTCGCCGACCCCGACGGTGAGAAGGACCCCGAGTACCTCCTCGAGCTGATCCGCGCCCAGCGGGTCACGTTCGTGTACCTGGTGTCATCGATGCTGGACACTCTGCTGGAACTCGACCGCCTGACCGTCAGCGGCGGCGCCCCCAGCGCGCTCGCGTCGCTGCGGCACGTCTGGTGCGGCGGTGAGGTGCTGACCCCCGGACTGTTCGGCCGGTTCCGCCGGCAGCTGACCACCACGCTGTATCACGGGTACGGACCGGCTGAGGCGACCATCGGTGTCTCACACGTGATCTACCGCGACAGCGCCGAGCGGATCGCGACGTCCATCGGCAGACCGAATCCGCACACCCAGCTCTACGTACTGGACGACGCACTGCGTCCCGTGCCACCCGGGGTGGGCGGTGAACTGTATGCCGCCGGGTTCCTGCTGGGTCGTGGCTACGTCAACGCACCCTCGTTGACCGCCTCCCGCTTCGTGGCCAACCCGTTCGATTCCCGCGGGTCACGTATGTATCGCACCGGTGACCTGGCCCGCTGGACCGAGGACGGCTCACTGGAGTTCCTGGGTCGCGCCGACAACCAGGTCAAGATCCGCGGCCGCCGGATCGAGCTGGAGGAAATCGAATCGCAGCTCGCCGACCACCCGTCGGTGCGCCAGGCCGTGGTGAACGTACACCGACACGGCGGCGCCGATCACCTGGTCGGCTACGTGGTGGCCGCCGACGGGGTGACCAACGATGCCGCGCTGCAACGGAACATCACCGACTGGGCCCGTTCCCGGCTGCCCGAGTACATGGTGCCCACCTGGCTGGTGGGCCTCGACCGGGTGCCGCTGACCGCCAACGGCAAGACCGACCGGCGGGCACTTCCCGCCCCCGAGGTGGCGCCGCGTTCGGCGGCGACCCCGCCGCGCACGCCGCGGGAGGCAGTACTGTGCCAGGCGTTCGCCGAGGCGCTGGACTCCGAAGCCGTCGGTGTCGACGACGACTTCTTCGCACTGGGCGGCGACAGCATCGTTGCCATCCGGGTGGTCAGCAAGCTGCGGGCGCACGGTTACACACTGCGGCCGCGGGACATGTTCACCCACCGCACCGCAGCAGCGCTGGCGCCGCTGCTCCACGACACCAGCGTCGCCTCCTCCGACACCCCCGCCGTCGAACCCACCGGGCCCGTCACCGCAACCCCGATCCTGCGATGGCTCGACGAGATCGCGGCCTCGGCATCCGGTTCCGTGCTCGACGGTTTCTATCAGGGCATGGCGCTTCTGACCCCGGCGGAGCTGGACGAGGAGGCACTGCGGACCGCGCTGGCCGCCGCACTGGCGCGCCACCCGCTGCTGTGGGCGTCAGCGCACGGGGACGCATCGGCACTGACCATCGCCTCCGCGCCGCCGGAGGTTGCGCTCACCGTCGTCGACGTGGCCACCGATCAGGACCTGGTGACCGCGCAGAGCGCGCTGCGCGACCGGGTGGTCGCGGCCCTGGATCCGGCAACAGGCGTCATGATCGGCTTCGGCTGGCTACGGCGCGGTTCGGCGCCGGGCCGGTTGGTGGTGATGGCACATCACATCGTCATGGACGGGGTGTCACTGCGCATCCTCGCCGACGACATCGCCCAGGCACATGACCGGGTGAGCGCGGGCCAGAGCGCAGCACTGCGGCCCGAGGAGACGTCGTGGCGGGCCTGGACACAGGGGCTCACCCAGGCGACGGCAGCGGGAGTGTTCGACGACGATCACGCCTACTGGCAGCAGACCTGCGCGGTGACCGAGACGCCTTGGGGCGACCGACCGCTCGATCCGGAGATCGACACCGTCGCCACCGAATCGAGGCTCACGGTCGAGGTGCCCCCGGCGGTCAGTGAGACCATCCTGACCGACATCCCGGACCGGATCCACGGGCACGTCAATGACGCCCTGGTGGCGGCGCTGTATCTCGCGCTGCGGCAGTGGCACGCCGACCGCGATCTCGAAGGTGCAGAGGTGCTGATCGAGATGGAGGGCCACGGCCGCGAGCCCCAGTACGCGGGAGACCCCGACCTGTCGTCGACCGTCGGCTGGTTCACCACGCTCTATCCGGTTGCCCTCCACGACGCCGATTTCGATTGGCGGGCTGCGCTTTCCGGAGACCACCAGCTCGGCGCTGCGGTCCGTTCGGTGAAAGACCAGCTGCGCCGGGTGCCTTCACACGGCCTGAGCTACGGTGCACTGCGCTATCTGCGGGGCCAGGACCTGACGGCCACCCCGCAGGTGCTGTTCAACTATCTCGGCCGTTTCGACACCACCGAGCGGCCGTGGGCGTTCGCCGGCGACGCCGTCCTCGAAGACCGCGACCCGAGCATGCCGTTGCCCCGCCTGCTCGAGGTGAACGCCGAAGCCGTCACCTCCACCGAGGGCGTCGTCCTGCGCGCAACGTTCAGCTGGCCCTGCGGTGTGCTCCCCGAGGCCGAGATCACCCGCCTGGCGAAGTTGTGGACCGAGGTGCTGACCGCGATCGCCCACAGCGATACCGTCGCCGGCCACAGCGTCACCGACTTCTCCCGGGTCTGCCTCACCACCGGCGACGTCACCGACTTGCAGCGGCGCTACCGCGGCCTACAGGACGTCACACCGCTCACCTCGACCCAGCAGGGCATCTACTTCCACTCCGGCTTCACCCGCAGCCACGATCCCTACGTGGTGCAGCAGATCGTCGACATCACCGGCCCGCTCGACCTCGCACGCTTCCAGCGCGCCACCGAGACCGTCGTGCACCGGCACCGCGCGCTGTCGGCGGCGTTCACCACACTGGGCGACGGCACCCCGGTGGCCGTGTACGCCGCGCCGGAACCCCCGGACTTCGACGTGGTGGATGCCCGCGGCCACACCGACCCGGATACCGTTGTGGCACAGCGTGCCTCGTATGAGCGTGACCGCCGGTTCGACCTGGCCCGTCCCCCGCTGACGCGGTACACCCTGGTCCGGCGCAGCGACGACGTCCACACCATGATCCAGACGGTGCATCACATCGTCGCGGACGGATGGTCGGTGCCGCTGGTGCTGGATGACCTGTTGACCGCCTACTCCGGCGCCGATTTCGCCGGCCCGGCCCCGCAGTTCATCCGCTTCACCGACTGGCAGAACGGCCGCAGCGAGGTCGACCGCGCCGCCGACCGGGCCGCTTGGACCCTGGCCTTGACCGGCTTCGACGGCCCCACCCGCCTGGCCGCCGCCGACGGGACTCGCGACAGCCGCTCCCCCGCACGAGGTTTCGGCCGCCGACGGGCCTCCGCCGGCGCCCGCCACACCGTGGCCGGAGCGGCGGCACGGGCTTCGGTGAGTGTCGGCACCTGGCTGCACACCGCATGGGGGCTCACCCTGGGGCGCCTGACGGGCAGCCACGACGTGGTGTTCGGCACCGTGGTCTCCGGCCGCGGCGCAGACCTACCCGGCATCGAATCGATGGTGGGCCTACTGGTCAACACCGTCCCCGTCCGCGTCCGGTGGTCCGCCGGCAACACCGCCGCAGAGGTCGCCGCGCGGCTGGCAGCCCTCGAGTCCGGCGTCGTGGAACACCACCACCTGCCGCTGGTGGAGGCACATCACATCGCCGGTGTCGACGAATTGTTCGATTCGCTGGTGGTCATCGAGAACCTCGGCGCCACAACGCACGTCGTCGCCGACCTCGCCCTCGGTGAGATCGACGTCATCGAAGCACCGCACTATCCGCTCACCATCATGATCGCCGTCCACGACACCGTCACCGTCACGGTGACCAACAACCGCGCGCAGATCAGCGACGACTTCGCGGATGCGGTGACGGCAGCATTCGTCCACCTGCTGACCACGGTGACCGAGGACCCGTCGGCCCGGTGCGCCGACCTGACGCTGACCAGTGCCGGCCGGGCAGCTCTGCCGCCGGTCGCCGCCGACGCCACGGTGACCGAACTGCTGGCCCGGGCCGCCGCCGCGCACTCCGAGGAGCCTGCCCTGGTGTGCGGGGACACCTCGATGACGTTCGCCGAATTGCGATCCCGCGCCGCCGCACTGGCCGCCCGGCTCATCGACGCCGGGGTGCAGCGCGGCGACATCGTCGCGCTGGCCCTGCCACGCACCGGCGACGCCGTGGCCGCCCTGTGGGCGACCATCATCACCGGCGCCGCCTACCTGCCCGTGGACCTTTCCTACCCGCGCGCCCGCATCGACTACATGCTTGCGCACGCGCGGCCCCGGGCCGTCGTCGTCGATGGGCAAGCTCTCGACCAAGGCCCCGTCGAACTGCCCGACCGGCTCCTCGGGCGGGCCGCGGTGGTCGACGTCCGTGACGTCGGCCGGGCCACGGACGCGATGCCCGAGGTCGAGCTCAGCCCCTGCGATGCGGTATCGGTGCTCTACACCTCCGGCTCCACCGGGGAGCCCAAAGCGGTGGTGGGAACCCATGGCGCCCTGGCCAACCGGTTGTCCTGGGCGGCGGCGCAGTGGCCGGCGGCCATCCGCCTGGCCAAGAGTTCGTTGGCCTTCATCGACGGCACCACAGAACTGCTGGGCGGTCTCATCGCCGGCGCGTGCACCGTACTTGCCGGGGACACCGAAGCCCGCGACGGCGGCTCGCTGGCTCAGCTGGTCCGCGACCATCAGGTGACCCAACTGCTGGCGGTGCCGTCACTGGCTGCGGTGTTGGCGCAGGAACGACCCGACGATGTGCGCAGCCTGGCCCGCTGGATCGTCAGCGGGGAGGCACTCGAGCCCGACCAACTGGCCCTGCTGCACCAGAGCTGCCCCCACGCCACGGTGGTGAATTCCTATGGCTCATCCGAGGTTACCGGGGACGTGCTCAGCGGTGAGCAGACCGGTGGTGTCACTCTGGGCACCGAGGTTCCCGGCGCAGGTGTGCACATCCTCGACCACACCCTGCGGGATCTTCCGGACGGGGTGATCGGCGAGATCTACGTGTCCGGGCACCAACTGGCGCGCGGTTATCTGGGCGCGCCCGGCCAGACCGCCGCCCGGTTCGTCGCGGCCCCCGGCGGCGGCCGGATGTACCGCACGGGCGATCTGGGTGCCCGGCTGCCCGACGGGCGGGTGGTCTTCGCCGGCCGCGCCGACAGCCAGGTGAAGGTGAACGGCCACCGCGTCGAGCCCGGTGAGATCGAGCGGGCGCTGACCCGCCGCGGTGACATCCGGGAAGCGGCGGTGGTGGGCACCGACACGGCGGTGGCCGCGTTCGTCGTCACCGACGCCGCCGAGCTCGACAGCGCACAGGTACGCAACGCACTGGCCGATGAGCTCCCCCGGCATCTGGTGCCCGCGGTGATCCACGTGGTCGAGTCGATTCCGCTGTTGCCCAACGGGAAACGCGATATCGCCGGGCTGCGAGCCCGGGCCGGTCAGGCGACGGTCACCACCGGCGAGGTGGTGGCGCCCGCCGACGACCTGCAACGGGTGATCGTCGAAGTGATGGCCGGTGTGCTGGACCGCGAGACCATCAGCGTCGACGCCGACTTCTTCGCCGCCGGCGGTGACAGCATCTCGGCTATCCGGGTGACCAGCAGGCTGGCCAGGGCGGGCGTGCGGGTCACCACCGAAGACGTGTTCCGGCGCCGCACCCCGGCCGGGCTGGCCGCCCTCATCGCCGCCACGCCGGCCGCCGGGGTGGCGGCCACAGACTCGGTGCCGCGGTTCGGAACAGCCCCGTTGTCGGCGAACACCCTGACGCGTCTGGCCGCCGACTCGGCAGTGGAAGACATCTGGGCCATGTCGCCCCTCCAACAGGGTGTCTACTACCAGAGCACACTGGCGGGTACCGCCGGCACCTATATCGCACAGAACACCTTCCACTTCGACCGGCGCATCGACATCGAGGCGATGCAGCGGGCCTTTGTGGCGCTGCTGCGACGCCACCCACAGCTGCGCGCCGGATTCCACACCGTCGACGACGGCGACTCCACCGCGTTGGTGCAGGTGATCCGCAGCCTCGACGACACCGACCCCGCCGTGCAGATCCGGGTGGTCGACGGCGACCACGGCACCGGTGCCGAAGACCGGGTGCGGCCTTTCGATCTGGAGCACCCGCCGCTGATGCGGGTGACGGTGATCCGGCTGCCCGACGGGCGGGACCGGATGCTGTTCACCTACCACTTCCTGCTCTTCGATGGCTGGTCACGGGAGCTGGTGCTGCGAGAACTGTTCGCGCTGTACAGCTCTGGGGGAACCGACGGTGCCGTGGCCCCACACGGAGATCTGGTGGTGGAGTACCTGGCCTGGCTGGGCGACGACCGGGGAGCCAAGGCCGTCGAAGCCACCGAGGCGTGGCGGGACCTGTTGTCCGGGCTGAGCGGCCCCTCGCTGGCCAGCGGAGTGGAACCGGGGCACCCCGACGCGGCTGCCGAGTCCGAGCCGGGCCGCGTCATCGTGCAGGTACCACGCGCGGTGACCGAGCGGCTGTACCGCTGCGCCAACGACCTCGGGGTGACCCTCAACGCCGTTGTCACCACCGCCGTCTCGCTCATCACCGGGTACCACGCCGGAACCACCGACGTCGTCATCGGCGCCACCGTCGCGGGCCGCCCCGGCGAACTGGCCGGGATCGACGAAACCATCGGGTTGTTCCTGAACACCGTGCCGGTGCGGCTGGCGCTCTCGCCCGCCGTCACCGCCGCGGAAGCCATGCGCGCCGTCAACGAACAACGCCTGACCATGATGCGCCACGACCATCTGGGCCTCGGCCAGATCCAGCGCGCCGCAGGCGAATCCGGGCGCGGCCTGTTCGACTCCCTGCTGGTGTTGCAGAACTTCCTCGACGACGACACGTTCACCGACCTGGAGGCCGAGCACGGCATCGTCGACGTCGACTACCACGACACCACACACTTCCCGCTGACGTGGGTGCTCACCCCCGGCGCCGAACTCACCGTCAAACTCGAATACCGGGTGATCGGTGCCGAACGCGCCCACGAGATGGTCGATCAGCTCCTGACCGTCCTGCAGACCATCGCCGAGGCACCGGCCACCGCGGCCGGGGCCGTCGATCTGCTCGGTGCTGCGCGCCGCGCCGAACTGGACACCCGTTGGGGCGCCACGACCCGGCCGGTCGAGCCGGTGACCATCGCCGAACTCCTCGCCAGGCAGGCGCAGCGCGAACCCGACGACATCGCCCTGGTGTTCGGCTCCCAGGAGCTGACCTACCGTGAGTTCGACCACCGGGTCACCCGATTCGCCAGGCATCTGCTGGCCAACGGCGCGGCACCGGAGACCTTTGTCGCCCTGGCACTGCCGCGCTCCCTGGACATGGTGGTGGCACTGTTCGCGGTCCTGCGCAGTGGCGCGGCGTACCTGCCGCTGGAACTCGACCTGCCGATGGACCGGCTACGCACCATCCTGGACGACGCGCGCCCCGTCCTGCTGGTCACCACCTCGGAGCAGACCGCACTGATCGACAGCGCGGGCCAATGCGGCGCCGCCGTGATCACCACCGACACCGCGGAGACCCGGACAACCGTCGCGGCGCTGCCGGACACCCCGCTCGCCGCCGGCGAACTCGGCACCTTTGCCACCAGCCGGCACCGGTCGCAACACCCCGCCTACCTGATCTACACCTCCGGGTCCACCGGCCGCCCCAAGGGAGTGCTCACCCCCTATGCGGGGCTGACGAACATGTACTTCAACCACCGGGAGGCGATCTTCGCCCCGGCCATCGCGAAGGCCGGTGGCCGCCGGTTGCGCATCGCGCACACGGTGTCGTTCTCCTTCGACATGTCCTGGGAGGAACTGTTCTGGCTCGTCGAAGGCCACCGCGTGCACATCTGCGACGAGGAACTGCGCCGCGACGCGCCCGCACTGGTCGAGTACTGCCACCGGCACCGGATCGACGTCATCAACGTGACGCCCAGCTACGCGCATCATCTGCTGGAGGCCGGCCTCCTGGATGAGACCGCCGACAGGCATCCGCCGGTTCTGGTGCTCCTGGGTGGTGAAGCCGTCAGCGAGCTGGTCTGGAGAACTCTGCGGGACCACCCGTCGTCGGCGGGCTACAACCTCTACGGCCCCACGGAGTACACCATCAACACCCTGGGCGGCGGCACCGCGGACAGTGCCACACCCACGGTGGGACAGCCGATCTGGAACACCCGGGGCTACATCCTCGACGCCGCCCTGCGACCTGTCCCCGACGGCGCCACCGGCGAGCTCTACATCGCCGGAACGGGTCTGGCCCGCGGTTATCACCACCGGCCTGGGCAGACCGCCACCGCGATGGTGGCCGACCCGTACGTGCCCGGCGGCCGGATGTACCGCACCGGCGACCTGGTGTGCTTGCGTGACGACGGGCAGCTGGACTTCCTGGGCCGCGCCGACGACCAGGTGAAGATCCGCGGTTACCGGATCGAACTCGGGGAGATCGAGTCGGTGCTGAGCACCGCACCGGGGGTGGCCCGGTGTGCGGTCGTGGTGCGAAGCACGGGCGCCACCCCACCGGTGAAAACGCTGGCCGCCTACGTCATTGCCTCCACCGAGCCCGCAGATCACCGCGAGTTCATTCTGGGACTGCGAGACCACCTGGCAGCGGCACTGCCGGGATACATGGTTCCGGCCCGGTTCGGTGTGGTCGACGCGTTGCCGCTGACCATCAACGGCAAGCTCGACGTCGCTGCGCTGCCCGAGCCTGTGGCGGCCAACCGCGGTGAAACCCGGGCCGCGCGTAACCCTCGGGAAGAGATCCTGCTCGAGGTGGTTGCCGGAGTCCTCGGTCTGAACCGTGCCGATATCGGCGTCGACGACGACTTCTTCGCACTCGGTGGTGACAGCATCTCGTCGATCTCGGTGTGCGGGCGCGCCCGCAAGGCGGGCCTGCACCTGACACCTCGCGAGGTGTTCCGCCGCCGGAGCATCGCGGCGCTGGCGTCGGTCGCCGGTGTGGCGGTAGAGGCCGGCACCCGGCAAGACACCGGCGTCGGGGCCATCACCACCACCCCGATGCTCGCCGAAACCGAGCAGGCCGGAACACCGCTGTCGAACTTCTACCAGGCGATGGTGCTCACGACGCCACGCGGAATCACCACCGATCAGCTGCAACTCGTGCTCCGGTCCGTCGTCGCCACGCACGGCATGCTGCGCGCCCGGCTGGATCGCAGCGCCGACCGCTGGACGCTGACCGTGCCTGAACCCGGCCAAACGTCCCCGCTGCTGACCCGTCACCACGGTGTGCCGGCAGCCGGCGACATCGACGCCGCGACCGCTGCCGCAGCCGCCGAACTGGTCCCGGAGCACGGCGTGATGGTGCGCGCGGTCTGGTACGACAGCCCGGGTTCGACCGGGCAGCTTCTGCTGGTGGTCCACCACCTGGTAGTCGACGGTGTGTCATGGCGGATTCTCGGTGAAGACCTGGCCCGCGCCTGGGCGGCCGTCGCCGCCGGCCGGCCCGTCCAGCTCGATGATGTCCCGACGTCGTTTCGCACCTGGTCACACGCGCTCGCCCAGCTCGATTTCAGCGAGGAAGCGGCGTACTGGAACTCGATCCTGTCCACTGAAGACCCCGACCTGGGCCGGCGCCCGCTCGATCCTGCGGTCGACCTCGCCGAAACCGTACGCACTCACCGCTTTTCGCTACCCGCCGATGTCAGCTCGGCGCTGCTGTCGGCGGTACCCGCCGCGCTGCACGGCGGTGTCAACGACGTGCTGCTGACCGCCTTCTCGCTGGCCCTGGCACAGTGGCGGGCCGATCGCGGGTACCCGCAGGCCCGGGCGGCGCTGCTCAACCTCGAAGGCCACGGCCGCGAAGCCGACCTGCTCCCCGGCGACCTGGATCTGTCCCGCACCATCGGCTGGTTCACCTCGATCTACCCGGTTCGCCTCGATCCGGGACAGCTGAGCTGGCCGCAGGTACTCGCAGGCGGCGAGCCGCTGGCTGCGGCGGCGAAGGCGGTCAAGGAACAGCTGCGGGCCACGCCGCGTCGCGGGCTTGGTTTCGGGGCGCTGCGTCACCTCGATGGGTCGGTGCACGGCACTGCACCGCAGATCCTCTTCAACTACCTGGGCCGGTTCGCCGGCGGCGGCGGTGCCGACTGGGAGCCGGTGGCGCACACCGGGGCGCTGCGTGAAGGGGTGGACCCGGCGAATCCCGCTGTGGCACTGGAGATCAACGCGCTGGCCGAGGACCGTCCCGAAGGCACCGTGCTGAGCGCCACCCTGGCCTGGCCCGGCGGGCTGCTCGAGGCCACCGACATCACCGCGCTGGCCCAGCTGTGGGCCGAAGCGCTGACCGCGTTGACCCGCTGCACGGCACTGCGCGGGCACACCCCATCGGATTTCCCGCTGATCGAGCTCACCCAGGCCGATCTGGACGACTGGGAACAGACCGACACCGTCGAGGAGATACTGCCGCTGCTGCCGCTGCAGGAGGGCATGTACTTCCACAATGTGCTGGGCGCCGGGGTCGAGGGCTACCAGGACACCTACCGGGTTCAGCAGATCGCCGAGCTCACCGGGACCGTCGACGCCCTCCGGCTGCGCGACAGTGTTCAAGCGGTGCTGCACCGGCACCAGGGGTTGCGCGCCGGGTTCCTCGAACGCCGTGACGGCCGGCTGGCGCAGGTGATCTGGGCACAGGTCCCCGTCGACGTCGACGTGATCGACATCAGCGCCCGTCCTCAGGATCTGAACGTGATTGCCCAGAGGGAACTCTCGCGTCCCTTCGAGCTGTCCCGGCCGCCGCTGCTGCGGTACACCCTGGTGACCCTGTCCCCCGGCCGGCACCGGCTGATCCAGACCATGCACCATATCGTCGCCGACGGCTGGTCCTACCCGGTGATTTTTGGCGACATCGTGGCGCACTACAACGCGGCGGTGACGGGCAGCAGCGGACCGGCACCGCTGACGGTCACCCTGCGCGACCACATCGAGTCGGTGACCTCCGCCGACCCCGACATCGCGCACCAGGTGTGGTCGAGCGCACTGGCCGGCGTCGAGCCCACCAAGCTCTTCCCCGCCGGGTCCGCGGCGGTGGGCGAACACCGCAGCTGCGTGAAGCGGTTGTCCCCCGAGCTGACGGGTGCCCTCACCGACACCGCACGCGAGCACGGGCTGACGGTGAGCAATGTCCTGCACGGGGCGTGGGGACTGTTGCTGGGGCGGATGACCGGGCGCCGCAAGGTGGTGTTCGGGTCGACGGTCTCCGGGCGCGGCGGTGACCTCGCCGGTACCGAGACGCTGGTGGGGCTGCTGATCAACACCATTCCGGTGCCGATGTCGTGGGACACGCACACGCCCCTCGTGACGGCGTTCACCGACCTGCAGGATCAGCAGTCCACCCTGCTCGATGCCCAGCACGTGGGCCTGGCCGAATTGGCGCGGCTCACCGGTGTGCGTGACCTCTTCGACACGATGGTGGTGGTGGAGAACTTCCCCACCCGGCCCGGCGAGACCCACGCCCACCCGGATCTGCTGAGCTATCACGGCTTCACCGGTACCGACTCTCCGCACTACCCGGTGTCTTTCGTGGCTTATCTCGATGACCGGCTGACCGTGGAGATCAAGTACAACGCCGCCGTGGTCACCGACGGCGAGGCGGAGTTGTTCACCCAGCGCATCGAGCAGGTGCTCCACGCGTTCGTCGAGCAGCCGGGACAGCCGGTGGGCGGTCTCGACATCCGCACCCCCGGAGAGCGGGCGCAGCAGGGGGCCGCGACATCGCGGCCGGGCCCCGAGCGCACCCTCGCCGAGGCCTTCACCGCGTCGGTGCGTCAGTGGCCCGATGCGGTGGCGGTGCGCTGCGGTGCCGACCAGCTGACCTACGTCGAACTCGAGGACCGGGCCACGGCCGTGGCCGCCGAACTGATCCGCCGCGGGGTCGGCCCGGAGACACGTGTCGCGGTGGCGATCCCACGCTCGGTCGACCTCATCGTCGGATTGCTCGCGGTGATCAAAGCCGGTGGTACCTATGTGCCCATCGACGTGGACTCACCGGCGGCCCGGCTGCAGCACATCCTCGCCGACTCGGCACCGGTGTGTGTGCTGGTGGACAAGCCGGGTTGGCGCGCCGGCCAGACATCGGAAGTGGTGCTGTCCGAGGTTCTTCCGGCCACCGGCCCGCTGCCCGAGACCGCGTTGACCGCCGACCACGGTGCCTACGTCATCTACACCTCCGGCTCCACCGGTGTGCCCAAGGGGGTGACGGTGACACACCGCGATGTGGCCGCCCTGTTCCGCGGGGTCACCGAGAGCCCGGACCCGTTGTTCTCCTTCGGGGCCGGTGATGTGTGGACGATGTTCCACTCGGCCGCGTTCGATTTCTCCGTGTGGGAACTGTGGGGTCCGCTGTTGCACGGTGGACGGCTGGTGGTGGTGGAACAGTCCGTCGCCCGCGACCCGGAACGCTTCCTGGACCTCCTGGCCCGCGAACACGTGACCGTGCTGAGCCAGACCCCGTCGGCGTTCTACCCACTGATCGAAGCCGACCGCAGCCGGCAACCGGATCTGGCGCTGCGCTACGTCGTGTTCGGCGGCGAAGCACTCGACACCACCCGACTGGCGCGCTGGTACGAGCGGCACACCGCGCAGGCGCCGGTGCTGGTGAACATGTACGGCATCACCGAGACCTGTGTGCACGTGTCCCACCGGCCGATCGCAGTCCAGGACACCGCCCGCACCGACAGCGTGATCGGCGCACCTATCCCCGGTCTGCGGATCCACCTGCTCGATGACACCCTGCACCCGGTGCCCGTCGGCGTGGTCGGCGAAATCTACGTCGCCGGAGGGCAGCTCGCCCGCGGGTATCTGCACAAACCCGCTCTGACGGCGACCCGGTTCGTGGCCAACCCGTTCGACGCCGCCGGCGAGCGGCTCTACCGCAGCGGTGACACGGCGATGTGGACCCACACCGGTGACCTCGTCTACGTCGGGCGTTCCGACGACCAGGTCAAAGTGCGCGGGTACCGCATCGAACTCGGTGAGGTGGAATCCGCGCTGGCCGCGGCGCCCGGTGTCACCAATGCGGCCGCCGCGGTCCGTCAGGACCCCACCGGCCGGGCCCGGTTGATCGGCTACCTGGTGGGAACCGTCGACATCGCCGCTGTGCGTGCCCATCTCGCGCAGCGCCTACCCGATTACATGGCACCCGCGGCATTCGTCGTGATGGACCAGTTGCCGTTGACACTCAATGGCAAGCTGGACCGCTCCGCGCTGCCCGAACCGGTGGAGACGCCGCAGGCCACCCCGGCGACGGACCAGGGTGCGGCAGCACAACTGGCCGCACTGTGCAGCGAGATCCTGCGCACCGATGTCGGGGTCGACGACGATTTCTTCGGCGCCGGCGGTGACAGCATCGTCGCCATCCAGCTCGTCAACCGGGCTCGACGCCTCGGCATACAGATCACACCGCAGGACGTCTTCACCCACCGGACACCGGCCGCGCTGGCTCTCCTGTCCGCGGCGGGTGCGACCGTGCCGGGGGAACCCTCCAACGACACCGGGCAGGACAACGGCGAGGTGATGCTCACCCCGATCGTGCACCGGCTGTCCGAACTCGGGGGGACCGTCACGCGGCTCAACCAGTCCGAACTGTTGCGCACCCCGGCGGGTGCCAGCCTGGAGCACCTCGAGGCGGCGCTGACCGCCGTGGTGCACCGCCACGACGGGTTACGGCTACAACTGCACCGCCCCGCGCCGATGTTGTGGTCACTGGAAATCACTGCCGCACAACCATTGTCGATGGTGCGGGTAGACGCCTTGGCGGCCGACGACAACCGACTGCGAGAACTCATCGGCGTGCATTCGGAGCAGGCCGTCGCACGGCTGGACCCCGACACCGGGGCCATGGTCCAGGCGGTCTGGTTCGACCGCGGTGCCCACCAACAGGGCCGGCTCCTGCTGGTGGTGCACCACCTCGCCGTGGACGCCGTCTCCTGGCAGATCCTGGCTGACGATCTGCACGAGGCCTACACCCAGGTCGCGGCCGGCCGCCCACCGGTATTGGCCGCGGTGCCGACCTCCCTGCGTGCCCATGCCAGGGCGGTCCACGAGAACGCCCAGCAGGCAACGCGTCTGGCGGAGTTCGAACACTGGACCTCGACGCTGGCACCGGGCGCAGAACTGATTCCGGAGGCGATGCCGGTCGGACTGACCGTCGGCGCCACCCGTGACCACGAGGTACGGCTGACCGTCGCCGAAACCCGGCCGCTGCTGACAGCGGTTCCGGCGATGGCGAACGCCGACGTGACCGAGGTGCTGGTGACCGCGGTGCAGCTGGCGGTGCGGCGCTGGCGGCTCGGTCGAGGCGCACCGGCCGAGGCGCTGGTGCTGGACCTCGAGCGGCACGGCCGCGATGGCTGGCCGGATCTGGAATTGTCCCGCACCGTTGGATGGTTCACCGCGATCGCGCCGGTGCGACTGTCTGCCAATCACACCGATGACCACCTCGGCGCGCTGAAATCCGTCAAGGAGACGCTGCGCGCCGTACCCGACGGGGGTCTCGGCTTCGGCCAGCTTCGGTACTGCAATCCCCGCACCGCCGCGGCCCTGGGCCGGATGCCCGCGCCCCAACTGCTGTTCAACTACCTGGGTCGGTCGCAGGTCGACTCCGGCCGGGACTGGGCCGCCGCTCCCGAGGTCACGGCGCTGCGGGTGGCACCCGACCCCGACCTGGGCACCCCCTACCTGCTGGAGATCAACGCCTACACCGCGGACACCGCAGCCGGGCCTCGGCTGCACGCCACGTTCACCTACGCCGACGGGGAGCTCTCCGGTGACGACATCGCGGCGTTGGCCGACACCTGGACCGAGGTGCTCCGAGAACTCGGCCGACACGCCGCTGACACCACCACATCGGCGGCCGCGCTGACGCCCTCGGACCTGCCGCTGGTGAACCTGACCCAGGATCAGATCGACACGGTGTGCGCGTCGACCGAACACGCCGTCTCGACCATCTGGCCGCTGTCACCGCTGCAGGAAGGGGTGTACTTCCAAGCGCGGTACTCCGACGCGGCGGTGTACATCGTGCAGAACGTCTTCGATTTCGCCGACCCGCTCGACGTGGCCGCGCTGCGCAGTGCCTACCGCACCGTGATGGCACGAAACCCGGTGTTGCGCGCCGGCTTCCACGCCGACGACCTGGCCGCACCGGTGGCCGTCATCGCCGCCGACCCGGTCTGCGAACCCGAGGTCGTCGACCTGACCGGTCTCGACGATGACGAGTTGGCCCGCCGGGTCGAGGAACTGACCGCCGAGGACCGGCTGCGCACTTTCGACCTCGACCGGCCTCCGCTGGCCCGTTTCACGGTGCTGCGCACTGCCGGCCATGACCGGCTGATCTTCAGCTACCACTTCCTGTTGCTCGACGGCTGGTCCCGAGAGCAGCTGCTGCGTGAATTGTTCACCGAGTACACCGCGGCTCGCACCGGCCGAAGCGCCGAATCAGTGCCTCCTGGTGCGGGTTTCGATGATTATCTGCGGTGGCTGGCGATCCGGGACCGGGAGGCGTCGGCACGTGTGTGGGCCCGGCACCTCGGCGATCTGGACGCCCCGACGCTGCTGGTTCCCGAGGCGGTGGGCACCGCGCCGACGCTGGCGCGGCGGCTGGAGTTCACCTTGACCGCCGAGCAGACCACGCAGCTGGGCCACCAGGCACGCACTGCCGGTGTGACGCTCAACGCGGTGATCAGCACCGCGCTGGCGCTGGTGCTGGGGTACGAGACCGGCCGCGACGACGTGGTGTTCGGTTCCACGGTTGCCGGGCGGCCCACCGAGATCGACGGGATCGACGCCGTGATCGGGCTGTTCCTCAACACCGTGCCCACCCGGGTTCGTCTGGCGGCGAACCGGTCACTGCCCGACACCATGCGCGGTGTGCAGGAGCAGCGGCTCGAGTTGATGGACCACGAGTATCTCGGGTTGGGCGACATTCAGCGGGCGCTGGCCGCCGACCACCGTGACAACGGCGCGCTTTCCGGGGGCGGGCCACTGTTCGACAGCCTGTACGTGCTGCAGAACTTCCTCGATGACGACACCTTCACCGATATGGAAGCCGAGCACGGCATCCTCGGCCACGATTCCATCGACGCGTCGCACTACCCGTTGACCTGGGTGGCGTCGCCCGGCCGACGGCTGTGGGTCAAGTTGGAGTACCGGCCCGATGTGGTGCAGCAAGCCCACGCCGCGCGGCTGCTGGACCGGCTGAAGCAGGTGCTGCTGTACATCGGCGGCACACACGAGTGCAGCGACCCGCTGGCGGCGGTGCCCCTTGCGCTCGTCGACGAGGAAGCCCAACTGGTGGTGCGCGGCGAATCGACCCGACACCACCTGCCCGACGCGACGGTCATGGACCTGCTCGCCGAGCGCGCCGCGGAATCGGCGGCCCAGACGGCACTGGTCTGCGGTGGCGACAGCGTGGACTACGCCGAGCTGGACCGCCGCACCAATCGGCTGGCCTGGCTGTTGCGCGAATGCGGTCGCACCGCGGAAACCACCGTGGCGCTGGCCGTTCCACGCTCTATCACCGCTGTGGTGGCGCTGTTCGCCACGCTGCGGGCCGGCGCGGCGTACCTACCCCTGGAGCTGGACTACCCCGACGAGCGGCTGGCGGTGATGCTGGCCGACGCCGGGCCGTCGTACCTGCTGACCACCGCGGCGGTGGCCGAGCGCATCGCAGGCCTGGTCCCCGAGGGGTGCACACTGCTGGTGCTCGACAGTCCCGAGGTGACCGTGCGGCTGCGGGCCGCGCGGTCGGACTGGGACGGGTTCTCGGCGCGGCTCGACGATCCGGCATACGTGATCTACACGTCGGGATCGACCGGCCGACCGAAGGGTGTGGTGACCGCCCACCGCGGGCTCACCAACATGCACCTCAACCACCGCGAGGCCATCTTCGGCCCGGCGATCGCGAAAGCCGGCGGACGCCGGCTGCGCATCGCACACACCGTGTCGTTCTCGTTCGACATGTCCTGGGAAGAACTGCTGTGGCTCATCGAGGGCCATGAGGTGCACATCTGTGACGAGAACCTGCGCCGCGACGGCACCGCGCTGGTCGCGTACTGCCACCGGCACCAGATCGACGTCATCAACGTCACCCCCACCTACGCCGCCCTGCTGTTCGAGCAGGGACTGCTCGCATCCGGAGACCACGCGCCGGTGCTGGTCCTGCTCGGCGGTGAAGCGGTGTCGAACACGGTGTGGGAACGGCTGCGCGACAGCCGGACCAGCTACGGCTACAACCTGTACGGCCCGACCGAGTACACCATCAACACCCTCGGCGGCGGCACCGACGACAGCAGCTCCCCCACTGTGGGACAACCGATCTGGAACACCGAGGCCCACATTCTCGACGGCTGGCTGCGGCCGGTGCCCGACGGTGTGCCCGGCGAGCTGTACATCGCCGGAGCCGGTCTGGCCCGCGGCTACCTGGGTCAGGCCGGCCTCACCGCCGGCCGTTTCGTGGCCAACCCGTTCAGCGCCGAGCACCGGATGTACCGCACCGGTGACCTGGTGCTGCGGCGGCCCGATGGCAACCTGGACTTCCTGGGCCGCACCGACGACCAGGTGAAGATCCGCGGCTACCGCGTCGAACCGGGTGATGTGGAAACAGTGCTCGCCGAGCACCCGGACGTGGCCCAGGCCGCGGTGATCGCGCGACCCGACCCCAGCACGCCGGGCTCGCACCGACTGGTCGGCTACGTCGTGGCCGCCACAGACGCCGCAGAAGCCGCCGACCTGCTCACCGACATCCGGGGCCATCTGACGGCGAACCTGCCCGCATACATGGTGCCCTCGGCCCTCGCGGTGCTCGACGCGCTGCCGTTGACCGACAACGGCAAACTCGACGTGCGAGCACTACCCGAGGTCGACGCGGCGCGGCGGCAACACAGCCGGGCACCACGCACGCCCGAGGAGGAGACGCTGTGTGAGCTGTTCACGGAAATTCTCGGCGTCCCCGCGGTCGGGGCCGAGGATGACTTCTTCGACCTGGGCGGGCACTCCCTGGCGACGATCCGGCTGATCAACCGTATCCGCGCGGTGCTGGGCGTCGAGCTGTCCCTGCGCGACGTCTTCGACGCCCGGACGGTGGCCGAACTCGCGACCCTGATGCAGTCGCACGCCGGGACCGGGCAGCCGCCCCGCCCGGAATTGGTGGCCATGCCACGGCCCGGGCTGATCCCGGCCGCACCGGCGCAGGCGCGGCTGCTGGTCCTGGACCGTCTCGGCCAAACCGGTGTGGCGTACAACTATCCGCTGGCGTTCCGCGTGACGGGCGGTCTGGATGTCGCGGCGCTGACGACCGCGCTGACGGATGTGGCGGACCGGCACGAGGTTCTGCGCACGGTGTTCACCGAATGTGACGGTGCGCTGTTCCAGCACATCCTGCCGCCCGGCACCCGGCCCGATGTGCAGTTCGCCGAGTGCGCGGCGCACCAGCTCGACGAACGGATCGCCGCGGCCGCGGCCCACCGGTTCGATCTCAGCGCCGAGATCCCGCTTCGGGCACACATATTCGAGACGGCCCCGCAGGATCACACGGTGCTGCTGGTGCTGCACCACATCGCCACCGACGAGTGGTCCGACGGCCCCTTCCTGGCCGACCTCGACCGCACATACCGTGCGCGCAGTGCGGGGGCCGACCCGGCGTTGGCCCCGCTGGACGTCCAGTACGCCGACTACACGCTGTGGCAGCAGGAGCTGCTCGGGGTGGTCGGTGACGCGCATCTGCAATTCTGGCGCGACACCCTGGCCGGTGCGCCTGACGAGGTGACGCTGCCCGCCGACCGGCCCCGGCCGGCCCGTCCCAGCGGTGCGGGCGGCGCGGTGCACATCGAGGTGCCCGCCGAGGTCGCCGACGGGGTGCGCAGGTTGGCGGCGCAGCGGCAGATCAGCTCGCTGATGGTGCTGCACGCCGCCGTCGCGGTGCTGCTGCACAGGCTGGGCGCCGGGGACGACATCGTGGTGGGCACACCGGTTGCCGGACGTGACGAAAGCGCGTTGAACGAGGTCGTCGGCTTCTTCGTCAACACGGTGGTGCTGCGAATCGACCTGTCCGGCAACCCATCTGTCGAGGAACTACTGGGCCGGGTCCGCGCCACGGATCTGGCGGCTTTCGCTCATCAGGATCTGCCGTTCGAGCATGTGGTCGAGGCGCTCAACCCACCTCGGGTCGCCGGACGCAACCCTCTGTTCAACGTCTTCGTCGGCTCGCACCGCCGCGACGGCACGCCAACCCAGATGTTCGGCCTGCCCACACAGTGGCTGGAACCACCCGTCGAGGCGGCGATGTTCGATCTGGGCTTCACGCTGATCGAGGGGCCTGCGGGCAGCACCGCCTCGGTGATGGCTGAGTTCAGCAGCGACCTGTTCGACGAATCCACGGTGGCGACACTGGCGCGACGGTTGGTGTCCACGCTGAGGCAGCTCGCCGCCGCGCCCGGCCAACACATCGCAGCCGTCGACCTCCTGCTCGACGACGAACCCGCCACGCCGGCAGACAAACCCACTGACCATGACGTCGAGCACACCGACTTGGCCTCGGGTGTCACGGGACAGGCCGGCCGGACGCCGGACGCCACCGCGGTGCTCTTCGAGGATCAACACCTCACCTATGCGGAATTGGATCGCTGGTCGGATCAGTTGGCGGCTCGGCTGGCCGCCCTGGGTGCGGCAGCCGGCGATGTGGTCGGGGTGTCCTTGCCGCGGTCGGTGGAACTCGTGGTCGCCTTGGTGGCGGTCGCCAAGACCGGGGCAGCGTTCCTGCCGCTGGATCCGGAGTATCCGCCGGAGCGGCTGTCCTACATGGTCGAGGACACCCGGCCCGTCATGGTGCTCGATGACATGGCTGCGGTGCGTGCGTTACGGGACGGCACCGCACCGCCGTTGGACCGGCCTGTCGACCCGGCGGGTTGGGCCTATGTGCTCTACACCTCCGGTTCCACCGGTCGTCCCAAAGGGGTGGCGGTACCGCACACCGGTATCACCAACCGGATCGCGTGGTTGCAGCACGCCTATCCGTTGACCGGCGAGGACCGGATGTTGGTCAAGACCCCGATCAGCTTCGACACCTCGGTGTGGGAGGTGTTCTGGCCGCTCGGGGTGGGCGCGACGCTGGTGGTGGCCCGGCCCGGCGGCCATCGCGATCCCCGTTATCTGGCGGATGTGATTGCGGCACACCGGGTCACCGCGGTGGATTTTGTGCCGTCGATGCTGGAGCTGTTCCTCGAGGAGGCAGCGACGGAGCAGTGCGCGTCGCTGACCCGGGTGACCGTTGGCGGCGAAGCGCTGTCCACCGAGTTGGCCACCCGCTTCGCCGCCGCCTTCGGTTCCGCGGTGCCGCTGCACAACCTGTACGGCCCCACCGAGGCGTCGGTGGACGTGCTCGGCTGGACGGCCGACGGTGGCCCGGTCGCACTCGGCGAGCCCGGCTGGAATGTCGCTGTCCATGTGCTCGATCAGTACCTGCGGCCGGTGCCGGTCGGTGCGCCCGGGGAGCTCTATCTCGGCGGTGTCCAGCTGGCGCACGGGTATCTCAACCGCGCCGGTCTGACCGCGGAGCGATTTGTCGCCAGCCCATTCGATGCCGGGGCGCGGCTGTACCGGACCGGCGATGTGGTGCGGTGGCGGACCGACGGGCAGCTGGAATACCGGGGTCGGTCCGATGATCAGATCAAGCTGCGCGGCGTGCGTATCGAACCCGCGGAGATCGAGGCGGTGCTGGCCGCACATCCCGCGGTGGCCTCGGCCCGGGTGGTGGCCCGCGCGGGCCGGTTGGTGGCGTACTACGTTGCGGCCGAGCGGTCGCAGCCTGACCCGGCTGCGGAGTTGCGCCGGCACGCCGGGGCGGCTCTGCCGAGCCACATGGTGCCGTCGGGGTATGTCCTGGTCTCGGAGTTTCCCCTGACCCCCAGCGGCAAGCTGGACCGCAACGCCCTTCCCGCACCCGAATCCGGCGGTGCCACCGGAACACCTCCCACGACGGAGCGGCAACGGCAGTTGTGTGCGCTGTTCTCCTCGGTGCTCGGGGTGGAGGTCACCGGCATCGATGCCGACTTCTTTACACTCGGCGGGCACTCGTTGCTGCTGGTGCGCCTGGCGGCAGCGCTGCGGCGGGAATTCGGTATCGACGTGGCGGTGGCGGATCTGATGGTGGCCTCGACGGTGCGCGATGTCGACCGCCGGATGGCCGCCGGTGGAGAGCACAGCGGCGCCAGCCTGGCACCGGTACTGCCGTTGCGCGACAGCGGCACCGAGGCGCCGCTGTTCTGTGTCCACCCGGCCAGTGGACTCAGCTGGCAGTTCGCCGGGCTCAAACGCTTTCTGCCGGCGAATGTTCCGCTGTACGGGCTGCAATCGCCGGTGTTCAGCGGAGCGGCGCTGCCGGACACCATCGGCGAGCTGGCGGCCGACTACGCCGACCGGGTGGGCGAGACGGCGCCGACGGGTCCGGTCCGGCTGCTCGGTTGGTCCTTCGGTGGGGCGCTGGCCGTACTGATCGCCCAGGAACTCACCAGGCGCGGCCGCGACGTCAGCTGGGTCGGCATGCTGGACGCCCGGACCGACGTCGCCGACGATCCCGGAGCCGCGTTCGATCCCGACGCGGTGCTGGCCGGCCTGCTGCGGGAGATGGGTTTCGCCGTCGACGTCGGGGACCGGATCTCGGTGGCCGAGGCGGTGGCGCTGGTGCGCGCCGACGATGACGCGATCGGCGTACTCGACGACCGGCAGATCGCTCAGGTGATCGAGAATTACGTTTCGGCGGAACGCTTCACGGCGTCGGCTCGATACGGACGCTACGGCGGCGACGTCTTCTTCGTCGACGCCACCGTGCTCGAGATGGACTTGCACGGCGTCGCGTCACAGTGCTGGCAGGACCACCTCACGGGCCGGGTGCGGGTGGTTCCGCTGGACTGCCGGCATTCCGAGTTGATGGATCAGACCACCCTCGAATCACTCGGACCGCTGATCGCCGAGGAACTGGCGGGCGGACACCAGAACCAAGGAGGATCGCCCGATCGGCTCACAGCAAGTTCGCAGGAAACTGACTGAGCCGCAACGTATTCGACAATCCGCGCAGGCGAGAACGGAACGTCTTGCGGGAAAGCGGAAATAGGTTAGCCTTCGCTTAAACAGGCTCAGCCGGTGCACTTTTCAACATCGAGGCGCTACCTTCGGGCGGCGCGAGAGGGGCGCGATATGCAACGAACACTATTGGCGGGCAAAATTCACCGGGCGACGGTCACCCAGGCCGATCTGCACTACGTCGGTTCCATCACCATCGACCGGGACCTGATGAGCTCAGCCGACATCGTCGAGGGTGAGCAGGTCCACGTCGTCGACGTCACCACCGGAGCGCGTCTGGTCACCTACGCCATCACGGGGCCGGCCGGCAGCGGCGTCATCGGGATCAACGGTGCCGCAGCCCACCTGATCTCCCCGGGAAACCTGGTGATCATCATGTCGTTCCTCCAGGTCGATGAAGTCGAACGGACCACACACACGGCGCGGGTAGTGCATGTCGACTCCGACAACCGCATCGTGGCGGTGGGATCAGATCCTTCCCAGCCCGTTCCCGGCGCACTCGACCAGATGGCAGGTGCGTGATGGTGCGGGAATCAAACGGCCACCGTCCGATCCTCGACTTCGTGGGTGTCGGATTCGGCCCCTCCAACCTGGCGCTGGCGATCGCGGTCATGGAGCACAACAGCGACCCGGCGGTCACCCGGCGGATCCACGCGCAGTTCGTCGAAGCCAAGGACGAATTCGGCTGGCACACCGGGATGCTGATCCCGGGTGCCACCATGCAGATCTCGTTCCTCAAGGACCTGGTGACACAACGGAACCCGAAGAGCGACTTCACCTTCTTGAACTACCTGACCGAGCGCGGCCGCCTCACCGAGTTCATCAACTACAAGACCTTCTTCCCGACGCGGCTGGAATTCCACGACTACCTGGCGTGGTCGGCAGCCAAGGTCGACGCAGAAGTCCATTACGGCTCCCGCGTAACCGCCGTCGATGAGGTCGACGGCGTATTCGAGGTCGAGGTCAGCGGAACTCACCCACGGCGACTCCGAGCACACCACGTGGTGATCGCCGGTGGCCTGAATCCGCAACTGCCGCCCGGCGTCACCGCCTCGGCACGCCAGGTTCACAATCACGGTTTCCTCCACGATCTCGAGAGGCTGCCGAGCCGCAAGCACAACCGGTACGTGGTGGTGGGTGCCGGGCAGAGCGCCGCCGAGGTGGCGGCATACCTACACGATCTGTCCCCGGAGAACGAAGTGCACGGGGTGTTCGCCAAATACGGTTACAGCCCCGCCGACGACAGTCCGTTCGCCAACCGGGTTTTCGACCCGGATGCGGTGGACGACTTCTACACCGCCGACCCCGGAGTCCGCCGCCAGCTGATCGACTACCACCGCAGCACCAATTACTCGGCTGTCGATCTGCCCTTGATCGAGGAGTTGTACGCCCGCGAATACGCCGAGCGCGTGGCCGGCCAGCGCCGCCTGTTCCTGCGTGGCGCCTCCAGTGTGAACAAGACCGAGGAGGGCGAAGACGGTGTGCGGGTGCACATCCTGCACCACCCCACAGGTTCGGTCGACGTGCTCGACTGTGACGCCGTGGTGTATGCCACCGGATTCTCACCGGCATCACTGCGCGGAATCCTCGGCGATCTGTACCAAAACGTCGTGCTGGTCGACGGCCAGCCCGCGGTATCGCGCGACTACCGTTTGGCCACCGAGCCACCGACCCTGGGCAACCTCTACATCCAAGGCAACACCGAACACACCCACGGACTCACGTCGTCGTTGCTGTCCAACATCGCGGTGCGCAGCGGGGAGATCCTTCAGTCGATCCTGCAGTCCGTACCCGCGGGTGAACTGGCCGCGGTGACCGGCGCCGCGCGTTAGAGCTCCCGGGGACTTGACGCCCCGCGTTCCCGGCGGGGCGCACGATCCAGCCACCGGGCGATGCGGGGCTCCGCAACCGCGAGCAGAAACGCGACGAAGGGCCACAGCACCGCGATCACCAGGGTGGTGTTGTAGGCGCCGTCGATGTGAAACCCCTCCTCGTCGAAGGTGGGGTAATACGGCTCGATGATGCCGAATTGGATTGCCGGGGCGATCGCGATGCAGAACGCCAACCCGGTGGTGGCGCCGAACGCCGCACGCAGGAAGTAGGAACGCGGCGTGTGCACCGCCGGCGCCGCCCGGTGGTGAGCCATCAGGATGACGAGCAGCATCGACCCGATGACGCACGCCAGAGCGTCCCAGTCACCGCCGCCGAAGATGAACGCGACGGCGCCGGCCACCGTTGCCAGCGCCAGCGCGCCCGGGTCGACACGCTGTTCGTAATCTCCGGGTGACGCTTCGCGCTCGGTCCCCATGGCGCCACAGTAAGGCGCACCGCGGGCCCTGCGGCGGTGACTCGCCGGAAAACCGAGGTTGCTCAGCAACCGGACGAACCGCCTATTTCCGTCGGTTTCCGGTTAAATTCAATCTCGGCGTCAATTTCCCTCCGTGCTCTACACTGCGGTGGCCGTGCGCCGGGATCGCCGACAACGCTGTCGACTCGAGGACCGTCGAGCAATTCAGGAGTTGGGGGTACGCGTTGACCAGCGTTGCCGGAAGCATCAGGGCGGTAGGGACCGCCATGTCGATCGCAGCGGTGCTCGGCGGGGTCTGCGGGATCACTGCGGCCTCGGCCGCGCCGGTCGACATGGCACCGAAGGTCTACTCCAAGGTTTCCCGCGACGGGTGGACGCTCAACATCCAGCTGGACCGGGAAGTGGTCAACTCGGTGCCCAACCTGGCCAACGCCGCCGACTCACGTGAGGGCTTCGTCACCTTGTCGGGCACCGCCACGGCCAGCGGCGGCGCCGGCCACATCACCGACAGCCTGTTCATCGTCGGCTACCAGCTGGGCTGCCAGCGCGATGTGTCGACGGGCCTGCAGTACGGCGGCACAGCCGGTGTCGCGCCCCAGGGCTCGGTCGGGCTCCCGTTCAGCGATGGCGCCAACATCGGGATCAGCGGCGGCGGAGCAGGATTCGTGCAGACCGTGGTGCAGCCGGGTGTCATCGTCGACCTCCCGTTGTCCAACATGGCCCTCAGCGAAGGTGGCCAGGCGATGATCGACATCGACAACATCCATGTCAAAGCAGACGCGTGCGGAGGCGATGTGACCATCCGGTCGTATGGTTATCTGCGTGTTTCGACCTCAGCGGCACACACCCAGTTCGCCGTCTACGGCGACCCCATCAAGATCTGAGTCGGACATGGCCACGCACTGGATGATCCCCGCGGCAGCATTCGCCGGACTGTTGGCTGCGATCGGCGCGCCCACCGCTGCGGCGGAGCCGCCGGACCTGCCGCCGGCTCCCCCGTACATTCCCGGCGACGTGTCGCCGCAACCGGGGAGTTTCTCCTACCCCTACAACATCATCGTGGTGGGCCCACCGGCCACCACTGACGCCCGAGGTGTGCGCATCACCACCAACGCCGCTGCGGGACAACAGCTCAGCGGTCTGCCGGGAAGCCAGCTCGGCAACACCGGACAGGCGCCGGGCAGCCTGACGAACTCCAGTGCCCTCAACGGCATCTCGGTCGGCAACTCTCATCCCGTGCCGCCCAACCCGGGAATCAACATCACCGCCGGGCCACAGACCAGTGTGCAGCTCGAGAACGCCGACGGGCAGTCGCCGCAATCGGTGCTGGGTATCGAGTCGGCGCTGCCCACCACGGACCCCACCATGCCGCAGATGGCTCTGGAGGACCCGCACGGTGCCCGTCCCGCGCTGCAAGCCCCCGCCGGTAACTGACCGCGGCGCCATCTGTTAGCGGGATGTTCACATGAGCGTGTATCCCCGGCCTCCCGGCACTGACATGGTCTACGGCGTGGACAGCGTCGGGGATGTCGAGGCGCTGCTGCTGTCGTTGCGCGGCGTCTGGGACGAGGAAGCCGTCGACGAACTGGACCATGCCCTGCAGTCGGCCGCCCGCGCGTTGGACGATGACGCCGACGATCAGCTGGTTCTCGCCGCCGCCCTGCACGACGTGGCGCACAGCCCGCTGTTCGGTGAGGTCACCGACGCCCGCCACGACCGCGTGGCCCAGGAGTGGCTGACGCCGCGCTTCGGGCACCGTGTCGGCTGGCTCGCCGGTGCGCACGTGGCGGCCAAACGCTATCTGGCCGCCACCGACACCCGCTACGCCGCCGGCCTGTCCGGGGTGTCCCTCGCATCCCTGCGTGCGCAAGGCGGCGCAGGCGTCGACCCCGAGTTCGTCGACCATCCGTGGTGGGGCGACGCAGTTCGGTTGCGCCGCTACGACGACGCCGCCAAGATCCCCGGCGCCGCGCGGATCGAGATCGCCGATGTGCTCGCCGTGGCGGAACGCGTTGCCGCGCAGCGTCAGTAACGTTCCCGGCTCTGCGCCAGCGGTGGATACACCGTCGACGTCTCCCCATCGACCGTGGCGCCGGCGAACTGCAACATCGCCCGTACGTGGCCGTTTTGCGGTGCCGGTTCGCTCAGCTGAGGTTCGGAGACCTCGTCCAGCCGCCGCAGGTGTTCCGGTTCGAGGCTCAGGTCAAGCCCTGCGACGTTGTCCTCGAGGTGACCCAGCCGGCGGGCCCCGAGGATCGGGACGACACTTCCCGGCCTGGCCCGCAGCCAGGCCAGGGACACCGCGGCGGGGCTGGCGCCGATCTCGGCGGCCACCGCGGTCACGACATCGATCACCCGGAACTGGGCCTCGTCGGGCACACCCACGTGGTGGGCGCGCGCGGAATCCATGACATCGCCTGTGCGCCGGTACTTTCCGGAGAGGAAGCCGTTCTTCAGCGGACTCCACGGCACCAGCGTCATACCTTGATCGCGCGCCAGCGGCGCGATCTCCCCTTCGATGGTCCGGGCCAGCAGCGAGTACTCCACCTGGAGGGCGATCAGCGGTGTCCACCCCTGGAGTACCGCCAACGTCTGCGCCTGTGCCGCCACCCACGCTGGATTGTTGGAGAAACCGATGTAGCGGATCTTGCCGGCGCGCACCAGATCGTCGAGTGCGCGCATGGTTTCTTCGATCGGGGTGTTGCGGTCCCAGTTGTGCAGCCAGTACACGTCCAGATAGTCGGTGCGCATCCGGCGCAAGGTCTCGTCGAGTTGAGCGATGATCGACGACCGGCCGGCGCCGCCGGCATTGGGGTCACCGGGAAACAGATTGGTGAAGAACTTCGATGCCAGCACGACACGTTCCCGGCGGCCCGGGCGGTTGGCGAAGTAGTCACCGAGGATCGCCTCGGAGTGGCCGTTGGTGTAGAAGTTGGCGGTGTCGATGAAATTGCCGCCCAGGTCGAGGTAGGTCGACAGGATGCGTTCGGATTCCTCCACCGTACTGCCGGCACCGCCGACATCGGTTCCGAATGTCATGGCACCCAAGGCGAACGGACTCACCCGCAATCCTGACCGGCCGAGGGTGACGTAGTGATCGAGTGGCATGAGATGTGCTCCTTGGAGGCAAATGAATGATGTACCCATCCAATGCCGCCGGCGCGTGCGGCGGTAGCTCGATCCGAGCCCGCTCTTGCACGATACTGCTCGATGTGCGCGGAACAGATCTGCGCCGACAAGAACGATGATGGAGTGAAGGCATGGGCTCCTCGGATGATGTGCTGAGGTCGATCCGCCACCGGATTGCCGCACACGCGCGCCCTGACCTCCACACCCCCATCGACGGCCTGCTGCTGTCGGCGGTGACGAAACCCGATCAGGTGCCGGAGTATTCACTCACCGAGCCACTCCTGGTGGTGATGGCCCAGGCAGGAAAGCGGCTGCTGCTCGGCGAGCGGGTGTACGAGTACCGCGCCGGCGACTGCTTGGTGGTGACCGCGGAGCTACCCGTCACCGGCCACTACCTCGACATCTCCCCCGGCGTCCCGTCCTTGTCGATGGGTATGGTGCTGCGGCCGGCCGTCGTGGCCGCCCTGTCGTTGCGCCTGCCGACCACCCGCCGTCACGCGGAGGCCGATCCCGCCGCCATCGCAACCGGACGCGCGGATCCCGACCTGCTCGACGCCGTCGACCGGATGCTGCGGCTACTCGACCGACCCGGCGACGCCCCGGTGCTGTTCCCGCTGATCGAGCAGGAGATCCTGTGGCGGGCATTGACCGGACCGCTGGGCGGGGTGGTTCGTCAGATCGGGTTGCCGGACAGCGACGTGACACACATCAACCGCGTCATCGCCTGGCTTCGTGACCACTACGCGGAACCGATGACCATCGACCACCTCGCCGATCTGGCGGGCATGAGCAGTTCGACGCTGCACCGGCGGTTCCGCGCGGTCACCGCGCTGAGCCCGTTGCAGTTCCAGAAGCGGATTCGGCTGCAGCACGCGCAGAGCCTTCTGCTGGCGCACCCCGGAGACGTCGCGGCCGTAGGTCATGCGGTGGGATACGACAGCGCTTCGCAGTTCACCCGCGAATACCGACGGATGTTCGGCGCGCCGCCCGGGCAGCACACCGCCGCCCTGCGGGTGCGCTCCGGCGGCTGAGTCCTCAGGTCAGAGAGTCCATCGGCATGCCGTGCTGGCCGATGACGGCACGGTCGGCGATCGCGGTCGCGGTGGCCGTGCCCGAGGTGACGGTCGCCGCAATGGCGACCTGATCGTTGACGGCGAAAGGTGTTGCGGCGGTGAATGATTGACCGCCGGCGCTGGTGACCGCCGTGGTGTTCGGGGTGACCAGATACGTCTGGGTGAATCCGTTGTCACTGCGGGCGGTGATGGAATCGGCCGATACAGCCACCACCGTGCCCTGCTGGCTGGTGGTCTGGGGCTGCGCGGTCTGAGGCTGCGCGGCCTCGGGCTGGGCCACGGTGTACGCGCTGGCGGTGGGCTGCTCACGGACGGTCTCCGGCTCAGAATGCGCGACCACCACGGCAGCGGAGAACCCAGCAAACGCGACGGCAATCGACGCCGGAAACCAGATGGCTCCAGCGGACCGCTTCACCACGCCGGCACGGGCCGCTTTAGGCGACCGGTCGGTTTCCGGTGCCGTTCGGTGCTTACCCGACATCTCGAAATCGCCTCCTAACGTGCCGCGGCGATGTCTTCTGACCTCGGCACTGCGATTGGCTGACGTGTGAATCTCTACCCCAGTACCCAAGTGGATAAACCGAGTCAGCTATTCCCGAGCTGCCGTTTTGGCCCCGGCGGTACTCGGGTACCACCTAATTGCGGAACGAAGTCGGGGCACGAGGACCACGTGGAGGGGAGACACACGTGACTGACCGAACCCCGGAACCGGCAAATGACGTCGTACGGGTGGGCAAACCAGGAATCGCCTTGATCATGATCGGTGTGCTCGCCTTTGTGGTCTGTGTGGTGGCGTTCGCCCTCGCCTGGGTGTCCGTGGGCACGTGGGCGGGCATCATCGCCCTGCTGTCCTCGGCCGCCGGTCTTGCCTGGCTCACCGACGAAGGCCGCCGCCAGCGCGGCAACCGTCCACTGGTGCCGGTGCGGAGGGCTCGTCCCGCCGGTACCGACTAGCTGCGACGACGGGCAGCGAATCCGGCGAGGAGTTATCCTGGCCCATTCCGGCTGCTACGCCGGGCCGCGCTGACAAGGATGGTCATGTCTGCTGGAACCGGCGCACCGCCACCCCGCATCGCCAGCCACATTCGGCTGACCTCACACAGCGGCGGGCCCGACGCACCCCTGCTCCGGTGGGGCGCACCGACCCCTGCAGAGCGGGGCCCGGTCATCGGCACCACCGGCTCGCGCGCCCACCGCAATGTCATCGGCACCCATTCCGGGTCCTACAGCGTCTACCGGGCCCTGGCCGTCGCCTCGGGGGCGCTGTCGCGCGAACACCGCGCCGACCTGACCAACACCGCACCCACCGACGTGGTGGGCCCGTACCGGCAGTGGAGTGATCCCGCCACGATCGTCAGCCTGGATCCCTGGGGTGCCGCGGTGGCGGACGTGTTCGCCGCCGACATCGCACGCGGAATGGACATCCGGCCCACCATCGCGGTCACCAAGGCACACGTTCAGCTTCCGGAGATCGCCGAGGCGATCAGCAGGGGCCGGCTGCACCCAGATGGGCGCCTACTGCTGCCCAGCGGGGCGGCCGTGGTCACGAAGGCCGCCATCGAACCGGTCTGGTGGCTGCCGGGAGTCGCCGCCCGTTTCGGCTGCACCGAGGCCGACCTGCGCCGGGTGCTGTTCGAAGAGACCGGGGGGATGTATCCGGAACTGGTGACTCGCGGAGACCTGGAAGTGTTCCTGCCGCCGATCGGTGGGCAGACGGTGTACATCTTCGGCGATCCGCGCGACCTGGCCGACCCGGCCGTCGAGCTGACTGCCCGCGTGCACGATGAGTGCAACGGCTCGGATGTGTTCGGCTCCGACATCTGCACCTGCCGGCCCTATTTGACCCACGCCATCGAGGAATGCATCGCCGGCACCCAACGCGGCGGCGTCGGACTGGTGGCGTACTCCCGCAAGGAGGGCCGGGCACTGGGTGAGGTGACCAAGTTCCTGGTGTACAACGCCCGTAAACGTCAGGTCGGCGGGGACACCGCCGATCAATACTTCGCCCGCACCGAATGTGTTGCGGGAGTGCAGGATATGCGGTTCCAGGAACTCATGCCCGACGTGCTGCACTGGCTCGGCATCACCAAGATCCACCGCCTGGTGTCGATGAGCAACATGAAGTACGACGCCATCACCGGATCCGGTATCGAGGTCGGTGAGCGGGTCAACATCCCCGACGAGCTGGTCCCCGCCGATGCCCGCGTGGAGATCGACGCGAAGATGGCCGCGGGATACTTCACCCCCGGCCGCGCACCGGACGCCGAAGACCTGAAGAACACCGTCGGCCGGAGCCTGCACGGGTGAGCGCGCCGGCGGCGGTGGCCGAACTTCGCACCACCGCGGCGATCCGCACCCGCGCGCAACTCCTGCTCGAGCGCGCGCGAGCGGGCGAATCGCCCTGGTTCCGCGTTCACGACGACGCGCTGCCCACCGCGGCTGCCGTGGTCGCCGATCTGACGGTGCAACGCTTCCCTGACCTCCATATCCCTTTTCACAGTCGCTGGCGGCATTTCGAAGCCGGAGGCCTGGACCGGACCGCTGCGCTCCGGGAAGCCACGGGGTCAGGTGCCGACCTGGCCCGCACGACGATCGACCTGGCGGTGGTCAGCGTGCTGCTCGACGCCGGCTCGGGTCCCGACTGGCAGTACCGGGAAGCCGACACCGGGCAGACCCTGACACGTTCCGAAGGCCTCGGCGTCGCCAGCTGGCATGCCTTCGCGGCGGGACTGTTCTCCAGCGACCAGGCTCAGCCGCTGCGGGCCGACGCCGACGGGTTGCTGGGGCTCGACGCCGAGAAGCTGAGCAACGCGTTCCAGGTCTGCGCCACCAACCCCCTCATCGGATTCGACGGGCGGGTCGCGCTGCTTCGCCGCCTTGGTACGGCTCTGCAACAGGCGCCCCAGGTTTTCGGCCCCGCCGGGCGACCAGGCGGCCTCTACGACGCTCTGGTGTCCGACGCCGGTGTCGTCGCCGCCCACGACATCCTGTCGCTGCTGTTGGACTCTCTGTCGGGAATCTGGTTGGCGGACAACATGATCGATGGTCAGCCCGTCGGGGACTGCTGGCCGCACCCGGCGGTGGGCTGGATGCCGTTCCACAAGTTGTCCCAGTGGCTGACGTATTCGCTGCTGGAACCGTTCGGTTGGGCGGGCATACAAGTGCAGGGCCTCGACGCGCTCACCGGCCTTCCGGAGTACCGCAACGGCGGATTGTTCCTGGACACCGGGGTGCTCGCCCTGCGCGACACCGACTGGGCCACCCACAGGTGGTCTGTCTCCGATGAATTGGTCGTCGAGTGGCGGGCGCTGACTGTGGCGCTGATCGATGAACTGGCGCCACTGGTACGGGACCGGCTCGACGTCGATGCCACCCAGATGCCGTTGGCCTGCATCCTCGAGGGTGGCACCTGGGCGGCCGGGCGCGCGCTGGCACGCCGCCACCGAGATGGCCTGCCCCCTCTGACCATCACCAGCGACGGGACGGTTTTCTGACAACATGAGCAACGTCGAGCTGATCGACCATCCTCTGGTGCAGCACAAGCTGACCCTGCTGCGGCAGAAAGAGGTGTCCACCAACAACTTTCGACGCCTGGTCAACGAGCTGTCGGCGTTGCTGACCTACGAGGTGCTGCGTGACATCCCGCTGCATGACGTCGAGATAGAGACGCCGCTGGAGACGATGACGGGCAAGGTGATCGACGGCAAGAAGCTGGTTTTCGTCTCGATCCTGCGCGCGGGAACCGGCATCCTGGACGGCATGTTGTCGGTGGTTCCCGGAGCCAGGGTGGGCCACATCGGTCTTTACCGGGACCCCAAGACCCTGATTGCCGTGGAGTACTACTTCAAGATGCCTCACGACATGCAGGAACGCGATGTCGTGGTGGTCGACCCGCTGTTGGCCACCGGGCACTCGGCCGTGGCCGCGGTGGACCGGCTCAAGGAATGCCACCCCAAGTCCATCAAGTTCGTCTGCCTGCTCACCTGCCCCGAGGGGCTTGCCACGCTGCACGATGCGCACCCTGACGTCCCGGTGTACACCGCCTCCGTCGACCGCGGACTCGACGAGCACGGTTACATCGTGCCCGGCCTCGGCGACGCGGGTGACCGGATGTTCGGTACCAAATAGCCGCTGGCCGTACAGTCGAATGATGCGAAGCGCCTTCCTGGTCCTGTTCGGCGTCATCATCGCGTTGTTCGGGCTGCTGTTCACGTTGCAGGGCTTCGGCGTGGTGCAGGGCAGCCCGATGAGCAACACCACCACCTGGTCGGTGCTCGGCCCGGTGGTGATCCTGATCGGCGCGGGGTTGATCTATCTGGGCCGGCGGCTGCGGCGCTAGGTCGCCTGCAGCGCACGGCTTTCCGTCACAGCGTGCCGAAGAACTCGATCCAGTTGCCGTCGGGATCGGCGACGAACAGCCACCCCATTCCCGGCACCGGCTCGAACTCGGTCAGCGGCTCCACCAGGTCATACTGCGAGGCCGCGACGCGCTCGGCCAGCTCGGTCAGATTCTTGACCGCGAACGAGAAATACTTGATTCCCGCTTCGGCGCGGCCACCGCCTTGTGCGGTCGGCTTCCCCGGGGGCAGGTCGTAGGTGACCAGCTTGACGACATTGCTGCCCAACGCGTACCGGCGCTGCGTCCCACCCGGAAATTCGAGCTCGGACTGGAATTCCAGCCCGAGGAAGTTTTCGTAGAACTCGATCATCGCCTCGAGGTTGGTGGTCACCACGGCCACCTCGAGATTCGGGCTGAGCAGATCCAGTTTGGCGGTCACGGGGTCATCGTGCCACGGCGGTCATGCACTCAGACCCCGAACTCGCCCAGTCTGGCTCCTCCGTCGCCAGCCTCGGACTCAGACCCCACCCCCAGTCTGAGCTCCCTCGACTGGCTCCTCCGTCGCCAGCCTCGGACTCAGACCCCAACACCCGTCTGAGCTCCCTCGACTGGCTCCTCCGTCGCCAGCCTCGGACTCAGACCCCAACACCCGTCTGAGCTCCCTCGACT